>DASVKG010000231.1:0-5174 GCA_036385495.1 Anaerolineales bacterium | reverse complement strand
TTGGAACAAAAGATTAGCACTACCGGGGCTTCTGCCAGGAATTCCTGATCCCAGGCAGCCTTGACCAACGCCTGGCGCTGTTGCAGCTTGCGGATAATGTAAATCTCGTAGCCTTGCAGATTCCCCGCCGATGGAGCTTTATTGGCCGTCTCGAGGATTTTATGCAACTTTTCATCCTCGACTGGTATCTCTGCATATTTACGCATTGAACGGCGATCTTCGACTATCTTGAAAAAGTCCATAATATCTCCTGGATGGGTGGAAGTTAGGCATGGTTCGCGAATGCCCACCAGCCGATTGATTTTACCCGATTTTAACCTGGATGCGGGGAAACTTATCCTTGGCCGCGAATGATGAGCATACTAAAGTTCGAAATATGCCGCTGTTTTCGCGAAACGCTCCCAAACCACCAGAAGCGCACCCGACTCAGGCCGCATGATCAGGCTAAAAGCAAGTTTGCTAAGTGGACGTGGACTGAGCCGTCTTCTGTAAGTGGATGTTGTAGAAACAGAATGGTATGTCTGTGGTGCCCTCGTTTCGTTCAACCATACAGTATTTATTCTCAGGAATTAATTTACCACCTGGAATGCCCAAATCTTACCCCTTTGACGGAAGCGGGTTTTTGCTCTAAACTTCAATTGTTCCACTTTTATAAAGAAAAATTTGGATAGCCAACTGGAAATTTGGGGATTTTGGACGGACCTTTCCCGCCCAAAACCCCCATATCTTTTCCCAATGTCACAGAGATTTCCAAGCATTTATTCTGAAAAAGGTCTTTATGCAATCTCCAATGGACGAAAAAACTGTTTTAGTCACGGGTGGTACCAATGGCATTGGGCTGGTAACGGCGCGTGAATTAACCCGTATGGGTGCTCAAGTGACAATCGTCAGCCGAAATGCAGAAAAATGTGCAATGGTAGCCGAGGCGATAAAAACCGAAACAGGCAACCCGGTTGAATTCATAGCTAAGGATTTATCAACACTGGCAGGCATCAAGGAGGCTGCTATCAGCTTCAGGCAGCTCCACACACATCTACACGTGCTGGTAAACAACGCCGGGGGTTTTTTCTACAAGCGCGTTGTTTCTACTGATGGTTATGAAATGACCTTCGCCCTCAACCATTTGAATTATTTCCTGCTTACCAATCTCCTGCTCGATGCGTTGAAGGCTAGCGCCCCAGCGCGCGTGGTTAATGTCGCCTCGGGGTCCCATAAGGGTGCAAGAATGGAATTCGACGCCCTGCAACGTGAAAAGCGCTATTCCGGGTTCCGCGCCTACGGGCAGTCCAAACTTGCCAATATCCTTTTCACTTACGAACTCGCCCGACGACTTGAAGGGAGCGGTGTGACTGTAAACGCCCTCCATCCCGGTTACGTAGATACCGGTATTCCTCTCAATAATGGTCTCTTAGGGGTATGTGCCAAACTTTTTGCCAAGCTTTTTGGGCGAAAGCCCGAAAAAGGCGCACAGACCAGCATTTTCCTGGCCGCTTCACTTGATGTGGAGGGTGTGACTGGAAAATATTTCATGGACTGCAAGCCGGTTGATTCCAGCCTGGAATCTTATGATCGTTCCGTTGCTGAAAAACTCTGGCAGGTTAGTCAAAAATTAACCGGAGGGTATTTGTAACCTGTAACGCTCCGTTGGGTTACATTATTCATATCTTATAACATCCAAGATTCATTGGAGGCCTTCATGACCCAACAAAAATCCGGGGCGCAGATCAGCGCGAAAGAGTTTCTCCAGGCTGTTGAAATTATATTCGTCCTTATGATAGGTGCCGCATTCTGACGCGCGCTATCCCAGCCGGGCACTACGCCCATGTGGAGCTGAACGGGCGACAGGTTATAGATGCCACACCATTTACGTTTTCCGGGGCAGTGCCGTGCTGATCAATTATGCGCCGTTCAAAGGTTCTTTGGTATGGGTTATCCCCCATAAATAAACTATGTCTCAATACTTCGCTTACGATTACACTGGTGCACCATTTGTTCTGTTCGGGATTTGGCACCTGGTCGCCTTGATGGTCATCGCTCTTTTGAATGTCGGTATGCTGAGTTTCCGCAAATCCTCCGAGAAAACTCGCACCGCAGTACGTTGGGCGATGGCAATCGTGCTGTGGGCTGAAGAGGCCTCCTGGCACATTTAGAACGTGTACCGGGGACACTGGACCATTAAAACAATGCTGCCTCTGCACATTTGCAGCATTTTGATCTGGCTGGCCGGCTTCATGTTGATCTTCAAGACATTCTCGATCTATGAGTTCGTTTATTTTATCGGGATTGGGGGTGCATTGCAGGCTTTGTTAACGCCGGATGCGGGAATCTATGGCTTTCCTCATTACCGCATCTTTCAGACCATGATCTCGCATGGACTATTGATCACCTCCGGGATCTACATGACCATCGTGGAAGGTTATCGCCCGACGTGGAAATCCTTCTGGCGGGTGGTGATCGGCTTGAATATTTACGCAGTAATCATTTTTCCAATCAATATCTTGCTCGGAACAGATTTCCTGTATATTAACGGAAAGCCTGCAACAGCCAGCCTGTTGGATATGTTGCCTCGTTGGCCATATTATTTGGTATACATGGAATTGATTGGTGTCATAGTATTCCTGCTTCTCTTTTTGCCATTTATAATTAAAGATTGGCGCGCCAAGCAACAATAGCGCTTTGACGGTCACTTATGAAGTGACCGTCACATATTACGGGAAAAAAGCAATAGCCTTAGGTTTGCCCCAAACACTAAGAACAATTATCGAAGTCAGTAAAAGCAGAAACCGATATTGCTGATTGTCAGGATATCTCAATTTTTTATTTCTCCCAGATAAACTTTAAAATAAAATCGTAAAATGGGCTATTCGGTAAAGCCTCATTGAGAATTGAAATAATAATTCTTTGATCGCCAGCACTCCTTTTATGGGATATTCCGACTCTGGAAAAGCCCCACCCAACGGTACTTAAAACCATCCGGAATGGGACTGCCAATTCTGGGCTCAATTCACATTCCCATGGCAGTGATGACTGCGGTCAGGACCCTACCGCTTAGATAACTTTACTTGAATATGCCCCGAAAATGAACCTAACATACAGACCGCATTTAGTTAGTAAAATTTCAGCCAAATGATAGACTCAATCTCTTGATAGACCATATAATTAACTTGTGGTGATTTACAGGCAATCTTATTGACTTATTACCGATGTTGAACTCAAAGTAACTTTTTTAGGTCTTTGGCGTACATATACTAGGAAACCTGTTTTATCCAAGGAGTATACGAATGGAAAAGAAAAATCGCACTCAGCTGGTTTTAGGCCTGGTCCTCATTTTAGTAGCAGGCTGGTTGATTGCCACCCGCATCAAACCTGATCTGGCCAACATCCTCTACCTGACCTTTGAATGGCCTATGTGGGTCATGTTGGCTGGAGCTGCTCTCCTGGCCATTGGCTTGTTGGTCGGTGCGCCAGACATGGCTGTCCCAGCCTGCATTGTGGCCGGCATAGGTGGAATCCTGTATTATCAGAACGCCACCGGAAATTGGGGATCCTGGGCATATATGTGGACGCTGATCCCGGGGTTCGTCGGCATTGGCCAAATTCTGTCTGGGATTATCGGTGGAAATTTTATAGCAAATTTACGAGAAGGGCTGAGACTGCTGGTCATTTGCGCCATTTTGTTTACCATCTTTGCCACCTTCTTTAATGCCTGGACCATTTTCGGGTCATTCAGTGCGTACGTCCCGATTGCCTTGCTCTTCCTGCTAGGTATCTGGCTTATCGTGCGCGGTATCATGCGGCGTAAATAAGAAAGGAATCCAACATGCATAGAAGAATGTCTCTCTTTTGGGGTTGCGTACTAATTATTCTAGCTGGACTTCTGTTGTTGAGACAAATGGGTTTAATTGTCGGCGATATCTTCGGCTATTTCTGGCCGCTTCTAATTATTGCATTTGGCGTCTGGCTGATTATCGGTTTTTTTGCCCGGAATCAGCCAGTGGAAGGCGAAAAGGTTTCCATCCCCCTTGGTGGAGCGTCTAGCGCTTATATCAAACTTGACCATGGCGCCGGGAGGCTTACGCTTCGCTCAGGCGCTGCGTCAGGTGAAATCATAAACGGAACTTTCGGCAATGGGCTGAGCTATAAAAGCCAAATGGAGGGCGGCCGGTTGGTGGTCAAACTGCGCCCATCGCAACAGTTTTGGGCATGGTGGCCAGGCGAAAGTCTGGATTGGGATATTCGCCTCAACCGGGATATATCGCTGAACTTGAAAATCGATAGTGGAGCGAGCGCTTCGGTCCTGGACCTAAGTGATCTTAAAGTCAATGACCTGGACATTGACACCGGTGCGAGCAGCACCGAATTGACTCTGCCCGCCAATGCCGGAAATACGCATGTAGATATTGATACCGGCGCTTCGTCTCTCAAAGTCAGCATCCCGGCGGGCGTGACAGCCAGCATCCGGATCAAGAGCGGCATCACTTCGGTGAACGTAAATTCCCGTTTCCCCCGTCTCGAAAGCGGTTTGTATCAATCCATCGACTACAGCACATCGGTCAACCGCATAGACATGACCATTAATACCGGCGTCGGTTCCATTGAGGTGAACTAGAGATGATCAAAATGAAACGTTTCGATTACCGTGTTCTAATAGGCTCGGCATTGATCCTGGGCGGTATTCTGATGCTGCTGGACAAGTCGGGAGTGCTCAAAGGCGCTACGGATTTCTTCTGGGCTGGGTTGCTGGCAATTGGTGCGGGTATTTTTCTATTCTGGTTCTTTAGCGACCGCTCGAAATGGTGGGCAGCCATCCCGGGGTTCACCCTGGCCGGTATGGCTGCTTCGACTCTTCTCCTGGACAAAATTGGCTGGGGCGGACTTGCTTTCCTGGGCGGCATGGGTGTTGGTTTCTGGGCAGTGTACTTTCGTCAGCCGGCTCAATGGTGGGCCATCATCCCTGGGGGAGTGTTACTCACCTTGGGAATTACGTCTGCCTTAAGTGAAGCCTTCAACATCGTTGAGACCGGGGGAATATTTTTTGTCGGGCTGGGACTAACATTCCTGCTGGTGGCCCTGCTGGCAAAGATGAAGTGGGGTTTTATCCCTGCTGCGGTGCTGCTCCTGCTCGGGTTCTTTCTTGGCACACCGTTTGTCGGAGTTTTTGAATATGCCTGGAT
>DASVKG010000230.1:0-5304 GCA_036385495.1 Anaerolineales bacterium | reverse complement strand
GCAGATTGCTTAAAATGATCCTTCGAGAATCGCCGTGATATCGGGAAAGATACGGGGGTGTGGGCCGCCCCCAACATCCCAAGATCTTCTTTTCTCCCGCCCCAAAGCGGGTCAGGGGTGGGGATCAACGGGCTTTCAGACTTTGGAAAAGCCCTGCCAGTTGGTGAAGACCTGGTTCTATCGTAAGTTTGACGCATAATGGCGGGGCTGTGTGCTGAGCTCTCAAAACTGGAACAGGCTGAGCACGCCGCATGAAAGCCCGACCGCTATACCATTTCCCCCAAGTGGCGGAGATCAATACTCCCCGGCCGAAGGATGCAACTGAGAACCTGCCGGTGCCTGTTTCCCCAACTGTGGAAGATACCCTCAAGGACAAAGATTAATTTTACCGCGCCAGGCCTCAGCGCAAGGAAAAGAGTAAAGAATGCCAGCACAAAAGGGTAAAAAGCCTGTTGAAAAGATTAAAGAGGGCGCCCACAAGGCCGCGCGTGCCGCGACTGCGCCCGCTCCTGTCCGGCGCTACCGGGCCGTGCTGTTCCTTGTATTGCTGTTGATCATCACTGCCGCTTTTGCTGTTTTGACTTTCCTGGTCAAAACGACACCTTCTTTCCCCCTTGATCTTCAGATAACATTAGGCATCCAGTCAATCAATATCCCGGTTTTTGGAGGGTTGATGACCGCTGTAAGTTGGCTGGGTTTTTCGCCGCAATCAGTGATCATAACCGCGCTGATCATTTTGTTGATTCTTGGCTTTGGCCTGCAGTGGGAAGCCCTGGCGGCGTTAATAGCCGCACTCCTTTCCATAGGGATCAATGTGCTGGTAAAGGATCTTATCCAGCGCCCGCGTCCTGCCGCAGCTCTGGTGCATGTGCTCGCTACGCTCAACGATTACAGTTTCCCGAGCGGGCACGTCATGTTCTATACCGGTTTTTACGGTTTCATAGTGTTCCTGTCTTTTACATTGCTGAAACCATCCTTGAAACGCACCCTGTTGTTGGTGTTCTTTGGCCTCCTTGTGCTTCTTGTCGGTGTCTCGCGCATTTACGTGGGCGAACACTGGGCCAGCGACGTGTTGGGAGCCTACTTATTGGGCACCCTGACGCTGGTGGCCTTCATCCAGTTATATCGCTGGGGCAAACCTCGCTTCTTCGTGCACCAACCTGTCGCAAAGGCTGAATCCTCGAAGGCATAAAAAGGATCGGCGATCTTTCATGCCGCCATAAGGATGATTCTGCTGACAGACAGCGAAAAATTGTCTTAAAGGAGAATTTGACATGTCAAAGAAAAATAAACCCATGCGCGCTAAAATAATTGCCAACCTGGGTGCCGGGAATGTGTTATTAGCAGCCTCACGGCTCGAGCAAGTTACAAGCTATTTATTGGAGAATGGAGTAAAGGTTGATGAAGCTCTGGCCAAACCCAAAAAAGAAGCCATCCCGATTGCAAGGAAAGACGTTAAAGATGGCTATGATGTTGTGATCGCCATGGGCGGGGATGGCACGCTTGGGGCGGTAATTCGCGGAATAGCGGGCTCCAAGATTCGTCTGGGAATTATCCCGGCAGGGACTGAAAATGATATTGCCGGGAGTTTGGGGATCCCTGAAGATCTGATAGAAGCCTGTGCTTTGATCGCCTCAGGACACAATGGTGTCTGCCATTGGCCTTACAGCAACTCTCTATCCCATGATTAGTGATGTTCCTAATGGCAAATATGCGGGCGCCATGGATGCGCTCAAGACCATCCTGAAATATAAACCAAAACCCACAGTGAATCTGACTCTGGATGACGAAAGTAAAATAGAAGTTGAAACAATGTTAGTGACAATTGCAAACACTCCTGTTTCTGGAGTAAAAAACCTGGTAGCCCCGGATGCTTCAATGGAAGATGGACTCCTGGACATTGCTGTATATCCGGGTTTTAGCATGGCTGAATTGTTCAGTTATTTCGTCAAGACAGCCCATGAAGGTTCAACTCCTGATGGACGCATCCAACGCTACCGGGCGCGAAAAATAAAGGTGAAAACTTCCCCAAAGCTTGATATTGCCGCGGAGGGCGTTATAGTGGGAAAGGGTACGGCTTGGATCAAGGCCCTTCCAAGGGCGCTGCGAGTGATTGCGCCTGAAAAGGCTGCCAAGGAATTGCCTGAGCCTGTTTCCCCGGTTTCCAAGTAACCATCGTTTTATGAGGACTCTGGCAATGGTTCAAGCACCTATCCTGATGATCGATGCAGGCGTGTCGACCATCCATTATCGTTTTTTGCGGTAGACCTTTCGCCGTAACGAATTCTCGAAAGAATGACGATCAACTAATGGCGACGGAACTTATTCTCATCCGACACGGCAATGCTGTGCGCATAAACGGGGACTACTTTCATGCACCCCTGACAACGCTTGGGCAGGAACAAGCTGCAAAGACTGGTCAGTATTTTACTGCTCCACAAAACCATCTCGATGGTTTTTACTCCAGCCCTCTACGCCGCACGCAGGAAACTGCACGCATTATCGGTGCAAAAATCGGACAAAACGCGGAATTGCGGCCGGGCATTCAGGAAGTACGGTTTACCGAGCTGCCTGCGTTGATGTTTTTGGAGATCCTTTCGATTACTGATCTTGTAGAAGATTATCTGGATGCTCGCGCAGGCAGACCTATTCGATGGCCAATTGAGGGACGCGTTTCAGCGGTGTTATTGGACATCGTGGCCAGGCATCCCAATCAACGAGTTGCTGTGATCGCTCACGCCGGTGTGATCTCGGCGGCATTGTCCTGGTATCTACCAGAAAAACGCTGGCGGTGGTGGCGTACGACCGTCAGCAATTGTTCTATAACACGATTCAAAGTGGAAAGCAATCGGGGGGAACTTTTGGCGGTAAATGATATACAGCATTTGAGTCCTACACTTATCACCACACAACCCCCGACGAAAACGGTCGAGATTGCCAAGGAGGCCCACCCGGCTGAGAAAGCATTGGTATTTGGCAAGCCGACAGAAAAAAATAATTGATTTAGCGCTTCACCAAAAGGATAGCAGTCTCTATTCACACCAATCCGAGGCTACATTCGTGCCGAACATGTATCGCTTGATCGCTTCGGGGCTCACAAGCGCACTCCATACATTGGTGCTGGAAGTGTGAATGGTAATCGAAGTTCTGTCGATGAGATTCTTATGCATATGTGAATCCTTTCTACAGCTTGTTCTACTGAATAATATTCGGCTATCTTTCTAAACGCTAGCCATTATTGGGTCAGCGCCGAAGTTAGACCTCCGAAGTTTCTTAGACTTCGGGGGTCTCCCCTTGCGGGGACAATGTGGCTTTCCCCCCGGCGGGGGGAGGCTGAATTATCCTTGCTCGTAGGCTTGCTTTAAAGCTTTTATGTCAATTTTATCCATTTGAAGCATGGCCTGCCTGACCTTTTCTGATTTCTTAGCATCTTTATCTTGCATCAGCTCGCCTAAAACAGAGGGAATGATTTGCCAGGACAGACCATATTTGTCTTTCAGCCAGCCGCATCTTCCTTTTTCTCCGCCTTCAGAGAGCTTCTCCCACAGCTCGTCCACTTCCTGCTGCGTCTCACAGTTCACGAAAAACGATATGGCCGGCGAGAAGGTGAATACCGGGCCGCCGTTGAGCGCGAAAATTCCTGCCCCTCGAGTTGGAATACTGCCGTCATCACCGTCCCCTTCGGTCCCGGTCCTCCTTCTCCGTATCGGGTAACGCTCACAATATTTGAATTTTTAAAAATGGAAGTATAAAAATTCATCGCCTCTTCGGCTTTGTCATCGAACCACAGGAATGGGGTGATTTTTTGCATTGGTTCTCCTTTACTGCTTACGGAATTATTTAGATTATTGTGATAAGTTTAGTCTAATTATATCACAGTCCACACTGTGCGGATGTTGAGCTATTACTCAGTCACCTGCCTTAAGCGGGAAGGGCCAAGACAAAATTAAAGTTAAATCAAATCGGTATCGAGGTCCTGGGTGACGATGCCGCATTGGTGCAGAAGCTGGCTGAGGATGTCTCAGCCAATCTCCCCTGACACACCATCCCGCTCCTGACACTACCCCCCCGTGCGCCCGCACTACCTGTCTGAAGGTGTAGCCCCCATCGGGGGTGCTTTCCCTACAAGTACGCTGTCACGAAGCCGCGTCCGCACCGACGCCAAAGGATGTGAGGCTGGCGATGGAGGATTGGGTGGAATTTTCAGCTCCGACCAAGATCTGGTTTCACGGGCAGTATAATAGCCTATGGACAGTCCGGATCATATCCGAATATCGATATAATATATCAATCTGCTAAAACTCATGCCATTTTTCTAGCCGAGGCGCCATCGCGAAGCATCCTCGTGGGACGAGGCGCCAAAGGCAAACCCCTCACCCCGCCCGCATTTTAGTCTTGCCAGGATTGGATGGATAAGATTCACATGCCAGAGCCAATCATCTCCTTACTCGAAAAAGCCACCGCAGCGCGTGAGCCGTTGTTCGACACCGGTCACAAGACCGCCTTCCGCCTGTTCAACGGCTTTGCGGAGGGCTGTCCCGACCTGGTAGTGGACCTGTACGCGGTAACCGCCGTTTTGCACAATTACGCCGGGATGCCGGAACTGGGCCTGCCGCGGGTACACGCCGCGCAGGCTTTCCTGCAAGACCGCTTCCCCTGGCTGCAGGCCGGGATCGTCAAAACCCGCAACAGCCAGTCGGCGGAGGAGAAACGGGGGAAACTCCTGTTCGGCGAAGGCCCCGACCGGAAGGTGCAGGAGCATGGGGTCTGGTACGCCCTAGACCTGTGCATGAACCGGGATACCAGCCTGTACCTGGATACACGGAGCCTGCGCCAGTGGGCTCTCCAGCACTTGGGCGGCAAGACCGTCCTGAACACCTTTGCATATACCGGCAGCCTGGGTGTGGCGGCCTGCGCCGGGGGGGCGGCACGCGTGGTGCAACTTGACCTGAGCCGGTCGTTCCTCAACCTCGCCAAGACCTCCTACACTCTGAACGGTTTCCCGATAAACAAGGCGGATTTTATCGTCGGGGATTTCTGGTCACAGGTCAACCGGCTCAAACGGGCGGGTGACCGCTTCGACTGTGTGCTGGTGGACCCGCCCTTTTTCTCGGCCACCCCCAAAGGCACCCTGGCCCTGAACACGGACAGTGCCCGGCTCATTAACAAAGTCCGCCCGTTGATCAACGACGGCGGCTGGCTGGTCTCTATCAACAACGCGCTGTACGTCAGCGGGAGGGAGTATCTGGAAACGCTGGAGGCTCTGTGTGCGGACGGGTATTTGAAAATCGCGGAATTGGTCCC
>DASVKG010000229.1:0-34029 GCA_036385495.1 Anaerolineales bacterium | reverse complement strand
TTAGTTGTCAGTACTGCCGCTTTGGGATTGAATATCTTGATCGCCTATCCTTTAATTTTTGGCTGGGATGCAATTGGACTTCCTGCTCTCGGGGTGAACGGAGCGGCGATTGCCGGCTTGATCGCGCGCGTCCTTGAATGCGTGGGAATGCTGGTGGTCGTATATTGGAACCGTCTGAACCCGTCTGCAGCTTCGCTGCGCGATCTGATCGAAATGGATTTTAAGTTTCTGCTTTCGGTACTCAAACCAGTAATGCCTGTTATCGCGAATGAGTTCTTGTGGTCTATGGGCGTCACCACTTACAGCGCTATCTATGCGCATATGGGTACAAATGCCATCGCTGCTATCAACATTGTCGCAACAATAGATCAACTTGTTTTTGTGATCTTTCTCGGAATTGGGAACGCAACTGCAGTTCTGGTCGGCAACCTTATCGGTCAGGGTGAAAATGAAAAGGCATTCCGGTATGCGGGTCGTTCGCTCGGCCTTCAAATTGTCGGAGCGGCTTTAATGGGCCTGCTGGTTTATTTATTTGCTGGGAACCTTTTACAGTTCTTTAAAGTTTCACCGGAAGTTGTTTTGGACGCAGGCAAAATCCTGACCGTCTTGGCACTCGGCATGTCGGTTCGCTCAGCCAACCATGTAATTATTATTGGTATCCTGCGCCCCGGCGGGGATTCACGTTTCTCGCTTTTCCTGGATGGTTTTATTATTTGGTTTGTGGGTGTGCCGGCAACCGCGGCGGGCGCGTTCCTGCTTCACCTCCCGGTTCAGCTAGTGTATGCATTGACTCTGAGCGAAGAAGTCACTAAGTTCGTCTTGGGGCTGGGTCGATATTTTTCACGCAAGTGGATCAATGATTTGACCCTAAAGGTCACACCAGGTGATTGATTTGTAAATTTCCTTGACAACTCCCCCACTCCGATGATAGACTCTGGACCGTTAATATAATTCTAAGGGAAGGAGGCGCACATCATGTTCATCAAGAATTCTGTCAGTTTCTTGCTTATCCGCTCTATTGATGCGGCTGGCATGATTCTTCCTTCTCGGAGTGCGCCTGTTGACCGGTAAAGGTTAGCGTAAGTGGTCATTATCCCACGGTGCCTCCAGCACCGTGGTTTTTTTTTGCACTTAAACGGATACTGTCCGATCCTACAGGAAAACGATATGGTTCTTACCAAAACTCCTTCAACCTATTTTGATTTTCGCAAAGCCCTAAGTAAAAAGAAACTGGCCGGGATGCTGCGTATGATGACAGGGTACCGTCTCACGTACGCGGCAGCAAATCTGACTTTGGCTGTTTCTGCGACTGCTAAAACGCTTACCTATCTGCTGCTGCGGAATTTTGCAGACACAGTGGTCGGAAATGTTGCACCGTTCGCCGGCACCCTTTCCAGGACCCTGATCCTGATCGCGCTTGCATTTGTAGGTCTCGCCCTTTTCGAGGGAGGATTCGCCTATATATCCAGCAGGCTTGCCTCCTACTCCGCAGAAAGCATTACCCGTCGTTTGCGCAACTTTTTGTTCGACCACATCCAGCGCTTGTCTTTTGCTTACCATAGTAAAACCCCGACGGGTGATTTGATCGAGCGGGTGACCTCGGACGTAGACTCGGTGCGGACTTTCTTCAACGACCAGGCCATTGGTGTTGGACGCATTTTGCTGCTATTCGTAATCAACTTCATTGCAATCTGGTGGCTATCCTGGAAACTGGCACTGGCTTCAATCGCGGTTGTTCCGGTTATCGTGATAGTTTCCATATGGTTCTTCACGAAAGTGACCAAAGCTTACGAATCCTACCAGGAACAGGAGGCCAGGCTGTCCATTACCCTGCAGGAAAACCTGACTGGCGTGCGAGTGGTTAAAGCCTTTGCGCGCCAGGGTTATGAGATCGATAAATTTGAAAAAGACAACTGGGAAAAGTTTTTGCGAGGTCGAAAGCTCATGCAGATGCAATCCCTCTTCTGGCCGCTTTCGGACCTTTTGTGTGGTTTTCAAATGCTGGCTGGATTTATCTTCGCAGGTATCCTGGTCGTCCATGGCGAGATCACAATTGGCACGTACCCGGCTTATGTCGGATTGGTTGTCTGGCTCATCTGGCCTATGCGCAACCTGGGCCGAATCATAGTCAACACTTCCACCGGCCTCGTCTCTTACGACCGGTTGATGGAAATCGTCAAGCAACAACGGGAACCCCTGACAGAGGGTTCGGTGAACATTACCGGACCAGTGCGCGGCCACCTCGTCTTTGAGAACGTTTCCTTCCAATATAGTGATGGAAACAGCGACGTTCTGAAGGATATCTCATTCTCTGTCCAGCCAGGACAATCCGTCGCTCTGCTTGGGTCGACTGGCTCAGGCAAGACTACGTTGGTCAACCTGTTGCCTCGTTTTCACGATTACACCGATGGGCACATTTTGCTCGACAATGAGGAATTGAAGGATTACCCGCGTGAGTACCTGCGCAAGCAGATAGGAATTGTAGAGCAGGAACCCTTCCTTTTCAGCCGGTCCATTCTTGAAAACATCACTTATGGAGTAGGCCGTGACGTACCGCAGGAAGAGGTGGAAAAAGCCGCCCGCGCTGCAGCCGTCCATGATGTGATCATGTCCTTCCCGGGCGGGTACCACACCTTGGTCGGAGAAAAGGGTGTGACTCTATCTGGCGGGCAGAAGCAAAGAGTTGCCGTAGCTCGCACCCTGCTAAAGAACCCGCGCATCCTGATCCTGGACGATTCCACCTCAAGTGTGGACACAGGGACTGAAGCAGAGATCCGCTCTGCATTGAATGGCCTGATGAAGAACCGTACCACATTCATCATTGCACACCGCATCCAATCCGTGATGAACGCCGATTTGATCCTGGTAATGGATAAGGGTGAGATCGTCCAAATGGGCAGGCACGAGGAATTGGTTTCACAGGATGGGATGTACCGTAAGATATACGATATCCAGACTCGCATTGACGATGAGTTGGATGAAGAGATTGCTTCTTTATGATCTATAGTGGCAAGAGAAATAGTGCCCCTAGCGGAGATTGAACGATGCCAGACGAATTGATTGAACTCGAAGAGGAAGAATATACTAGTCAACTGACCACTCCAACCTTCAAACGCATAGTTGGTCTCGTCAAGCCTCACTGGCGTTGGATGGTAGGATTCCTTGTTGCAATAATTTTCACCGCGAGCCTGGACGCCTTTTTCACTTACATAAACAAGGACATGATAGACCAGGGCATCGCGCAAAAGAGTATTCCCATCCTGCTGAGGTACGCTTCATACTATGGAGGGCTGCAACTGGTGCAGGCTGTTTCGGTATTTATCTTTATTTACCTGGTCGGCATCCTGGGAGAGCGGGTCCAGTACGACATTCGCCGTGCAGTCTTCAACCACCTGCAGGACCTGTCGCTCACCTACTACAGCCAAAATGCAGTTGGGCGTCTGATGGCGCGGGTAACCTCTGACTCGGGCCGTATTTCTAGCCTGATGACTTGGGGTACACTGGATGTGACCTGGGCAATTGTCAGCATTATCACCTCGGTCATCTTCATGATGATCCTGAACTGGAAATTGGCATTGATCGTCTTTGCGATCATCCCGATCCTGCTAATCATCGCCATCAACTTTCGCAAGAAGATCTTGGTTGAGTTCCGTAAGTCACGCCGAGCCAATTCTAAGATCACCGGTGAATATAACCAAAACATCCAGGGTGTACGCGTGGTCAAGGCCCTCGGCCGCGAGGACGAGAACCTGAGGGAGTTTTCCGTTCTGACGGACGACATGTTCAAAGCCTCCTACCGTGCTGCCTGGTTATCAGCACTTTTTCTACCGACAGTGCAGATCGTCGCGGCGTTTGCACTTGGTGCCATTGTCTGGTATGGCGGGATGCAAAGTGTGACCGCCAAATTTACTGTTGGCGACATCCACGCGTTTGTTTCGTATCTGACATTTATGATCTGGCCGGTGCAGGATCTTGCACGTGTATACGCCGACATGCAGCATTCCATCGCATCAGCCGAGCGTGTCTTTAAATTGCTCGATACCATCCCAGAGATCCAGAACATGCCGGAATCTTACCCCGCGGAAACAATTCAAGGCGCGATCGAATTCAAACATGTCCATTTCTACTATGAGGATCACAAGCCTATCCTGACTGACTTTACCCTGAAGGTCAACCCGGGTGAGACCATAGCCCTGGTCGGCCCGACTGGTGGTGGGAAGACGACCATCGTTAACCTGCTTTGCCGGTTCTACGAACCGAAGGAAGGAGTGATTCTCATCAATGGCAGGGATTACACCAACTACACCCTGCAGAGCATCCATTCACGGATAGGAATCGTACTCCAGACACCGCACTTATTCTCCGGGTCGATCCGCGAGAATATTCGCTACGGGCGGCTGGACGCCTCGAATGATGAAGTCGAAACCGCGGGAAAGATTGCCGGCGCGCACGATTTTATTACGTCATTCGAGAAAGGTTATGATCAGGGGGTTGGTGAAGGAGGTAATCTGCTCTCGGTCGGGCAGAAACAACTCATCAGCCTGGCGCGCGCCGTGCTTTCAAAACCCGAGATCTTTATCATGGACGAGGCTACATCCAGCGTGGACACACTGACGGAGGCTTTAATCCAGCGCGGCATGGAAGCCCTGATGTCAGGACGCACCTCTTTCATTATTGCGCACCGCTTGAGCACTGTTCGCCGTGCTGACCGCATCGTGGTCATCGAAGACGGACACATCGCCGAGATGGGCACCCACACCGATCTTCTCAAATTGCGCGGCCACTATTATCGCCTGTACACCCAGCAATTTAAGCATGAGAAGGAACAGGCTTACGGAATGGCGGTACCAAACGCTGTTCCTACAATAAAATAAACAGGATCCTTCCAAAGTTTTTGGCATCTTTGGTGCGTGGGAATCTAGGAGGTTGTTTAGTGGAGACAATATGTGCAACTTTCCGCACTCACTGAGTACCGTTCTGATGTCGATGGTCGGAAATAGCTTTGTTTTACTCGGACTTTGGGAATGGATGCGAACCGAAAATGAACCTCTGACTGGTTCTTGTGCGCATTTCCCTCATATTATCCCGCCCTATTTATCCACATTTTAGCGGCTGGAAAAGTAAATCTTCCCAAACAAAAAGGGCTCCCGAAGAATCGAGAGCCCTAAAATAATGAATTTTGTGGGAGTAAAAATAAAATATATTTCCGGGATTAACGGGTCATTACAAGGATGGTTATGACAATCAGGGCGATAGAAACAAGCGTCCCTACCCATGCAAAGCCTGCAGGATCCCCGGAACCGCTCCCAATTCCGGCTGGTCGGATACGCACAAGAGGCATAATTGCCGTTTTTCGAAGTAATTCCTCATCTGTTACACGATATGGATTGAAGCCTTCCAAAAATCCAGCAAAACCTGCATTTTGCAGGATCTTGCGCAGAATGATTTTTCTTTCCTCCATATTGATAACTTCGTCCATTACCCCAAAAGGGTGCCTCCGGGAAGCATGATTTCGACCTCCCTGGATGCGATCAAATTTCGATTCCAATCTGTGAGGCGTCCCCATCCCGCCAGGCAGTAGACATTTCCCTTATGAATGGCATAACTGACGAGTGAATAACGAACCTTGCCTGTTTTTCGACCGATCGTTTTCAAAACCATGATATACCCGGTAATACTGTTTCCGATGAACGGCCCAAAACCAAGCCGAAACATCGGTACCATGAATAATTTGTTAAATATCGAGAAACCACGACGACCCAGGTTGGACATCTTTCCCTCCTTCGGATATGAACGCAAATTAATTATATATTGTGGAATTATAAGCGAATCGTTCTCCCATCCTGCCATTAAGAATGATAGTAATTGGGACTAATATGATATAGTATCCCTGTATCCATAGCCAATGAGAGGAAACAATGACAAAATTCAAATTTTCATTTCGATTGCTTAGCGTAGCTGTCATCGGGGGATTTGTTCTAGCCTCATGCGTGCCTGCCACTCCAGTGACTGGCGGTATCGTGCAGGGAGCTGTTTATGGTGACATGAACGGCAATGGCACAATTGACCCGGGAGAAGTTGTTCTGGAAGGAGCAGATGTCACGCTGGCCGATTGCGGTCCGAACCAGACCCAGGTCACAGCTGCAGATGGGTTGTTTAATTTCATCAACCTACCGACAGGAACTTGCCACGTCTCGGTCACCAAGGTCGGCTGGATTTTTTCCGGCTCATACCCGGTACTCTCCTACCCGATACCAGTCGCTTCGAACCCGGACCTGCCGACTTCTTTCAGCATGTTCATGGCCCCGGTCATGGTTATAACTCCCTCTGATACCCCATCTCCGCTTGGTTCGACAGATACACCGACTGCGGTATCCAGTAACACTGCTTCACCGACTGCAGTATCCAGTTCCACTGCTTCACCTACGGCGGCATCCAGCCCTACTTCAACCACACCCATAGTTACACCAAAAACAGAACCAGCCAACTGCCGCTTTGGTCCGGGGACCGGATATTCCTCTGTAGGCGGATTGAATGACGGGGTCATGGTTCCCATCCATGCCACCATTGCAGACATGTCCTGGTGGCAGATCGAGAGTCCGCAGAACCCAGGAACGTTCTGCTGGGTAGCCACATCTGTGACCAACACATTTGGCAACCTCTCTCTTGTGCCGATCGTGCCCATCCCCACCGGCCTGGTCGCCTCCATTGCGGTGACCGTCAGTTCCGGCGCAGTTTTGCATGGTTTTTGCGGGGGACCCAACGCAGTAAATTTTCAAGTCACCATCACCACCAATGGACCATCGACGATTGTTTATCATGTCTCGATTTACAACAGTGACGGCACCTTCCGCAATAGTCCGGGAGATGTCACTCTGACCTTCCCCAGCGCATCCACCCAAACATTTGATCCAGGCGGAGCATACAAGACTGATTGCGGCAGTTTTTATATCCAGGCGATTGTGACCAGTCCTAATAGCTTGTCTGCGCAGGCCAACTGGTCAGTAGTACAGCCGTAAATATTCCCGGGCTGGGAAAAGATAATAAGGTAAACATATCCATGGGAACCCAAAAGCCAGAGGGCAACCGAGTCCGCAGAACCTTTCCGTGTGGCCATAATTTTCTGGAAGCTACCAATGTTATAGAGCGGTCATGTCGTCCGCTCTATAATTATTCTTTAAATCCCGTCCGGTAAAGGTCGAAATACATTCCCAGTTCTGCCAGCAATTCTGAATGCGTACCCTGTTCCACGATTTTTCCATCATGGATGACCACAATTCGATCAGCATTGGTAATCGTGGACAGTCGGTGCGCTATGACAAAGGATGTGCGTCCCTTCAGTAGCCGTCTCAGGGCTTTTTGAATGATTTGCTCGGTCTGAGTATCGACAGAGGAAGTGGCCTCATCGAGGATAAGGATGCGCGGGTCTGCCAGCAAGGCTCGGGCAAAAGAAAGCAGTTGTCGCTGGCCCACGGATAACATTACTCCTCCCTCTTCGACAGATGTTTCGTAGCCTTTGCGCAAATTGATAATGAAGTCATGCGCCCCAACTGCTTCCGCCGCGGCTTCGATTTCAGGCTCGGTGGCGGCCAGCCGTCCGAAACGGATATTTTCCGCCACCGTGCCATTGAATAAAAATGGGTCCTGCAACACAACGCCCATTTGACTTCGCAGGGAGGCCTGCGTCACCGAACATAAATCGTGCCCGTCAACTAGAATTCGTCCTTCGGTCGGGTCATGGAACCGGGACAGTAATTTGACCATGGTGGTCTTGCCCGCTCCGGTTTCGCCAACCAGGGCAACAGTCTCACCAGGTTCTATAAGCAAGTCAACATTAATCAAGATCGGGGTCGGGTCATCCGAGTAATGGAAGGAAACATGCTCGAAGGTCACCTCGCCCTGGATGACAGGCAATTCACCGGCATGCGGGGCGTCCTGGACCTCAACTGGCGTATCCAAAAGACCCATGATGCGTTCCCAGCCGATCATCGTGGACTGAAGTGCGTCATAACGGCGACTTAAGTCGCGGATCGGCTCAAAGAATCTATCTATGTATAAAATGAATGCCACCAGGACCCCCGCAGTGATTGTCTGACCAAGCACTGCAGTCCCGCCCAGCCATACTACCAGGCCGGTTGCAATTGCTCCAAGAACATCTACGCTGGGGCTGAAAACAGATGAGATGCGGGCAGTAGCGATAGCCCGTCCGAGGTGATACCGGTTGACGTAATCCCGGAAATGTTCGTAGTTCTGCTTCTGGCGTGAGAAAGCTTGTACCACGCGGACTCCGTTTACATTTTCCGCCAACACCGAATTCACCCAGGAGATGGCGGCTCGTACTTTCCGGTAGGCAATGCGCGATGCGCGGCGGAATACGATCGTTATGAGAACCATGATGGGCAGCACGCTGAACGTGAGAAGCGCAAGGTGCAAATCCATATCCAGCATCACAATAATGATGAGCCCCAGCGTGAAAACGTCCCTTGCGATGGCCAATACTGCCCAGGTAAGGAAGTCTCGCAGCGTTTCCACATCGTTGATGGCCCGGGTTATGACGCGTCCCACTGAATAGTGGCTGTAAAACCCAAGCGATAGATCCTGAAGGTGGGCGAACAATTTCTTGCGCAGGTCATAAATGATGGATTGTCCGACCCAGGCCATAATGTTGACTCGGAAATATGTGCCTACCCACTGGATCACAGACACAACCAGATAAGCCAGGATGGTATAGCGCAGGATAAAGGTGTTGCCGGCGTTGATACCGCTATCAATGGAAATTTTGACAAAGTAAGGCCCCGCCACTGATGCAGCAGAGGCGATGAACATCAGCATGGCACACAGGATCAGCCTGCGCATATAGGGACGGGTGAATGCAATCAGCCGTTTTGCTGTCTTTGGATTGACACTTTTATCATAAAGCTCTTCAGACTGCGTGACATACGTTGGTGGGGTAATGGTAGTGGAAGTCATTGTTTTATATTTTCTTTAAGATAACGATCGATCCGATGTGCGGCGGCCCTTAAGGGAATCTGGATCTTGACGATGAGATAGCAGCTCATCATCCGGTACCTCTTCCTCCAGGTATCGGTTTTGTTGGCTCAACTGTAGGTCGTAAATCTCCTTATACAGGCCGCCTTGAGAAAGCAACTCATCATGCCTGCCCCGCTGGACAATTCGACCATCATCCATCACCAGGATAAGGTCCGCACGACGGACAGTAGCGAGGCGGTGTGCAATTACGAATGTGGTGCGACCTTCCATCAGCTTGTCGAGTGCTTCCTGGATTAGTTGTTCTGTTTGGGTATCCACGGAGGAGGTCGAATCATCCAGGATAAGAATGCGCGGGTCCATTATTAGGGCTCGGGCGATCGCTATCCGTTGACGCTGTCCGCCGGAAAGAGTCACGCCGCGCTCTCCAACAAGAGTCTCGTAACCCTCGGTAAATTTGACGATGAAATCATGTGCCTGGGCTGCTTTTGCCGCTGAGAATATTTCCTCGTCGCTTGCCTCGGAACGGCCATAACGGATGTTCTCGCGGATGGAGTCGGAAAAAAGCAGTGATGTTTGAAGCACGATTCCGATTTGTTTCCGCAGGGACACAATCTCGGCTTGCCTCACATCCACGTTATCCACCAGCACGGCGCCTTCTGTCACATCATAGAAGCGCGGGATGAGGTTGACCAGTGAGGTCTTTCCAGAACCGGTCTGCCCAATCAATGCAATGAGTTGGTTGGGTTCGACACTTAGATTAATATCTGTGAGGGCGTCGATCTTCTCGTCTTGGTAGCGCAATGAAACGTCCCGAAATTCCACGCAGCCCTTCAGGGTACCTCTAACAACGGCTCCCACAGGGGATTGGATTTCTGGGTTGTGATCCAGTATTTCCAACACCCGCTGTGCCCCGGCCTCCGACTCCCCGATTGCGTTGACGAGCCAGGCCAATTGTTGTACTGGTCCCGATAGCATCAATAGGTAAGCGTTGAAAGCCACCAGCTCGCCCACAGTCATCTTTCCTTGCAGGACCAGTGGACCCCCGACCATCAAAATAAGGATGGTACTCATGGTGATGAGCAGGTTGGTGGTAGGCATAACCTTAGACCATTCTCCAATGACTTTCACCCGTGCCTTGAAATAGGAGCGATTGATCTGGTCAAAACGTTCCATCTCGTGCGGCTCACGGGCAAACGCGCGGACGACCTGGACTCCAGACACGTTCTCCTGCAGCTGAGCCGAGAGGTCGCCAAGAGTATTGTCTACGTCGTAAAAGAGGCGGGTGATGCGTTGACCAAAATCAGTAGTCATCATCACCATCGGGACAAGTGGCATAAGAGCGATGAGCGCCATCCATGGGTTACGGGCAACAAGAACCACTATGACCCCCATCGAGAGTACAAACAACTGGACGATCTGAACCAGGCTATCTCCTGCGAAGGTTTGGACAGCTCGCACATCTTCGATGCAGCGGTTGATTAACTGCCCGGTAGTACTATGATCATGATACGTGAACGGCAAATATTGAATGCGGTCATACATTGCATTGCGCAAGTCATAACCCACATGCGCTCCTACCCATTCGGTCAGATATCGCTGCCCAAGGTTAAGGACTGCTGTGCCTGTCCCAATTCCGACTAGAATCAGCGCTGAGCGGACCAGAAATGCGGTAGCTCCAGCTTTTAAGCCTTGATCAATCACTCCCTGGATAATCTGCGGTACCACCAGTGAAAGTCCAGTCATGCCCAACAGGAGGATTATGTTGATCGTGAGTTGCCAATAATAGGGTTTTATAAAAATACGTAATTTGATGAGATGTTTCATGAGGGGGTTTTAAGCTTATGAGTTCGAAAATACTTTGCGGAGAGTTTCCATACCTTCCAAGAGAGCCTCCAGTTCTTCCTGACTGAGGTGTTCGAAACGGGCGGATAACCATTCCTCGGCTTCATTGAAAATGGAATCCATTACGCGTTGACCCTCATCCGTAAGCGCCAAAGGAATATTGCGTCTGTCGTTTAGGTCCTGGCTGCGGACGACAAGTCCCCTGCGCACGAGCACGTCTACTGCCTTGCTGACAGCTGAGCGGCTGGTTTGGCTGGCCTCTGCCAGGGCGCTAACCGAAGCACTACCCCTGCGGATTCGCCTCAGAACCTGGAATTGCTCCTCTGTCATTTGAAATCTTTCGACAGCGATAGTTCGGATTTTGCTTCGCGTCTGCCGCCATGCGGGTGGGACGCTTTCCCAATATTTGTCGATTATGATTTGATTGAATTTTGACTTTTTCATAGCTGTCTCGGTATAGTTTCAAGGGCAAATAGTTGAGCTACGCAACTATTATACTCGCAATTTCCTTCTTATTATCAAAAATTCAGCTAAAATTCCTTAATAATGTCACTAGGAAAGGCGGCTTGTCTGACTTTCGGTGAAAAGCATTCTTTTAAACATTTACCATTTAACTTGCCTCTCCATCCGTTTTACTCTATACTACGAATGTTCTCTCCGCAAATTCTATAAAGGAGTAAACCATGCCTGAATCACAAGTAGTGTCTCGAAAGAAAATCACTCTACCCTATCTCTTTAAAAAAGTCGCCGACGGCCAACCAATTACATGGCTGACCTGCTACGATTACCCCACTGCCTTCCTGCAGGAACAGGCCGGGATCGAAATGATCCTGGTCGGTGATAGTCTGGGTATGACCATGCTGGGCTATGACAGCACTCTGCCCGTCACAATGGACGACATGGTCCGTCACGCCCAGGCAGTCCGCCGTGGCGCCCTCACTGCCTTCGTGGTAGGGGATATGCCCTATATGACCTACCAGCCTTCAGTTGAGGCAGCCATCCGCAACGCTGGCCGATTTATGGCTGAATGCGGATGTGATGCAATCAAGCTGGAAGGTGGTATGGCTATGGCTGACCGCATCAAGGGTATTGTGGACGCCGGCATTCCTGCTATAGGTCATCTTGGGTTGACACCACAATCTGTCAGTGCATTGGGTGGCTTCCGCGTCCAGGGCAAATCCGCTTTGCTTGCGAGAAAAATCCTCGACGACGCCAAAGCTCTCGAAAAAGCCGGAGCTTTTTGCATTCTTCTCGAAATGGTTCCCGACCGGTTGTGTAAACTCATCACCGAGCGAGCTGAAAACTGCATCATCATGTCTCTTGGCTCCGGACCCGACGCGCACGGCCAACTTCTCATTTACCATGATATGTTCGGTCTTTATCCAAAGTTCAAGCCTAAGATGGCGAAAGTCTACGGCAACGCAGGCGAGGTAATTCTCAACGGTTTGAAGAATTACCACAACGAAGTAATCGGTAAGCAATTCCCACAGCCGGAGAATTGGTTTGGGATGCCAGATGACGAATTCGATGAATTGAAGAAGATGTTGGGTTGATTTAATCAGAGCAAGGTTAACCCCCGCTCTTTAATAGGAGAATTATGGACACAGATCTGCGCCATCTACTCGCCATACCAACAGATCGCCTGGACGCCATCAATTCCGTCTTGCTTGACCCCGGCGAAAAAGTGATGACTGACTTCCTGGCAGTTGTAGCCAAATACGGTACCCCTGATAAGATCAACCGCAAGCATCGCGAGTCGCGCAAACTCGACCATTTGATGAAAATTGTTGAAGAACGTGCACCCGCGTACATTCGTGATTTAAAATGGCTCATGGAACAACGCGATAGTCGCGCTTTTGCATCTGTCGCGGAATATCGGTCCCGGGTACTGGGAGACAAAGTAAAGGGGATGAAATTCTCCGATGATTTTGCTGTCACTCTCGAAGTTTCGGCTTTGCAGTATTTTCCCTGGATCCGGCCAATGTGCGAACGTGCCATTAAAGACCGCAGCCTCGTTCCAGGCCGCTTCATTGCTGTCCGAAAAATGAAAGAATCTGAAATGGATGGCGACCTGCCCGGTATCGTGGCAGCCCTGGATATCATGGGTTCATCCTTCGTGGAAACGCTCGATACTAAAGGCACCGATGGCTCCAACCCGCACCTGGGAGGACCCGCCACCATCACCGGGTACTTCGGCGGGATCGGCCAGCCAAATGAGCACGCCTTGATGTGGCTTGACGAGTTTCTGTATTACTATACCAATTATGGTGTCCAGCATGTGCTTAACTTCAATGCCGGGACAATCTTGCTGGGGTTTCTTCTCTATCGCCTGGGTGTGGATATCCAGTTCAAGATCTCGGTCTTTTTTGGCTCAGACAACCCTTACCATGCTCTATGGATCATGCTGGCTGCCAAACTTTTCAGTCGCGATGACGGCAGCTCTCCTCTTATTGGATTCAATTGGTCCAATTCCATAAATAATCAGACCATGGAATTGACCGCGGAATTCCGGAAGGCACTCGGTTTTGAAGAAGTTGTCCGCTTTGAGCACCACATTGTTGAGACTTGGAAGAGTATTGTTATTCAGCCCTACGACCGGCGTGCCGAATTGGTTGAAATCGCTGGTCACGTTGCCAACATTTCTGCCAAACATGAAGGCGGTGATGTCGAAGTGGAAAAGAATCGTGTCCACCCTTCCGACATTCTTGATTACTTTCGCGAGAAGAAGGAAGTAATCGAGTCTGGCGATTGGGATAATATGCAATTGAATTTCATGGACAAAGTGGACGCATGTGACAAATCAGCTTGGGCTTTGACTGAACATGGGTTGTCTTTTATAGCAGCAAAAAATTTTCACGAAAATATATAATTAGGATATTGGCTACGCGCATTTAGTAGTATCTAACTGGAGAAGCCATGCATATCGTTCAAGTCCACGTTCATGTGAAGCCTGCCCAGGTCGACGGCTTCATCGCTGCTACAAAACAAAATGCGGGTAAATCTGCTGGAAATGAACCGGGTGTTGCCCGGTTTGACGTCATGCAACGGGCTGACGATCCGACGTATTTTTTGCTGATCGAGGTATATCGCACGCCTGAAGACGCTGCCAGGCACAAGGAAACCAAGCATTATGCCCATTGGCGTGAAATTGCCGAACCGATGATGGTAGAACCGCGTACACGCGTCATTTATAAAAATATATTCCCCAGCGATTTAGGGTATTCAATTTCTATGGGTGATTAGCTTGCATTTCGAATTTTCCACGTCCAACCATATCCTGTTCGGACCTGGAACAGTTTCAAAGGTTCCCGAAGCAGCGCAGGGTCTCGGTCGCCGACCATTTGTTTTGCACGACCTGTCTGGTTTGTCGGACCCACTAATTGAGCAGCTGAAAACCTTGGGCCTGAGCCCCGTTCCCTGCCCCGTCCGGGGCGAACCAACTGCCCAGAGTGTAATGGACGCCCTCCACGCCGCCCGGGAGGGGGCTTGCGATATTGTCATCGCCATCGGAGGCGGGTCTACTCTAGATTCGGGTAAAACCGTCGCTGTGATGCTGTCTAATCCAGGTGATCTGTTTGATTATCTGGAAATCGTTGGGTTGAGACAGAAGTTCGAGAATTCCTCCGCTCCATTCATCGCAATTCCTACCACTGCCGGCACAGGTTCGGAAGTGACACGTAATGCGGTCATTGCTATTCCCGAGCACCGCCTCAAGGTTAGTTTGCGTAGTCCATATTTGCTTCCAAGGTATGCTGTCGTCGACCCTGAGTTGACATATAGTTTGCCGCCAATTATCACTGCCAATACCGGGCTGGATGCGTTGACGCAACTTATCGAGCCATTTGTCTGCAACGCCCCCTCCCCACTAACCGACGCCGTGTGCCGGGATGGAATTCCCCGGATTGCGAGGGGCCTGCTACCCTCATATCGTAACGGTAAGGATGCTGCTGCTCGCGAAGAAATGTCGCTTGCAAGCATGTTTGGCGGGATGGCATTGGCAAATGCACAATTGGGCGCAGTGCATGGATTGGCCTCACCACTAGGCGGATTGACGAGTGCGCCACATGGAGCAATATGTGCTCGCTTGCTCCCGATAGTGATGGAAGCCAACTTAAATGCTTTATCGAAGCGCCTCCCTGATTCCCCCGCCTTGCCCCGGTATTCTGAAGTGGCCCGGTTATTAACCGGAGATGCTTCGGCTGCAGGTGAAGATGGTGCCAACTGGGTCTGGAATATTTGCCGGGAGATGAAAATTAAGCCTCTGACGGAGTTTGGATTAAAATCATCTGATATGCTTGGGCTTGTCGTTCAAGCGCGCAAAGCAAGTAGCATGAAGGGTAATCCCGTTGTTCTAACAGATGGGGAATTAACAGATATTCTTGAAAAAGCTAAATGAAAACCTCCGGCTTGCTAGATACCGGGGGAATACTCAATTGGGCTTACTGATATTTCGAATCATCAATTTCCTTGCGTAGTATTTCTGCTTCGGTCTCTTCCTGCACCTTCGCTATTCCCCAATCAAGTTCGGCTTGCTCGGCTTCCCGCAATTTCGCCAACGATTGGATACGCACCGCACTCCACTTGCCGCAGTATGGGCAACGGGCAAGTTTTGAAAAACCCATATTCATACTGAACAGCGGTAAAGCAAACGGACGTTGACATTTCGGGCATATTCCGCCACCCGAGCCGTATTTGCGTTCCGTACCAAGTGGCAATTTCTGGGTCTTACCTTGCCCTGTTATCAATGGGAGAATGAAAGAGAACAGGATCGCACCGAAGACTATAACCAGCAGGGGGATTACGATTTGCAGCACAGCTTTATTCCCCTGTGATGCAGGGACGAAATTGCTGGAGATTATGTTAGAGCTGTATTGTTGTCCACTCGCAGATAAACCTGCAGCATACAGTTTATGGAGGCCGAGAGGGTAATTGTCTGTGTTAAATTGTAAATTGAATGGCGCTTGTGTAACCTCGCCAATTGCTGTGTCATCGATATAAAAGACCACCCTCACTAGGTCGGCCGGTCCGGATACTTTCATGGAGAACAACCCTTGAATATCATTATTTAAGCCACCATATCCAAAGTCGCGCGACATTCTAAGCGTCAATTCTTCGGTCTGAGAAGAGGCGGCGTTTGTGATGAAAAGGCTCACCAACACCGAAATCAATACTGCAATCTGGATTCTTTTCATGAATTCACTTCCATCGGGTGAGGATTTGCTCGCGTTGGAATACACGTGTGGTCAGGTAAAGTAAAAGTGTATCCAACACGAGCATAACAAGGGCAACTATTGTAATAATCTGCTTATTCAGAACGAATAGGCCCGCCACCTGGCCAAAGAACCCGGCCAGAACCGGCACGATAACAATCATAGAGACCTGTTCTGCCACTCTCGGATCATTAACTCTTGAAGAAATCATTAGCGAAAAAGTTACTGCCATAACAGCCAGGAGAGGTCCGACAAGGAAAATTGCGATCAGCCAGCGCGCATCCAACAATGCGCTCAGCAGAGTTTTATTTGCCACGATGATCCAGGAGCCAAGCGCAAAAACTCCAAACGCACCATAAGTGGCCAGAATCGCAGGGATGACAGCCGCCAGGCATTTTCCTACCAACAATTCAACCGTTGTAATGGGTGTTGCCAGCAGCGGCTCCAGGCTGCGGGTGGTCTTCTCGCCCACAATGGAATATGCAGCGATGGTTACGGGGATTGCCACCGGCACCAGCATGAACAGCATCATAAACTCGCTGACCAGGAAGACCTGGAAACAGTCCGAGCCGCTCAATCCATTCGGGCACATGGACTGAGTCATTTCGGATGGTAGTCCGCTGCTGGTGCTGCCCCCTGCCGTTGCGCTGCTCGTACCACGCGTCCCATAAATGATCCCCAGCGGGATGGCTGTCATCAAAAGTGGCAGGAATGCCACCGTGAAAATCACCATGCGATTTTTGAATACTTCGGCCCATTCTTTACGAACAATCGTTTTTATCTTATTCATATCATGCACCCTTTACCAATTGCAGATAGACTTCTTCCAACGAATGGCGCAGTTCCCCAACAAACTGAACATCCGCTCCTGCCTTGACCAGCTCCCGCACAACTTCAGGGTTTTGTGCCTCGGGATTATCGAGAGTGACCACCAGCTTGTTCTCCAAAACCTTCACTTCCCTGGCGAACCCAAGTTTGCTCACGGCAGCAGCGATATTCTCGTCCGCCAGCCGCAGGTGAAAGACAACCTTTCGACCGAACACTGAGGCACGCAGGTTGGCTGGAGTATCCACCACAAGAAGGCGGGACTTGAATACTCCGATGCGATCGCACAGGCGATCGGCTTCGTCCAGGTTGTGTGTGCATAGGAAAATTGTACGCCCCTCCTTCTTAAGTTCAGAAATAAACTCCCTCACCAGGTGTGATGCTTCCGGGTCCAGCCCAGCCGTCGGTTCGTCCAGGAACAGAATGCGGGGTTCGTGCAGCAGGGCACGTGCGATTGCCAATTTCTGTTTCATACCCTTTGAAAATGTTCCAGCCGAGTCCAGGCGGCGCTCGTACAGGCCAAGCATCTTTAGGTATTTTTCAATCTGTCCCTTAACATCTTTTACTTCGTATAGTTCAGCAAAGATGCGCAGGTTGTATTCGGCAGACAGGTTGTCATACATGCCTGGGGTTTCAGTCAGTACGCCGACAGTCCGGCGAATCTCCGTATCTTGTTGCCCGACTGTGAACCCAGCTACCGTTGCTGAGCCACCTGTCGGACCAATAAGACATGTCAACATACGGACTGTAGTCGTTTTTCCGGCGCCGTTCGGACCGAGGAAACCGAACACTTCGCCCTCAGCCACATCCAGGCTGAGACCTTCCACTGCCTGGATTACGCCGAACTTTTTTGCAAGATTATCAGTATGGATCATAGTGCCTCTCTAATTAAAACGTGTCTGGTCTAGGTTTTCCTTGCTTTCGATAACCGGCTCGGGTTTGAAATCCGGCGTCTTTATCAGGGGAGGAATTGGCTCTCCTACAGGTTCGGGTTGGCGCAGGATAAAAATAATTGCGATGCTCATGATCGCGAAGATACCGATGATCCCTTCGATAGCCAACGCTGAAAACCCAATCTGCGAAACAAAAAAAGCCACACCATCGGCCGCAGCATGATAAAGGATCGCCAGACCCACCCACCAGAATTTCTTGCGTGTAAACGCCTGTAGCACAAGCACTGAGCAAGCCAGATGAAGCGGTATGGTAAACAGGCGCTCCAATGCCCCAAGCACGGTCATATACCAGGGTGCGGACCAATATGCCTGGATTTGGGCTTTGGCCAACTCAACCTTATCTGGAGTCACCAATGTTGAAATGTCTTGCCCGCGCACTATGATCATCTGGATGTATCCATAAAATACCAACAGTCCAAGGATGATTGCCTCGATACCCCCGTGACCTGCACCCGCGAGCAATCCCCTGCCCCAGGAGCGCGCATCTTTTGCCCACCAACGAAACATGGCATAGCGGGAGATTTCTTCAAACACCCCTGCACTTACCCCCAGGAAAACAGAGGGGCTAATGTTTTGAAAGACTTTTGGCAGGGAAATAAAACCGGACTGGTTAAATATGGGAGTTACCAATGCATTGAATGGGATATGCAAGACTTGCGAAATAATAAAAGTTGCTGCCCCGATCCAGAACAACCGCCAACCTTGATTGAATTTGCGCGTTAAATAAATCGCCAGTCCAACCGGCATGGCGATCATCAGAAACCCATTTAGAAAGTAAGTAACACTAAGAATGTTCACTTGAGCTTCCACATAAGGAATTTTATCAAAATTCTCAATGCGCCACCCTCGCTCATTACCATTCTATACAACTTCGACCCTTACTGCGCTGATTTTATACTCCGGGATTTTCGCTATCGGGTCCAAGGTAGCATGTGTAAGCTCATTGGCAGATGCATTTGGGAAGTGAAAGTTCGCATATACCATACCCGATGGGACGCGTTCCGTGATCCACGCAGTTGCCTCGATACTACCACGCCGTGAAGTTACTCGTAGACGAGTTCCATCTTTCGCATTCCACCGGGAAGCGTCCTCCGGATTGATTTCTACCAATGCCCGGTCATATACAGCCATCAATCCTTTGGCTCGACGAGTCATCTGTCCCCCATGCCAGTGGTAAAGTACCCGACCAGTGGAAAGCAGCATTGGGTATTCACCGTCAGGTAACTCTGCAGGCGGAATATGATCAACGGATGCGAATTTTCCTTTTCCCCGCGTGAACTTTCCAACATGCAGGACGGGCGTCCCGGGATGATCTAGTCCATTAACTGGCCATTGTAATCGTTCCCCTGTTTCCAGGCGAGCATGTGATACCCCGGCGTACGATGGTGTAACCGCAGCTATCTCTGACATGATTTCGCTTGTATTGTTATAATTCCATCCAGAATACGGAGCAGGTTGTATATCCTGATTTCCGTTAATGATAATTCGTCTGGCGATTTCGGCTGTAATTTGCCAGTCCGGTCTGGCTTCACCCAAAGGTTCAATTGCTTTTCGGCACATCTGTATTCGGCGTTCCGTATTTGTGAAAGTCCCGCTCTTTTCTGCAAAACTGACCCCGGGAAGAAGGATGTCCGCATAGGCCGATGTTTCCGATGGAAATATTTCCTCGAGTACAAGGAACTCACACTGTTCCAGACAATGACGGATGTGGCCAGTATTCGGATCGCTCATGACCGGATCCTCGCCCAATATGAATAAAGCACGTATCTGTCCTCCTTCGCACTTGGAAACCATCTCGGTGGTGGTCAAGCCTACTTTGTCTGGTAATGAAACGCCCCACGCTGCTTCGAATTTTAGCCTGGCCTCCTCATTGGTGACATTCTGATATCCAGGATAAACATTGGGCAGCCCGCCCATGTCGCACGCCCCCTGGACATTATTCTGACCTCGCAGTGGGTTCACCCCTCCGCCCTCCACGCCCATATTACCGAGTAACATCTGAAGATTTGCCAGGCTCATCACATTGCTTACTCCAATAATATGCTGGGTGATCCCCATCGCCCAGATTACTGCCATTGGCTTGTTCAATGCTAGGATCTCTGTAGCTTCAAATATTTGCCCGACCGGCACTCCCGTAATCTCGCTCGCTTTTTCCGGTGGATAGCTCTCAATGGTGGCCGCAAACTCGTCAAAACCCTCCGTCCTTGCATCAATGAAGCTCTTATCTTCCCATCCGTTGTGAAGAATAATGTGCATCATCGCGTTTAGGAGGACAATATCCGTGCCCGGTCGCTGGCGAAGGTAAAGGCCCCCGTAGGCAGGTTTTGCGAAATCAACAATATCTACCCGTCTTGGATCTGCGACCACCAACTTCGCGCCGCGCTGCAGCACCGCCTGTCGCAGGCGGGATCCAAAGACTGGATGCTGTTCGGTAGTATTGGATCCGATCACAAAGATGGCTGCTGCTTTGTCGGCAATATCGTCCATCGAGTTGGACATGGCGCCCGAACCAAAGGATGTGGTAAGCCCTACAACGGTTGAAGAGTGACAGAGACGGGCACAGTGGTCGATATTATTCGTTCCAAGAACTTGTCGCGCCAATTTATTCATTAAGTAGGTTTCTTCGTTTAGGCATTTGGCCGAAGTCAGAATGCCAATGCTCGAGCTGCCATAATGGTCCCGTGTCCCAGCCAATTTCCGGGCCGTGAGATTCAGAGCCGTGTTCCAATCGGTCTCAACCCAATCCCACGCGGGCCCGGAAAGAATTTTTACCCCTCCCTCTAACAGATAACGCCGCACCTGCGGGACATTTAAACGGTCTGGATGGTGGATGTAATCATATCCATATCGCCCTTTAACGCACAGGTGCATCCCATTGACAGGTGCAGCTGGGTTTGAAGTTACCCCGATTACTTTGCCATCTTTCACATTCAGGTCAAATTGGCAGCCCACTCCACAATAAGTGCAGGTTGTTGTCACCTTCCGCTCAGCTTGTCCTTGCTGGATGGAGAGTTTATGGTCCAATGCGCCGGTTGGGCAATATGCCGCGCAAGCACCGCAAGACTCACACCGAGCTTCCAGCATGGTAGTATCAGCACCGGCTATGATTCGGGAATGGCTGCCTCGTTCACCCACCCCCCAAACAAAACGTCCCTGGACCTCTTCACAAGCGCGGACACAGCGTGTGCACAGGATGCACTTATTGAGGTCCACCCATACAAAGGGGTTGGGATCGCTATCAACTGGAAAACGAGGCGCAAGCACTTCCCCAACCGGTAGTCGGATATCATATTGCCGCAACCAATATTCAAATTCAGTATCAGTCCCATCATGCGAGGTGTAACCGGCATCTGTGTAATTTTGCAGTAGAAGAGAAAGCACGCTGCGGCGTGACCTCACCAATAATGGTGTTTCTGTCTGTACAACCATGCCTTCTGAGACGGGAAGGTTGCATGCTGCCACTTGGCCGCGCCATTTTTCAACCTCCACTACGCATAGACGGCATGACCCGACTGGCGACAAATCTTTATGATAGCAAAGGGTTGGGATGATGATCCCGTTCGCATGTGCGGCTTCAAGGACGGTCTGGTTTTCATGAGCTTGGATGGATTTGTTGTTGATGTTCAGGTTGATCGTCATCTCTTTAGCTCCTCATGATTCCAGCTTCAAATATTTCCCCAAAATGGGCTAATGCCGATTTGACCGGCAGGTTCACCGATTGTCCCAGACCACAAAAAGATGCCGCCTGCATCACCTCTGCAAGTGTGACCAACTCTTGAATATCTCCATTTTCACCGTGCCCATCTGCGATACGGGTAAGCAATTTATACGAGCGGGTTGTACCACCGCGGCAGGGAGTGCATTTGCCGCACGATTCCACGCTAAAGAAGTGCATTAATTCCCGCAACATCGCTACCGGTGAAACCCGCTCATCGCAAACGAGGAATGCCCCTGCCCCCAGTGAAATTCCTTTCTCTGCCGAAGTGTAATCGATGGGCGTATCCAGTAAGCTTTTGTCCACGATCGTCCCCGCTGCGCCGCCGCATAATGCGAAATGAAATTTCGAACCGGTTCGCAGTCCACCTCCGAAATCATCCATGATTTGTCGCAGAGTCAAGCCGAAAGGCGCTTCGAATAACCCTGGATGGTTGACGTGCCCCAAGACCATGTACAGTTTTGTCCCGCCCGCAGGATTGTTGCTTAGGTTTTTGTACCACGCAGCTCCGCGCTGGAGGATGGATGGCACCGCAGCAAAACTTTCCACGTTATTTACCAGCGTGGGAAGATTTAGATACCCTGATGTAGGTGGATAAGGAGGCCGCACCCTTGGCTCGCCGCGTTTCCCCTCGAGCGATTCGATCAACGCAGTTTCCTCCCCGCATATGTATGCCCCGGCGCCGCGATGGACATGGACACGGAACGAAAAACCGCTTCCCGCAATGTTATCCCCTAGCCAGCCTTTCTTCTCCGCCTGCTCGATCCCGCGTTCCAAACGCTGCGCCTGATTGCTATATTCGCCGCGGATGTAAATAAATCCAGTGTTCGCACCAGTGGCATATCCGGCAATCGCCATACCTTCCAGGATTTGTTGTGGATTTGTCTCGATCAGTACCCGGTCTTTGAAAATTAGCGGCTCGGATTCATCGGCATTGCAAATAACAAACTTTGGAATTCGGGACGCAGAAGCTACATAACGCCATTTTCTACCAACCGGGAACCCGGCTCCGCCGCGCCCATTCAGATTGGATTGTTCAACAACATCAATAACATCTTCTGGAGAGAGCTTTAACGCAGCCTGTAATCCTTCATATGCTCCCATCGATAAGGCAGATTCCAGCGAGTCGGGATCAATAATACCGGCATTTGCCAGCATGACGCGCACTTCCCCGGGGCGTGGAACCTTATAATCAACAGGCTTTCTAATTTCATCAACGGAAATATCGTTAATCTTCTCCGCCTGAATCGGGCCCACTTGTTCATCACCCACGAGGGCTGCTGGTGCCCGATCACACAATCCGAGGCAGCTCGTTCGCTCTACCTTCGAGTCTGGATGTGTTTTCCTCACTGAGTCGCCCACGGACTTAATATCGCCGTCACACAGCCAGCATACCGGTCCATCACATACTCGAATTTTTGAGGTCGTAGAAGCAGGTACGGCTTGCGCAACTTCCAGCATAGAATAAAATGATGCAACTCCATAAACTTTGGCGGGCGGTATTTCAAGAGAACGCGCCACTTCATCCAGTGTCTCGCGCATCAATGCTCCATTCTCAGTCTGCAACGCAACGAGTATTTCCAGCACATCCTTGGACTGGCCGCCATGTTCATTGACAATGGCCCTGACTTTTTGAGAGATGGGTTTGAATTTAATTTTACTGTTGGTCATAAAACCTCCTGATTCACTAGGACGTTGGTGTCAACCTTCGTTGTGCACTTTCAATTATGGGGAAGTTGGGTGGCCAATTTTTCTGCGTTGGCAAGTTCATCGGGAGTGTTAACATTCAAGAATATAAGACCATGTGGGTCGAAAGGTTTTATCTCTTTTTGAGTCAGGATGCGTACTTTGACCCTTGGAAACCAGGAAATTAGCCGTTGCTCTCCTGCATTAATTGCCTCCCTTACAGCAGGCAGGCAGGTATCCCGCCGGTAAAGGGCGTGTAGCGGCTCCAATCCTTTCTCAGAGGACGGTACTACAACATCCAAATTGTCAGATAAAAGGACATCTAGTTGATGTGCCAGCAGTCCCGCATTGACAAACGGCATATCGCACGCAACTACTGCAACTGCCTGGTATGAGGCAGCAGAAAGGGCTGTGTAGAGTCCTCCCAACGGTCCGCGCCCCGGAACCAAGTCTGATGCGATTCTTATGCCAATGGAAAGATTTTCAGCAGTTCTGGGTGCGATGATAATCTCCTCCGCCTCAAGCCCCGCCAACATGCTTATAACTCGACGGATTAGAGCCTCCCCTTGGAAAGGTAAAATTGCCTTGTCCCGCCCCATACGTTGAGACTTACCGCCAGCAAGAATGGCAAGGGTTAGCATTGCTGGATTATACTCGTCTCAAGATATTTTGGAATCCAGCCGCATCAACCCTGCCTCAGTGACAATGCGTGGGACAATATCTTCCCACCCAACCGGCATGATGTGCAGTCCATGAATACCCTGGTTTTCGAAGCCCTTGATCTTTTGGGCTAATTCAAGTGCAATCTGCACGCCCTCTTCCTGTGCGTTCCCTGCGGCATCGGCGGTTTCCATGCGCTTCAATATCGATTCCGGCACCCATACTCCCGGTACCTCGGTCATATAGCGGGTCATCTTTAAACTCTTAAGGGGAGTGATGCCCACCATGATATAGACTTTATCGAGGATTTTGCGTTTGGAGAGTTCGTTAAGCCATATTTCCATTCGATCTATGTCATAGACCAGATTTGTCTGGAAGAATTGAGCGCCAGCATTAACCTTCTTGTGCTCCCGCATCGCCTGGAATTTCGGATCAGACGCAAAGGGTGAAGCGGCTGCTCCCAGAAATAACTTGGGTGGGAACTTGATCTCGCGCCCATCCAGATAGCGGCTCTCATCTCGCATGCGGCGCAGGATCCAGAGCATCTGGATGGCATCCAGGTCGTTGATCTCCATCCGGCCGCGCGGTTGGGGTGCCAGTATCGGGCTGTCACCGGTGACACATAGCACATTTCGCACTCCCAAGGCTGAAGCGCCCAGGATTTCACCTTGCAGGCCTGCGCGTGTGCGGTCACGGGCGGCGATCTGCATGACTGGTTCGGCACCCCTTTCGATCGCAATTTTACTGCATGCCCAGGAGGCCATCCTCGGAGTGGCAGAAGCGTTATCGGTAAAATTTATAGCGGTAACATATGGTTTGACCAGATCTATATTGCTGGTCAGCTTGTTGGTCGAAGCGGATAAGGGCGGGGCAATCTCGCAGGCGATAACAAATTCTCCATTCTTTAACCTGCGTTCCAGTTCCGAGGCGGGTTCAGAATCTTTCGGTCCGTGGTGTTCGCTATCCCCTTGCCACCATTCTGGCTGGCGGACTGGTCGGAATATCCCATCCCAAGTCTGGTTACGCTCTTCGGGTGAAGTCAATCCTTTTACCACGTTCCCGAGTCCCATTTTCTTTACTTGCACAGCCACATCCCCCCAAGTCTCACAGCCAACTTTCTCCCAATCCAGGGGCGGCAGTACTTCCATGAGCATGTCCTGGCGTCCCATTTTGAATGAACGTTTGTAAATTTCATACCAGATGCATGGCCGGGTCTTATCTACATAACAAGCTTCCGGCGTGGACCCACCGCAGGGTCCATTGCGCATGCCCTTTGGGCATTCCATGGGGCAAATGAAGGCCGTCTCTTGTAAAAGGCAATTACCGCACATGCGGCAGCCCCACATTGGTCCTTTGAGAATTTCTTCCACGGTAGCCAACACACGACGACCGAAAGGTTCTCGCTTGAAGGGCATATATGGCGGCTGCCACCTGCGACCCGGGGTCAATATAGACATTTGAGTCTCCTGACGTTTTATTGTACTGCCTGAGGCCGTCGTAAAATCATGAACAATGTCACCTCGCATCGGGACAAATATCCCCCTCTTATGATCTTTTCCCACTTGAAGAGCCGGACCTTCCTTCAGATTTCAAGTTTGTCCGCCTGCCGACCAGACGTTATAATTGTTTGATGCGTAAAATGCTGCCAACTCTTATTACCTGCTTGCTGATCCTGGCGCTTTCAATCTCGCCGAGAATGGTTCGCGCCGAATCGACTTCAATTTCAAAACATTCTACAGCTTATGAACTGATCAATGCAGTAAATGTCTTTCGATCCTCTCGCGGGTTGCCACCTTACACCCCCAATTCCATCCTGATGAGCATTGCCCAGAAACAAGCAGATTACATCCTGTCCATCGGTACCGGAACCCACAATAGCGCCGACGGGTTACATCCCTTCCAACGTGCCCTGCAAGCTGGCTACGCTGTGGCAGGTGATTTAAGCAATGGCAGCCCTGGTTTCTTCGCCGAAAATATCGCCGCAGGCGTTGGCATGACCGCCGAACAGGCAGTGGAAAAATGGACCGAGGACGCCCCTCATCTGAACACCATGATTTCCTCCGATCTGCAGGATATTGGTGCGGGTGTGGCTGTTTCGGGGGATACTTTCTACTACCTTATAGATTGTGGTCGTTCCACAGGCGGCACTCCGCGTGCCTTCACTCCACCACCTTCCTACATTCCTCCCCAGCCGACCATGATCCCGAACACGCCCAACGCGGATGGATCCATTACATATATCGTCCAGCGCGGCGACACCGCCCTTGCCATTGCACTGGCATATGGCATATCTCTAAACGACCTTCGCACTTTGAATGGATTGAACTCCAAATACGCCATATACCCGGATCAAAAAATCATTATTCGCGGCGCATATACACCAACTCCCACCTTACCCACTTCCATTCCCACTGGGCTTCCTACCATCACCCCATGGCCCACTTCCTCTCCCACCTCTACCTTGACGGTTGTTCCTCCGACCCCAACCCCCTCACCAGGGTTGCCTGCATCAACCGCCCGAAGCGTAGTAATAGTAATTGTGATTGCTGCCCTGGGTCTCTCTGCCCTGTTAACGTTGCTCGGACGCAAGCGAAATTAATGAAACCCCTGAATAAATAAAACTGGCGTTTTTCTAAGACGCCAGTTTTATTTATTATTGGGCTTTACCCTGGGCAGCCACAGCCTCCGCCGCTTTTCGGACAGTCTCTTCATCTGCCAGGTAATAATGTTTTATTGGCTTGAGGTCCGTATCGAGTTCGTATACCAGCGGAATGCCGGTAGGGATGTTGAGTTCCGGGATTTCCTTGTCGGATATATTATCCAGATACTTGACGATTGCCCGGATACTGTTGCCGTGTGCAACTATTAGTACCCGCTTGCTTGATTTGATCATCGGGGCCAGGGTGCTGTTCCAGTAAGGAAGCACTCGATCCAACGTGATCTTAAGCGATTCGGTCGCCGGTAGCTGCGCAGGAGTAAGATCCGCATATCGGCGGTCGAAGCGCGGGTGGCGCTCATCGCTTAATTCCAGCGCGGGTGGCGGGACATCATAACTGCGTCGCCAAATTTTCACTTGGTCTTCACCAAATTTTACGGCCATCTCGGATTTATTCAGTCCCTGAAGCGCACCGTAATGGCGCTCATTCAATTGCCAGGCTCGGACTACTGGGATCCATTCCAGTGCCATCTCCTCCTGAACAATGTTCAGCGTTCGGATGGCACGTTTCAGTACGGATGTGTACGCGATATCAAACGTAAATCCCTTATCACGCAAATATTGGCCCCCCGTGCGAGCTTCCTGACAACCCTGCTCGGTCAGGTCAACATCCGTCCAGCCGGTGAAACGGTTTTCCAGATTCCAAGTGCTTTGACCATGTCGGATCATAACAAGTATATATTTTGTCATCAAAAAATCACCTCAAACATAATTAACCGCCAGGCTAATCGCACCTGGCGGTCTTTGAGATCAAACCAAATTACCGGATAGCCAGCTCGGTTTCCGGATCGAACAAATGACATCTGTCCAAGTTGAAGGAAACCTGAACCTTGTCACCGATGTGGAAATCAGTCCGCGGGTCAACGCGCGCGACGATATTGTCCGAGCCAGCCAGCAGGTATAGGAAGATTTCGTTACCCATCAGTTCGGTCACATCCACCTTGGTTTCAACCGCGGCAACGTGAATACCTGGTGGTACGAAAATTGGATTGAAAATATCTTCAGGTCGGATGCCGAAAACAATCGGTTTATCAACGTAAGCCTGGAAAGCTTTCATACGCTCGGGCGGGATCGGCAAATTAAAGGAATTGGTCTCCACAATTAGCTGGTTTCCTTCTTTCCGCAATTTCGCCTGGAAGAAGTTCATCGCCGGAGCACCGATGAAACCAGCCACGAACATGTTATCCGGGTGGTCATAGAGCGTTTGCGGGGTATCCAACTGCAGGAGTACACCCTTGTTAATGACCGCTATGCGCGAGGCCATTGTCATGGCTTCCATTTGGTCATGGGTCACATAGATAAAAGTTGTACCCAAACGCTGATGCAGTTTGGTGATTTCGGAACGCATGGCACCGCGCAGTTTGGCATCCAGGTTGGAAAGCGGTTCGTCGAAGAGGAAGACTTTAGGCTCGCGTACGATCGCGCGTCCAACCGCCACGCGCTGGCGCTGACCACCGGAAAGTTGGCGCGGTTTACGTGTCAGCAATTCTCCAATTCCCAGGATATCTGCTGCTTCCTGTACCCGGCGCTTGATTTCAGCTTTCGGTGTCTTGCGCAATTTCAGGCCAAAGGCCAAATTATCATAAACCGTCATGTGCGGATAGAGTGCATAGGACTGGAACACCATTGCGATGTCGCGATCTTTCGGGGGAACATCATTGACAACACGGTCTGCAATCTTGATCTGACCTTTGGTGATCTCCTCCAGCCCAGCAAGCATACGCAGGGCGGTTGTCTTCCCGCAGCCCGAAGGGCCAACGAGAACCAGGAATTCTTTGTCGTCAATTTGCAGATTCAAATCATTCACTGCTATAACACTACCGAATTCCTTTGTAATGTGATCGTACGTTACGCTAGCCATATCAGTCTCCTTTTCGTTTGAGTATAGTGATTCAATTATAGCGCAGAATTTTGTTTACCTGCATGGATACATAAGACGAAGTAAAATGTATACATGACCGAAGATGTAACTCCCATTCGACAGCAATACCTTGAAATAAAACGGCAGTACCCCAACGCCATTCTTTTCTTCCGTCTCGGGGATTTCTACGAAACCTTTGATCAGGATGCCGAAATCACCGCCCGTGAACTGGACATCGTACTTACCTCCCGGCCAATCGGCAAAGGATTGCGCGTCCCGCTGGCTGGCATCCCCTATCATGCGGTTGAGAATTACCTCTCGAGGTTGATCGAGAAAGGCTATCATGTAGCCATATGCGAGCAGGTCGGTAACCAGCCTGCCAAGGGTATCTTCCCACGTCGCGTTGTTCGAGTGGTCACTCCGGGTACGATCGTCGAACCTGGCCTCCTTCCCGGTGACGGTAACAATTATCTCGCCTCAATTGTGGTAGATAACGGCCGCGCTGGGATTGCCTATGTGGACATCACCACAGGGGAATTCGCTGTTACCGAACTTGAAATGGTGGCGGATTCTGTTTCAGGAGCGCCGGATTTGGCCTGGGGAACCCTCCGGGCTGAATTGACTCGTCTCCACCCGGTTGAAATTATCCACCCGGACAACCTGATAATTCCGAATGGCATTTCCGGTCACCTGACGTCCTGGCCTGCCTGGCGGTTTGAGCCCGGCAAAAGCCAGGACTCCTTACTCGCACATTTTGAAACCTCCACCCTGGATGGTTTTGGATTAAAGAATCTCCCACTTGCTATCCGTGCAGCAGGTGCCATTATCCAATACCTGAAGGAAACCGAGGGGGCAGCCCTTCCTCTTTTGACCGGTTTGCGCGTTTACAGCCTGGGCGAGTTCATGACACTCGATGCCGCAACCCGCCGCAACCTGGAATTGGCCGAAACTTTACGAGGAGGAACCAAAGGCTCTTTGCTAGGTGTACTCGACCACACCGTTACACCAATGGGTAAACGCCTGATGGGTCAGTGGGTCAGCCAGCCGTTGCTTGATGTGAACCGTATCATTGCGCGTCAGGAAGGTGTTGAGTTCTTCTTTTCGCGCTCGATGCTGCGCGCTGAATTACGTTCCGCCCTAAAGCCGTTGTCTGATCTGGAACGTTTGATCAACCGTGTCATTTCCGGTCACGCCCAACCGCGCGACTTGGTAGCATTGCGTGAAACGCTGCTTTCCCTGCCGGCAATTTTACATTTATTTACCACCGAAACCATTTCACCTGAATTGCCCCTAAATTTATTAAGTCCCTGTACAGACGAACTTGGCTTGCTTCAATCTGGCATTGACAATGATCCCCCTGCAACCCTTCAAAATATCGGCATTATCCGCTCCGGTTATTCCGCTGAGTTGGATGGAGTTGTCGAGGCATCCCGCCACGCCCGCGAGTGGATCAATAACTTGGAAGGAATTGAGCGTCAACGTACAGGGATAAAGACTCTTAAAGTCGGTTACAACAAAGTTTTCGGATATTATATCGAGATCTCTCAGGGACAGGCTGCCAATGCCCCACCTGAGTACATTCGCAAACAGACCCTGGTCAATGCCGAACGTTTCATCACTCCGGAGATGAAAGAGTACGAAACACTCGTCCTTAACGCAGAGGGACGCATCCGGGATATCGAACAACGCCTTTTCCGGGAAATTTGTGCATCCCTGGCCAAATCCGCAGACCGCTTGCTGGATGCCGCCCGGACTCTCGCTGAGCTTGACGTGCTCTCGGCTCTTGCAGAATCAGCTATCCTGGGGGGGTACGTCCGGCCCGAGGTCCGGGAAGATGATGTGTTGGAAATCCATGAAGGCCGTCATCCTGTTGTCGAAACAAGTCTGCATGGCGAACGATATGTTCCCAATGATATTATTTTTGAAAAGGGAGAGATCGTCCGGGTTGTCACCGGTCCGAATATGTCTGGTAAATCCACTTACCTGCGACAAGCTGCTCTGATCGTGCTCATGGCACAAATGGGTTCATTTGTTCCAGCGGCATCCGCCAGAGTTGGACTGGTGGACCGTATATTTACTCGCATTGGAGCCCAGGATGAAATCCATGCCGGGCAATCTACTTTCATGGTGGAAATGATCGAAGCAGCCAATATTTTGCACCATGCCACCCAAAGGTCGCTGCTCATTCTGGATGAAATCGGGCGCGGTACAAGCACTTATGATGGAGTATCCATTGCTTGGGCAGTGGTCGAGTATATTCATAATCACCCGTCACTGCGTGCGAAAACACTCTTCGCCACCCATTACCATGAATTGACTCAACTCGCGGATCTGCTGCCTGGTGTTCGCAATTTTAATGTTGCTGTTACTGAAGCTGATGGTACTGTTGTCTTCCTGCACAAAATCATCCCCGGAGGCGCGGACCGTTCGTACGGCATCCATGTAGGTCAATTGGCAGGTCTCCCCCGCCCTGTTATTCAACGGGCAACTGAGATCCTGGCGGAACTGGAAAAGTCCTCCGGGCAAGCAATCCGTATCAATCCACAAGCGGCCCAGCAAGTTGCTCTCTTCCCGGAAACTAATCCTCTTTTGGATGAACTCAATAGCTTGGATGTCAATTCACTCTCGCCCATCGAGGCATTGAATAAGTTGTTCGAGTGGCAAAGGCGATATTTTGGGAATAAATAAAATAGATTTAAATTATTGAAAATATTAATATAAAGCCTCCCGCAGTCGTGATGCGGGAGGCTTTATATTATTTAACTTGTTGGTCTATACAGTTTCTTTCTTGAACGTGGGCATTGGGGCCTTCGACCGGGAAATTGCCCAGATAGTTGCAGCGAGTAGGACCGCAGCAATTCCGGCAATAACAAAATTGATCGAACCATTTGCATTCTGTATTGGGTATTTAACAATGATTGGAGCAGCCAGTAGACTGACCAGGTTCGCAACCTTGATCATTGGGTTGAGAGCTGGGCCAGCAGTATCCTTTAATGGGTCACCTACAGTGTCTCCCACCACACCTGCCTTATGCCGCTCGGAGCCTTTACCCGTATTTTCAACCAGGTTGCGCGGTTCATCTTCTATGGACTTCTTGGCATTATCCCAGGCGCCGCCGGCATTGGACATAAAAACCGCCAGCAACTGACCAGAGAGGATAATTCCCGCCAGGAAACCGCCCAGGGCCTCCACTTGCAGCACCAGGCCGATCACCAAAGGCATCAGCACCGAAATGGTCGCCAGGGGGATGAGTTCCTTCTGCGCCGAAGCAGTGGAGATGCCAACCACTTCAGCATAATCGGGTAATTTGGTGCCTTCCATTATGCCCGGAATCTTAAACTGGCGCCGGACCTCTTCCACGATCTTGCCTGCCGCACGACTTACCGCCCGAATGGAAAGCGAAGAGAACAACCAGGGTAATGCACCGCCAATCAGCAACCCAACGAATACTTTTGTATCTGAGAGACGGATGACTTCCATTACGGTTTGTCCCAATTGCAGTTGCACGCGGGCTACATCTGCAATGTAAGCTCCAAACAAGCTGACCGCCGCTATTACTGCTGACGCAATTGCGACGCCCTTGGTAATGGCTTTGGTGGTATTGCCTACAGCGTCAAGGTCAGCCATGATCTGGCGAGCTGCTTTGGTTTCTTCGTCCTCCATACCGTGCCAGGCCATTTCACCAATGCCGTTGGCATTGTCAGAGATAGGGCCGTAAGAGTCCATGGCTACGTTGTTGCCAGTGTGACTCAACATTCCGATACCGATCATGGCGACTGCGTAAAGCACATAACTCGCACCATCACCGTTGTAAAGTAAAATCCCGATGATGAAACTGATTGCAATTACTACCACCGCCCATACGCTTGATTCCATCCCAACCGACAGGCCAGACAGAATGGTGGTTGCTGCACCGGTGTCGGTGGACTTGACAATTTCTTTGACGGGCGCTTTTTTGGTGGACGTGAAATATGAAGTTAGCGGGTTGAACACCACGGCCAATCCCACACCAACGGCGGTCAAAGCGGCCAGACGCCAATCATGAGCGTAGAAGTATGCTAAAAAGATGGAGAGGGTAACAGTAAATACACTGGATACCTCGTAGGAGCGAAACATGGATTCTTCCGCGTCGTGAGCGCGTAAGAATTTAAGTGGGAATTTCTCCCAGATGGGTACTGTGAAGGTACCCAGCATCGAACTAATCACGCCCACGGCGCGAATGATTAAGGGGTAGATAATCCACTCCAATTTTCCTGTAAGTGCAACCAATGCCAGGCCAAGTATCAGGCCTGAGACAATAGTGGTTTCATATGATTCGAAAATATCAGCGGCCATACCGGCGCAATCACCTACGTTATCTCCAACCAAGTCCGCAATTACGGCGGCATTGCGCGGGTCATCTTCAGGGATGTCTTTCTCGACCTTGCCCACCAGATCTGCACCCACATCTGCGGCTTTCGTAAAAATTCCACCACCTACCCGCATGAATAAAGCCAGTAGCGTTCCACCAAAACCAAAACCCAAGAGGGCGTCTGGTGCTGCCTTACCAAAAACGATGAAAATCAGCGTTCCGCCGAGCAATCCAAGGCCGTCAGTAAGCATGCCCGTGATCGTACCGGCATAGTATGCAATAGATAAAGCTTCATTGAACCCCCTGCGGGAGGCTGCTGCGACGCGGATATTTGCCTGGACAGCAATACGCATTCCCAATTGACCAACCATCAAAGAAAAGGATGCCCCCATAATAAAGGCAATCGTGCGTCCAATAGCAATAATTAGTGTTATGCCCTGGTCTCCAAAAGCCTTGAACTCTTCCTTTGCTTCCAGGCTGGGGGGAACGATGTATACACTAAAAAACATTACTAAAGTCAGAATGCCGATAAGAGGCAAAATGGTACGCAGTTGGCGTCCCAGGTATGAATTAGCACCAATACGAATGGCATTCCACACTTCCTGCATCTTGGCTGTCCCCTTATCCTTCTTGAGTACAATACCACGTAACCACCAAGCATAAGCCAAGCTAATGAACGCTGCCACAAGAACGAAAACAATTGCAACCTGCTCGAAATTATTAAGTCCATGACGGCTGCCAAGCCAAAGAAGGTTCATGTATCCTCTCCAATTCAATTTAGAATCAAAGAGACATTAATTTCCCAGTCTCCATGTCGCCCAATTTTATCTAACATACTTTGTTTAGTCAATTCAAACAATCTCTATGTTTGTATCTCAATTCCCCCGTTGATTCCATTGACGCTTGAAAATCAATGTAAAATTCTTTTCAGATTAGGGTTTGATTAGAAAAAATAAAACCACTTGACTTTATATCCTCTTTAATTGTATAGTACTAATCGATTGATCGATGCCACCCCTCGGCACCGCTGCCCTAAGGCAGCAGTGCCGTTTATTTCGCCCGTAATTAATCACATTTATTAAAGGAAAACCCATGATCCGTGCCACTGGTCTCACGAAAGATTACGGCTCACGAAGGGCAATTGAGAATTTGACCTTTGAGGCCAAACAGGGTGAGGTTGTCGGATTTCTTGGTCCAAATGGTGCCGGGAAAACAACGA
>DASVKG010000228.1:0-10116 GCA_036385495.1 Anaerolineales bacterium | reverse complement strand
TAGTAAGCGAAATAACTGGATGTTGAGGAGGCAGATCCAGGCGTTATTAATTCATTCTGCATAAAATTGAAACATAAATCGTCCATTTATCCCTGTTTTGACCACTTTGATTTAGAAAAAAATACAACCAGCAGTATAATCGTCGCAGTCTGCTATTCTTTTACGAAAGGAAACAATATGCGTCCAGATTGGGATTCTTATTTTATGAAGATTGCGTATGCCGTTTCAGAGCGCAGTACCTGTGATCGCGCTTTTGTTGGTTGTGTATTGGTGATTGATAAACGTATCCTGACCACCGGATTTAATGGCTCCCCTGTTGGACAACCGCATTGTGACGAAGAAGGTCACTTAATGGTGGACGGTCATTGTATACGCACCATCCATGCCGAGACGAATGCAATCATCCAAGGCGCTTTGCATGGGGTTTCAACGAGGGGTTCCACCTGTTACGTTACCCACCTCCCTTGTATCAATTGTACTAAAGCATTGATTAACGCTGGAATCACTCGCCTGGTATACAGCGTAGCATACCGTACGGACGATAATGCCATGAATTTCCTAAAAGCGGCGAATATAGAGATTCATCAGTCTTCCTTCTCACCTGAAAAGCAACCCACAGAATGAATAATACCTGGAACATGGGTTAATTCGTAAGGATGAGAATGATTTGATGGATTTCTTGTCGTTTTGATCGATAAATTCTCGCAGTTTTATTCATGTTTCATGTATCCCCCGAAAATATCCTGGCAGCAGCTTTTAGTTGCTAATTTCGATGCATCTGATCTCCAGACTCGCCGCCGGGATGTCCAGCGTACCGTACGCAAGTCGTCCTTCTGGAGTCCAGGCAGCAAACTGGTTATCGATCCAAAGTACCAGGCCAAGTGGGGGACGGGGTGAAAGGGGTGTTTTAAGAACGGTTTCACCGTCTATTTTGAATTCAAGGATTTCGCGTAGCCAACATATTGAGTATTCATGCCAATTGGTAACATCTACTGATATCGCTGCGGCATCTTGCAACACGATTTTCCCTGTCAGCAATCGCAGAAGGCGGGAGAGAGGTCTAAATGCCAGCAAGGGTAAAGCGATAAGTGCTGGTGCAAGTAGTAGAGACGGGATGCGCGGGGAGTTAATTGCCCCGGCAAAAAAACCGTGGGCGGGGATTCCGTCACGAAAAGACAACCAATTTGGAGGGGAGGCATAAAAAAACCAGGCAGCGTTCGGCAGGACCGGTAACCGTCCCTCAGTTTGGCCAAAGCCAATCGAAAAGCCAAAAGGATCATTCCACAGCCCGAAACCCCAGGTCCCGGGGAGATTCGAGGCAGAAACCTTGGCTTGCAGGCGCATGTTCAAGGGAGGAGAGTGCCGGAAATTCCGGCGGGACAATACCACGTAGTCGTCGAGTTGGGCAAGACGATATGTGCCACGCTTTCCAGCAGTGATGTCCAGTCGCCAGCCATCCTCTGTATGGTTTACCGAAGCCTCCGGGGTGCCGCGGGGTTTGAGTACATTTTCCACCCTTTTATTATACGAGTATAATAGCCTTCACGGAGACCTTTATGGAGATTACTTGGTATGGACATTCTTGTTTTAGACTGACAGAGCGTAGCATGGCGACGGTTGTCACTGATCCATTCGACGCTGAGACGGTTGGCTACGAACCATTAAAGCTAAAGGCCGATATTGTTACATCCAGCCATGATGCACCGGGACATAATTGCCTGAACACAGTGAAGGGCTATAGTCACGCCATCACCGGGCCGGGAGAATTTGAGATTGGCGGTGTCTTTATTACCGGTGTGCAGACGGATGTGTCTGGTAAGAAGACAACCGCCGATAAACCTCGGAACACGCTGTATGTTTTCGATTATATGGGCATCACTGTGGCGCACCTGGGTGACCTGCGCTCGGTGCCGACACAGGCTGAGATTGAGGCATTGGGTACGGTGCATGTGGCGCTTGTTCCTGTGGGCGGTGGGACTGGGCTGAACGCGGCCAAGGCTGCTGAGGTGGTCAGCCTGCTGGAGCCAAATATCGTCATTCCGATGCACTTCTATTCCCAGGAGGCAAAGGTGCCGCTCGACAAGCTGGATAAATTTATGAAGGAAATGGGTTTGCACGAAGCCGAAACGATGCCCACGCTTAAAGTCTCCAAGTCATCCCTCCCCGACGAAACGAAGGTGATTGTGTTGGATTACCAGAGGGAGTAGCCTTGTGTTGATTACCTGTGAGGTTCCAGCAGATGATTTCAACGTAATGCGAAAATACTAATACTTAAAAAAACATGTTTACCCCGCTTTTTGGTTGCTTAAATCTGGCAATTTGTGCAAGGATTATAAGAGATGGCTGTTAAACTCATCATGACCTGGGATATCGCCCCTGATCACGAACAGGATTATTTCGAATTCGTGATCAATGAATTTGTCCCTGGTGTGCAGCGATTGGGGCTTCAGCCGGCGGAAGCTTGGGCGACTGTATTTGGTGAATATCCACAGATCCAGGTCAGCATAATGGCTGAAGGCTTGGTGGACGTGCAACGGGCATTAAATTCGGATAGCTGGGCCCAGTTGCAGGATAAACTTTTTGCCTTGGTGCAGAATTTCTCCTATAAAGTGATACCGGCGCGCAGCGGATTCCAGTTTTAACCACCATCCACAATATCATACCTGAAGGTAAGGAGCACGGAGGAACACGAGTAAAGGTTTTTTCTCTTCGTGCCTTCGTGTTTTGTTATGACCCAATTTTCCAAAAAAATCTTGGATTGGTTTTCGCATCATGGACGGGATTTGCCTTGGCGCGGTCACTCCGACCCATACGCAGTCTGGGTATCAGAGATCATGCTTCAGCAAACGCGGGTCGAAGCGGTTATTCCCTATTTCGAGCGCTGGATGGACAGGTTTCCGAACGTTGGGATTTTGGCAGCAGCTTCCGAGCAGGAGGCTCTCTCCATATGGGAAGGTCTTGGATATTACAGCCGGGCGCGCAACCTTTATAAAGCTGCCAGGATTGTTGTGGAAAAATACGGCGGGAACTTGCCCCGCGATTTGACCGCCCTGCGCAAACTTCCCGGCATTGGGCGGTACACGGTGGGGGCAATTGCTTCGATGGCTTTTGGTCTGGATGCTGCCGCGCTCGATGGGAACTTGCGGCGGGTTTACGCGCGCGTCTTTAATGTTGCCGAAACTGCCGACTCCCCGGTAGGGGAAAAAATTCTATGGGCACTGGCCGAAAAAAACCTGCCCAAAGGTCATGCCGGGGATTACAACCAGGCGCTGATGGATCTGGGTGCCACCCTCTGCTTGCCGCGCAACCCAGCCTGCCTGATCTGCCCACTCATGGATTTGTGCAAAGCGCGAGCGCTCGGCCTCCAGGAACAGCGGCCGGTACTGAAGCCCAAGGTCGAAATCCCTCGTTACACCGTCACTGCTGCGGTCTTGCGGCGGGATGGGAAAATTCTGTTGGCAAAGCGCCCATCGAAAGGTTTACTGGGTGGAATGTGGGAGTTTCCCGGTGGAAAGGTTGAGAAAGGAGAAAGCCTCAGAGCCTGTCTCGCTCGCGAAATCCGGGAAGAACTTGGTGTCGAAATTCATGTAGGTGAATCTTTTGGAATTTATCAACATGCTTATACCCACTTTCGGATCACTTTGCATGCTTTTATATGTGAATTGGTGGATGGAGATCCAAGGCCGGTGGAATCTGCCGGATTGGCTTGGGTTGTCCCGGCAGAACTGGAGAACTACCCGATGGGGAAAGTGGACCGTATGATCGCGGAACGTCTGCAATGAACGATGCTGAGTTTAGGATTGCACGCCGACATATGGTTGAGGAACAGATAACCGCCCGCGGCGTGCTGGACCCGCGCCTGCTGGCGGTCATGGACTCAGTGCCGCGCCATTTGTTCATTCCTCCAGACGACCTCGCCTGGGCCTATGCTGATGGCCCCTTGCCTATCGGCCAGGGACAGACGATTTCCCAGCCCTATATAGTTGCCTTGATGACTGAATTGCTTCACGTTGAAACCAGCGACCGGGTTTTGGAAGTTGGCACCGGGTCCGGTTACCAGGCAGCGGTGCTTGGATTGCTCGCGGCAGATGTACATACGGTGGAGGTGATCCCTGAACTTGCGACCCAGGCCGCTAGGATACTCAACGACTTATGTTATGACAACGTTTATGTTCACACCGGGGACGGGTCGCTGGGTTGGCCGGAAGCCGCTCCATACGATGGGATTCTGGTTGCAGCCGCCGCGCCCACTGCACCGCAGCCGCTGCTTGACCAGTTGGCTGATAAAGGCCGGCTTGTCATCCCGGTGGGTGGTCGGGGTTATCAACATTTGGAGGTTTGGAAACGGGATGGGCAGGATTTCAAGCGTCAGGATAATCTGGCTGTGGCGTTCGTCCCATTGCGAGGGGTACACGGTTGGAAGTAAAAGCAAAATCGATTGGGGGCAACTTGTTCCAATGAGTGAACGAAAAGGGAAATCGTAAGGATCAAAAGCCCCCCGGTTCTTCTCAGTCCTCGCCCACCAACAATTTAAGCCGTTCCCAAGGCTTCAAATTCTGATCGTCTGCCAGGATTGATTTTAATTCGTACATCTCGTCCCGCAAAGCCGCGGCGCGCTCGAATTCGAGATTCTTGGCTGCTTCCTTCATTTGTTTTTCCATCTCGACGATCACCTTCTTTAGTTCGGAACTCGAGGTGACGTCTTTGTGTTTTCCGGTCTTGTACTCGCCTTTCATCTCGGAAACTGCCCGCGGCGACATTTGGTCGGTCAGGTCACGGATAGCTTTGTGGATGCTGACCGGCACGATCCCGTGTTCCTGGTTGAATTTCACTTGTTTGGTCCGCCGGCGGCTGGTTTCGTCTATTGCGCGTTTCATAGAGTCTGTGACCCGGTCAGCATACATGATCACTCTTCCATCGATGTGACGGGCGGCGCGTCCGGTGGTCTGGATGAGAGCTGTGTCGGAGCGCAGGAAGCCTTCCTTATCAGCATCCAGGATCGCCACCAGGGAAACCTCCGGTAAATCGAGGCCCTCGCGCAGCAGGTTGATACCCACGATCACGTCGAACACTCCCAATCGCAGGTCCCTTAAAATCCCGATTCGTTCCAGTGTTTCCACTTCCGAATGCAAGTAATGGACCTTGATGCCGAGTTCCATCAGGTATTCTGAAAGATCTTCAGACATCCGCTTTGTAAGTGTGGTCACCAGAACCCGCTGCCCATTCTCAACCCTGGCCCGGATCTCTTTCACCAGGTCATCCACTTGGCCTTTTGTAGGGCGGACCTCCACCTCAGGGTCCACCAATCCCGTTGGGCGGATGATCTGTTCCACGACCTGTTCTGCGTGGCTCATCTCGTATGGCCCGGGCGTAGCGGAGGTGTAGATGGTGCTGCCCATCACCTGCTCAAATTCCTCGAACTTAAGCGGGCGGTTATCCAGCGCCGAGGGAAGGCGGAAACCGTATTCCACCAGTGTCTCCTTGCGGGATCGGTCACCATTATACATGCCGCGGATCTGCGGAATGCTCATGTGTGATTCATCGATCACCAGCAAGTAATCGCTCGGCAGGAAGTCCACCAGCGTCCAGGGATGTGTTCCGGGGGCGCGCTGGTCAAGCTGGCGAGAATAGTTCTCGATTCCTGCACAGGTGCCCACTTCCCTTAGCATTTCCAGGTCATATTGGGTGCGCTGCTCGATGCGCTGGGCTTCGAGCAATTTCTCGCTGGCTTTGAAGAAAGCCACCCGTTCTTCAAGTTCTTTCTCAATATTCGCGATGGACACTTTGAGTCGGTCTTCCCCGGCCAGGTAGTGCTTCGCCGGGTAGATATCCACCTGTTCCGGCTCGGAGAGAATTTCCCCGGTCAATGGGTTGACTTCCGAGATGCGCTCCACTTCGTCCCCAAAGAAAGTTACCCGGTAGCCGCGTTTGTTTTCGTAGGCGGGGATGATCTCCAGGGTGTCGCCGCGCACGCGGAAGGTTCCGGGACGCAATTCCATGTCGTTGCGCTGGTACTGTCCATCCACCAGTTGGCGGATAAGTGCATTGCGCCGGGTAATTTCTCCCACTTTCAGCCCCACCACACCCTTGCCGTATTCTTCCGGATTACCCAGCCCGTAGATGCAGGAGACCGAGGCGACGATAATGACATCCCGACGGGACATTAACGCCGTGGTGGCTGCCAAACGCAGGCGCTCGATCTCCTCGTTGATTTCGGTCTCTTTTTCGATAAAAAGGTCATGGCGCGGAACATAGGCTTCCGGCTGGTAGTAATCGTAGTACGAGACAAAGTACGAGACGGCGTTTTCCGGGAAGAACTCTCGAAACTCGGCATAGAGTTGCGCTGCCAAAGTCTTATTGTGTGCCATGATCAGCGCGGGTTTCTGCACCTGTTGGATGACCGAAGCGATCGTGAACGTCTTACCAGTACCAGTCGCCCCGAGCAGGACCTGATGTTTGAACCCGCGCTGGACGCCATCGACGAGCTGGCGGATGGCTTCCGGTTGGTCACCGGTGGGTTGGAAGGGGGCTTTAAGGTTGAAGTCCATATGGGTTCCGGGGAAAGTAAAAAAATATGAATAGGAGTATTATTTCACTATCCAGCATTTATAATAGAATTGAAACGAGTATAGAACAAATGAACGAAAATGGCAAGTGTAATAATAACTTTGAGATTGTACCAAACGAAACAGGAAAGCAGGACCCCGCCGCCGTTTATATTTCTCATAGATTTCCCCTCCCTCAAAAGATCGGCACGTGGATGGGACAGGTTTCAAGGTTTAGTAGTTTGGTTTCCAAAAAGATGATAAACTGGGTAGTCTTGTTGCCGCAAGAAAAAATGTATATGTAGGACCCATCGAGGCAAAAATTTTTTCAGGGAGAGTTGTCTGTTCCTCATTTTTATTAAAAACAAACAACTATCTGGGGAGCGTTGTGATATGCGCATAACCAACGCTCGTACGCACTTATCCTTGTTCCTCCCATAGTTCAATATTCCTACTGAGAATCCATCCTCCCCGTTAAGGGATTCGTTTCGCGCTAACACTTAAAAAAGTGACTTTAAATCGTTTGGTTTTGACAGGGTATTAAACACCTTAGGTAAACCGGGTGCAAATATATAACGCAAAAATGCTTAAGGATTCAAAAAGGAGATTTATTACGGAGTGGGCACGCCGGATGGTTTCGCCGGGTAGCCTCCGCCCCAATTGGTGATATCGCAATTCACTGTCTGGTTGCTGATAACCTGCACATTTACCGAGCAGCCACCCGCGTGTCCGGATGAGTCATAAGCGACCACCTGGTAATTGCCGGTAGAAATATACCCGTCCATCGAAAAATATGTGCTCCCGGCCCCATTAATCAAGTACCAGTAGCGATATGGCGGTTCCTGGCCGAATGCCACGATTGCCAGAGCCGGGACGTAGCCGTAAGGATACCCGAAGATCCCGCCTGCGATCGAGCCCAGACCTGGGGTTGATGTATTCGTAGGTCCCACCGTCGCAGTGGGATGAAGAGTGGGAGTCAGTGTATTCGTGGGTCCCATCGTTTCGGTGGGAACCATGGTGGGAGTCTGGGAGATCGATGGCTGTAACAAAGGTGGGGAGGAAGGAGAAGTAAAAGGCGTTTGCTGAACAGTTTGGGTCAATGCCGCCAGTGTCGAAGCTACTATGGTATCAACAGAGCCGGTGTCTGTTCCCGTGCCGCCGTTCTGGGGTAAATTGCAGGCTGTCAGCAGGAGGATCATCAATGTGGTGACTGCCAGGCTGGGAAAGATTGATTTCATTGGAATAAATACTCCTTCATATTCGATATGATTGCAGATGAATGTCCACTATACACGAGGTGGAGTTTATTATAGAACAATTTTGTTTGGAAAAACATACCGTTTTTAAATTCAAAGGGGTTCCCGTGTAGGCGGGATAACGTTGGTGGTGTAAGGTGAGCTTCTCCAGTCCCAATACCACCCTATGTAGACTATTAGAATTGAGATTCCTCGGAACCTTTTTCCCTTTGCTTATTGGCGCAAATGGAAAGGAACATCAATGATGATGCGCTCCCGCCCGAGCGTACGACGGTGATAAAGAAGCGCGGCTTTAATCAGCCACGCAGTTTGGTTGTGCAAAAGCGTCTGCCACCATTTTCCCGGGATAAATTCCGGCAAAACCACCGCTGCTAATTGGCCGTCATTTTCCTTGGAGTCAGTTTCATCCAGGAATTGCAGCAAAGGCTCAACGACTGAACGATATGGTGATGGCACTATCACCATTGGCACGTCAGGCCACCAGGCTTCCCATTCAATGCGTGCCTTCTCTCCCGCCCCGGGTTCAAGTTCAATATAGACCGCAGTAACATTCTTGGAGATGGAACGGGCGAAATTAACCGCTCCGACCATCCCGCGGTGGATGCCTGAAATGGGGATGACCACCCGCGTGGTCTCCACAGGTTTGAGCGAGGGTGGCAGCCCTTTCAAGGAAAGCTCTTCTCCCACTTGTTTATAGTGTGCAAATATCTGCAGGAAGGCCACCACGATCAACGGGATGAGCAAAATGGTAATCCATGCGCCTTCAATAAATTTGCTAATGATGACTACAACCAATGTAGTCAGGGTTGCCAGTGCGCCAATACCGTTTATCAAAGATTTCAAACCCCACTGCCCGCCTCTTATCTTCCACCAGTGGACCACCATCCCAGCTTGCGATAACGTAAACGCTAGGAATGCGCCGATGGCGAATAAAGGGATCAGGGCATGGGTGTCTCCGCCAAAGAGAACAATTAATACAGCGGTCAAGAATCCCAAAATGATGATGCCATTGGTAAATGCAAACCGGTCTCCAAGACTGCTGAACTGGCGTGGCAGGAACCCGTCCCGCGCAAGTATGGCCGCCAGTCGTGGAAACCCGGCAAAACTTGTATTGGCTGCCACGGTTAGGATGCCCAGCGTGGCAAATTGAATAACATAATAAAGTACTCCGTTGCTAAACAACCGTCGCGCTAGTGCTGATAGAATGGTCTCCTGCGGACCGGCTACCACACCTAGAAATTGGGTCAAGCCGATGCTACCGGCAAATAGCAAGCCCATTAAAACAGCCATGACCATCAGCGTTCGTCCTGCATTTTTCGCCTGGGGCTGCCGGAATGCCGGGATACCGTTGCTGATGGCTTCCACGCCGGTCAAAGCAGTGCTGCCAGTCGAAAAAGTATGCAGGATCAGGAATAAAGTGACGGGCTGGATCGCCGGAGGCGCAACGGTCGCCAATGAAGTTGGCCCTTCGGTGGCGAGGCGTATGAGTCCATATAAGAGCATGGACAGGTAGGCTCCCAGGAACACATACACAGGGACGGCCATGAAAGTCCCAGCCTCCTGCAGCCCGCGCAGGTTAACTAGGGTAATAACCAGCAGCAATACCAGAGCAATGGCCACACGATGCGGCCAAAGGTCAGGAAAGGCCGATGCCAGGGCGGCAACCCCAGCTGTAAGGCTGACTGCCGCGTTCAGTAGATAGTCCACCAGCAAGGCAGCCGCAGCCAACAATCCTGGCAGGGTCCCAAGGTTAGAACGGGCAACTATGTAAGATCCACCGCCGGAGGGATACCCGTGGATGGTTTGGAAATACGACAATGCCACGATGAATAGCAGGCTTGTAATTCCCAAACCGATCGGCCAGGCATATGACAGGCCCATACTCCCCGCCACGATCAAGCCCAGGTAGATTTCCTGGTTGGCGTAAGCGATGGAAGCCAATGCGTCCGGCGAGAACGCCGCCAGCGCCCGGACCTTGTTCAATTGCTTGTTGCCCAGGACTCTGGTGGGAAGTGCTGGACCGATCAGAAGATCCTTTAATTTGGACAACATCCGATCTCTCTTTCTCTTGGTGTTTGCCAGGAGCACAATGATCTTACCCGGATTTCACACATCACAATTATAGGGCAAATTCTTGGCAAAATGTGATAGCCAAAAATTCCTGATAATTTACCTCTGTCAACCCCAAATAGAAATGTCGTCTATTTCTCCAAAGTAGAGATGTCGTGGTGGATGGGTGTGCCGTCCAGGTGCATGCCGTAGGTATGCCAGGGGTGGGTAGAAGCAGGTACACGGGCGTTGTTTTGGTTTCGGAG
>DASVKG010000227.1:0-4831 GCA_036385495.1 Anaerolineales bacterium | reverse complement strand
AGCGGGTGTGAATTTGGCGCTGATAATAGTTTCAGTGCTTCTTCAATGGTTTGCGGACGATAATAAGCAATAATCATGAACTTTTCTCCGGTTGAATAACCCCTTTATTATACCCATTCTGGAGTCTGCGTGCGGAAAATGGCAGACATAGAAATAATTAGACCTGGTTTTATAGGTAAACCAAGTCTAAAGGTTATTAAGACCCTATTCATGATGTGATTCTTCAATAAATCGAACAATCTAGCACTTCAAAATTAACCGGCAAAATTGCATAGGTTTCTGCTGTAATTTACCAGCACAATTTGGAGGTGCGATTTCAGCCATCTCACTTGTACCAAATGGCTTAGCGAGCCTCGCCCGTATTCTCTTCGACGGCGTTCTGACCCGAATGATATATCTGCATTTCCTTGATTGTATGGAAACGATAATATGTAAGGTGGGATAGCGACAATCTTGGAGTCACTATCGCAGCAGTGGAGATTGAGACCACAATTCGCCATAAAGAATCTTTGGGTAATCCCCGCAATATTAGTGGTTACACTCCCGGTCACAACGAGATAATAATAGAGGATAAACTAATTATAAACCGATCGAATTTTCAACCCGCCGCAAAAACATATGACTTGAGTTAGCTTGTTTTTGCATCACGCGTGATGGGATCTTTCGGACCGAGCAGGGCAGCGAGTTGTTTCAGTTGAGATGAGTGAACGAGTGCCACTACCTCATCTGCGGGCAGCAAGATCGAATCTCCATGTGGGATGAGCAACTGGTTTTTGCGTATGATCGCCACAATAACAGAATCGTCCGGCAAATTAATTTCACGCACGCTTTTGTTGGCGCTGGGGGATAGTGGATGAACTTTCTCTTCGATCAAAGAGAATTCACCTTTTCGCAATTTAAGCAAGGTCATCATGTCGCCCAGAGACATTTCCTCGGCTACCAACCTGGCGAGGATGTCAGCCTGATTAAGGGCAACATCTACGCCCATCTCTTGGTTAAAAAGCCAAGCATTTTTCGGGTTATTGACGCGGGCGATGACGCGCGGTACGTTAAACTCAAAACGTGCCAGGGACGTAACGACCAGATTGGTTTCATCTGACCCTGTCACGGCTGCCAACACATTGGCTTTATGAATTCCAGCACTTTCTAGCGTCAGAGGAGAACTGCCATCTCCCGCAATGATTACCTCTGCTGGGAGTTCTTTGGGGAGTTTATCAAGCAAGGCTGGACGCTCTTCGATGACTTTTACGGTATGCCCGCCTTCCAGCAGCAATTTTGCCAGATGCGAGCCGATATTACCTCCGCCAACAATAATCACAAACATTTCTACCTCCCTTCCATTCCCAGCAACTCTTCAAGCCGGTCCATTGCAGAAGAAAGGACAGCCAAATGAACCAGATCGCCTTCATGAAATTCTGTACCCGCAACGGGGACAAACGCATGGTCGTTGCGCGTGATTGAAACTACGATAATCTCCCCTGGAACATTCAGGTGCAATACATTTCGTCCGTTCAATTGGGGTGGCAGCTCAACGTGGACGAGAGCGACTTCCCCGTCCCCGAAAGTATTCCACACATCAATATCGACGTGGGTTAATACCTGGAAAATACGTTCCGCTCCCCAATTGGTCGAGGAAATGGTGGTCAATCCCAAACGCTGATAAATCTCTGCCCGGCGCGGGTCATAAAGGCGCGCCACCACACGTGGAACATGAAAGATGTTACGAGCGATGCGCGCTGCTACTATATTGGCATTATCCGATTGGCTGGCTGCTACAAACGCATCTACCTGTTCGATTCCAGCCTGCATCAGGATGTTACGATCAAAGCCGAGGCCTTTAATAATGCTCCCTTTGAAAGTGGGTCCGAGCCGCCCTTCAGAATTTGAATCGTGGTCGATAACTGTCACCTCATGTCCCTGCACCGATAGTAGTTGGCTGACCTGCGACCCAATCCGTCCACAACCCATGACAATGACTTTCATATTTCATTACCTCCTTTCATCGGAATTGGTAGTGCGGTTTTCTTGATTCTTTTCTAACATGCGGACCAATCCTTTCCGGATCCATTCAAAAGAATAAAGTACTGGTGCGTAAAGCAAAAGAGCTGGCCATAAAACGAGGGGAAATACCTGGTTGTCGAATGCCTTCGCTAATGGGGGAATATAAACCAGCCCGGTAATTATTAATAACGATAAAGCGATTCCTCCTAGGAGTGTCTTATTGCTTCCCCAGCCAATTTGGGTTGTGTGTGCCTTGAATGTTCTGCAGGCGATAGCGTTCCCCACTTGGGCAGTAACAACGCCAGCCAGGAAAACGGTTCTGGCGACCGCATTTACGTCCCCGGGTATGTCCCACAAGTGTGGCCAAGGGATCGTGTTCATGAAAGGAAGATTTAGAAGTCCGACATTGCCAGAGAATAAATACACCGAAAGGAAACCAAGATAGCATAACCCTGATTCAAGCAACCCCAGCCAAAGGATCGATCGCGTCAGCAAGCCCCGGTCTAATAATAGCTGGGAGGATGGACGCGGGGGATAATTCATGATGCCGGGTTCGGGGTTTTCGCTCCCAAGTGCCAGGGCGGGGAGGATGTCGGTACCCATGTCAATTGCCAATATCTGCCGGACTGTTAGTGCGGGCGGGATACCAATCGCACCAGTCAGCAGGAAGGGCAGTACTTCCGGGATATTACTGGCAAAAATATAGGTGATGAACTTGCGAATATTGTCATAAATGGACCGACCCTCTTCAATGGCGGATACAATAGAGCTGAAATTGTCATTTGTCAAAATAATATCGGCAGCCTCTTTGGCCACGTCTGTTCCGATAATACCCATGGCGATTCCCACATCGGCTTTGCGAAGAGCCGGGGCGTCGTTAACGCCGTCACCGGTCACTGCGACTACATCGCCACGCGCTTGGAAAGCTGAAACGAGACGAAGCTTGTGGTCAGGGGCCATGCGAGCGAAGATTATTTCTTTGGTTAAGAGTTGTTCCAGTTCCATATCACTCAATAAGTCAAGTTCTGCACCGGTCAAGATGAGTGGATTGAGTACTGTTACCAAGCCAACGCGCCGCGCAAGAGATTCGGCAGTAAGGCCGTAATCTCCTGTGATCATCACAATACGGATACCGGCTTTACGACAAGTTTTTATGGCTTCTTCCACCTCGGGGCGCGGTGGATCCATCATGGCCATAAGACCGAGGAAGGTCAGGTTACGTTCAACAGACTCGGCCGTATAAGCACCAGAACGGGATGGGAGGTCGCGGCTGGCAAATGCCAATACGCGCAGGGCATGGCGGGCATAATCATCATTAGCTGCCAGAATCTCGTTTCGCAGTGTTTCGTCAAGAGGTTTAATCCCTCCATCAACTTGGATATGCGAGCAAAGTTGTAATACTTCGCGCGGGGCACCTTTCGATAGTGAAATTTCCCGGTCACTCTTTCGGTGAATAGTGGTCATGCGTTTTCGCCGGGCATCAAATGGGATTTCGTGGATACGTGGCAGAAGCATGGTAACAACAGCTTCGTTCAAATTATATTTTAATGCGGCGACCTTGAGCGCTGCTTCGGTCTGGTCTCCCAAGCTAGTCCAGGTGGGACGTTCAAGTGTTGGTGGATTGATACGAGCGTTATTGCATGAAAGCGCCGCTTCAAGCAAGGAAACCAAGTCCTTTTCGAAAGGACTGTGCACCGGTGAGGGTACAAATAGACCATTTGGCTCATATCCTACTCCTGTAACCTGCAGCCTGCGTCGAGCCACCCAAACTTCACGCACGGTCATCTGGTTTTGAGTCAATGTGCCACTTTTATCGGTGCAAATAACAGATACATTTCCAAGCGTTTCTACGACATTCAATCGTTTGGCCAGCACACCGCGACTTGCCAGCCGCTGCACGGCAATTGCCAGAGAAAGTGTCAACGTGGCCGGCAACCCTTCTGGTGTCAAAGCAACTATGGTTCCCAGAGCAAGGAGCAGGGGGTTGTCATAAAGGTTGCTGATAGTAGGTTCATAATTGGCAAGCGCCCAGACGATACCGCCGATGACCAGTGCTACCCAGGTGAGAATTTTTCCCAGGCGTTCCAGTTCTTTCTGGAACCCAGAAGGTTCTTCCTGGACGGACTGGGTCAGGTGGGCGATTCGGCCGAACTGGGTAAGCATGCCAGTCGCGTAGACCACAGCTTTGCCGGTACCGGAAGCCACAGATGTGCCTGCGAAAATCAGGTTGGGTCGTTCCAGGTCGCTAATATTGGGAATTATCGAGGCTTCGGCAGTTTTTCTAGCTGCAACAGCTTCGCCGGTAAGGGAAGAATTATTGACTCTTAACCCATACTCCTCTACCACACGAGCATCAGCTGGTATGTTATCGCCCTCGGCTAATATCAGCACATCTCCAGGGACAACCTCATTTGCGGGGACATGGGCTTCCGTCCCAGCTCGAGTGAGATGTGCATAAGCGGGTAGGAGGCGACGCAGTTTTTCGATAGCTTGTTCAGCGCGGTACTCACGCCAGAAGGAAAAAACGCTGTTTGTAATCGTTAAGAGAAGGATGACAAATGCCAGTGTCCAGTCTCTTTGCCAAAAACTGATTACGACCGCCAATAACATCAGAATAATGAATGGGTGGCGAACCTGATGGATGAATTTTTGCCATTTGGGTTGAGCTGTCTGTTCCGAAAGAACATTTTCTCCGTAAAGTGACAAGCGCGACGCTACCTCGGTTGTGTTTAAACCGTTAGTAGAAGTCTCCAAAGATTGATAAACTTCCAGGACGCGCAGGCTGTGGATAGGTGATGAACTCATAAATATTTTACAGGAGATGATTTTC
>DASVKG010000226.1:0-6025 GCA_036385495.1 Anaerolineales bacterium | reverse complement strand
ATATTTGATATAACATTAACAACCGGCAATTTTACCTGCGCGTTAAAGACGCTTGAATGATTCGTGCAAGGAAGACACTCTATGCATCAGGATGGGCACACTCAAGAATGCACTGTCATTTGATTGGATGGAGCAAACGCTTGGTTCGAGATGAAGGAGTTTTCCTTTGGAAGGTACCCGATAACTTCTGAAATCCTTTAATAACGAGCGATTAATAAGACTTCATCCAGAAAGGTTTTGCCCGGTTTCATAGAATGGAAAGGATTTCTATGTTCGATATCCTTTATGAGTGCATGCCCTTTGTCTCACCGGCCTCCAACTGGAAAAGGCCACATCCCGAAACTCATAGGAAGTTTGGTTAGATCCATGTTAAACATCGCGGCAATAGATGTCGGCTCGAATGCACTACGGATGACAGTAGGGGAAGTGGATGATTCATGGAAGGTAAAAGCCATTGAAAACATCCGCATCCCCGTACGGCTTGGACAGGATGTTTTCACGGGTGGAATATTAGAGGAATCCTCCATGCAACAAACTGAGGATGCATTCCGTCGATTTCAGCGCGTGGCAAAGGATTTTGACGTTTATCGCCTGCAAGCGGTTGCTACCAGTGCAATGCGAGAGGCGGGTAACGGCCATCTGTTGGTAGAACGCATATTTAGCCTGTGCGGGATCAAGGTGGACATCATTGACAGTGATGAGGAAGCCCGCCTGATCCATCTGGCGGTAGCCGATTCACTGGATATCACAAACAAACGTACGCTTGTGATGGATATTGGGGGTGGGAGCGTGGAAGTCACCCTATCGAATGGGAACAATATTATTTTCACCGGCAGCTATAACATGGGCGCAGTGCGGCTTTTGAAAATACTAGAAAAGAAAGCGGGCTCAGAACAGAGCTTTAGCCAGCTCGTAAACGAATACGCTGAACCCGCCCGCCGGCTTATCGAGCGGGAGATTGGCGATGAAAAAATTTCCATATGCGTGGGAACCGGTGGAAACGTGGAAGAGATCGGGCGCCTGCGCCAAAAACTGTTCAAGACTGAGAGCGACCGCTTTATCACCCTGAACGAACTTGCGCAGTTGATCGATCGCCTCAGCGCCATGAGCATAGAAGAACGCATTCGCGAATTCAAGCTGCGCCCCGACCGCGCTGATGTGATCCTGGCAGCCGCGATTGTTTTGCATCTCATTGCCAACCAGGCGCGGGTCAAACAGATCGCCATCCCCAACGTGGGGCTGAAGGATGGCATCCTGCTGGACATCGCCAAAGAGTTGTCGCATACGCCGCGCCCGGAACGAAGGGAACAGGTCCTGGAATCTGCGCTGCATTTGGGGCGCAAATACCAATTTGATGAAGAGCACGCGGTGCTCACCTCAAAGCTGGCAGCGGAATTATTTCTGCAGTCAACCTCCCTGCATAATCTTGACAAAAGCAATCTCCTGCTCCTGGAAGTTGGAGCGCTCTTGCACGACCTCGGACATTTTATTGGTACCATTGACCATGACAAGCATGGACACTATTTGCTGATGGTCAACCATCTCATCGGACTGAGCGAACGCGAACAAAATATTGTCGCTAATCTTGTGCGTTTCCATCGCGGCAAAACCCCTTCGCCAGACGAAGAAAGTTTAAAATCCCTGCTGCAAAAAGATCGCCAGACAGTATTGAAACTTTCCGCCCTCCTGCGCCTCGCCGATAGCATGGACGTAAGCCATACCAGCCGCATTGCACATGTTACGTTAAAGCGTGAGAAAAACGGCTGGCAGTTGAAATTGTCTAATGGCCTGATGCTGGAGAAATGGACGATCGAAAAACGCAAGGCGCTCTTTCAGGAAGTGTTCGGCGTAACCCTTGAAACGGAATAATGCCATGGACACGCATGCTCACACACAGGATCCAGCAACTCCCATTGATGCGCCCCAACTCCTATTGGTTTTAATCGACCAGCATTGGGACAATTACCAATCCGAACGTGAGCTTTGCCGGAACGAATTCTCGAGCGAAGCCGTTCGCGGTCTGCGCATCGCTACGCGCCGCATGCTTGCCCTCGTCCAATTGCTTCGCAGGCTTAACCTGGGTCCAAACCTGCAAAAATTACGCTGCACCTTTAAAGACCAATTGGATGGCTTTGACAGCCTGCGCGACGTACAAGTGATTCTGGCTGAAATTTCAGGAACCATACAAGAGCTCCCCGGGCTTCTTCTGTTTCAGGAATACCTGCAAAAAAGGGAAAAACGATTGTTGCGTTCTGTAAAAAAGATATTTAAACAGGTCAAACGCGGCGACACTGCCAAACGGATTGTCAAGAGGAGCGAAATACTCAAGAACAGGGCAATTGAAAACATTCCTATTCGCATGCTTCATGCGGTTGACGAAGCGTTCCTTACCACCCTGCAAAGAGTAAATTGGGTTAATTCTTCTGATTCAGCCACTATTCACAGGGTCCGTCTTGCCTTCAAAAAATTTCGTTATATGGTTGAGATGATCCATCCAACTCTGGGAAATTTTCCACAGGAAAACTTGAAGCGGATGAAAAATTATCAAGGCGCGATGGGCAGGATACAGGATATCGAGATCCTTTTGCGGAGCCTGTCAGACTTTGCGTCATCCTCATCCACTTTCGATCCGAAACCAGTGCTCCATTTATTTGAGCAGCGCCATGTGGCCGCCATATCGGGTTACCTGGAAGAAATGTACGATTTTAACAATTTCTGGCATGCCGCGTCCGACCTCCCCTTCCCCTGGGAGAATATCCAATGATGATCTATCTCATGCGGCATGGAATTGCCAGGGAACCTGACGGTCAGAGTTTTGAAGATGACCGCCAGCGGCCATTGACTACCGAAGGCAGTGATAAAATTGAACAAATCGCCGGCAGGCTGAAGAAACTGGCGGTTAAGCCCGATCTGATCCTCTCGAGTCCCTATGTCCGCGCGGAACAGACGGCATCCATCTTGGCAAAGGAATTTGACCTCCAGCAGCACTTGATGTTTTCAGATCTGCTACTGCCTGCCGGAACAGCAGATTCGATCGTCAGCGCTATCGTGGAGAACTACCTGGCAGATGAACTTCTCATCGTGGGTCATGAACCTTGCCTGGGTTTACTGATCAGCCTTCTGGCGGCGGCCAATCTTGATCTTGCAATCAACATTAAGAAAGGCGGTGTGTGTTGCCTTTCGACAGACGACCTGCGAGTAGAACGCCGCGCCACGCTTGAATGGCTGCTCACTCCAAAAATTTTATTGAAAGGCTGACGCCTATGTCTACAGATAAAACAGCCCCCGTCCAATTTATCAACCGCGAGATCAGTCTGCTTGAATTCCAGCGCAGAGTCCTCGAAGAGGCACAGAATGAAAGCAACCCGTTATTGGAGCGCGTAAAATTTCTTTCCATTTTTGGTACGAACATGGACGAGTTCTTCATGGTGCGCGTTTCCGGCATCCGCAGGCAGGTCGAGGCTCATATTCTGGAGGTCTTTCCCGACGGTCTCAACCCAACCGAAGTCCTGGCAGCGACTCGCAAGCTATCGCTTGAATTATATGAAGAGGCGTTGCATTATTTTAATAAAAAGATACGGCCCAGTCTTGATAAATCCGGCATCCACCTTTTGGAATACGACAAGCTTAGCGAGGCCCAGAAGAAAAGGGTGAATGATTATTTCAAGGAAGTGATTTACCCTGTGCTAACGCCGCTGGCTTTTGATCCCGGCCATCCTTTCCCGCATATTTCGAACCTCAGTTTAAATCTGGCGGTTGTCATCAAAGATGAAAAAGGCAAATACAAATTCGCGCGCATAAAAGTACCCGATACGCTGCCTCGCCTGTTGCCGATCAAAAGATCCTCGGGTGGCGTGCGTAAGAACGGAACCATTCCCTATCATCATTATTTCGTCTGGCTTGAACAGGTTATCAAAGCCAACATTTCTTCACTCTTCCCCGGCATGAAAGTCGTCGAGGCGCACCCGTTCCGCATCATCCGGGATGCGGATATGGAGATCCAGGAGATCGAAGCCGACGACCTACTCCAGACGATGCAGCAAAGCATACTCAAAAGGAAATTCGGGTCGGTGGTCCAAGTTTCCATTAACCAATCGATGCCGGAGGATGTAAGCAATCTCCTGATCGAAAACCTGGAGATCAATTCGAATGATGTATATGTACTGCCTGCACCGCTTGGATTGGGAAATTTGTGGATGTTAGCCACCAGCGTGGAACGCGACGATCTCAAATTCCCCCCTTATAAGGCTTTTGTACCCAAGGCTTTTCAATCCGCGAGCTCGATCAGCGGTATTTTTGAAGCGATCAACCAGAAAAATATCCTGCTTCATCAGCCGTATGACTCATTCAACCCGGTTGTGGATTTTCTTTTCGCCGCGGCACGCGACCCGCAGGTTTTGGCCATCAAGCAGACGATCTATCGCATCGGAAAAAATGCGGGAGTTATCGAGGCCCTATTGGAAGCCGCCGGGCGGGGCAAGGAAGTGGCTGTATTAATGGAACTCAAAGCGCGCTTCGACGAAGAGAGCAACATTGGCTGGGCGCATATGCTCGAACACGCTGGTGTTCATGTCGTTTACGGCCTGGATGGCCTCAAGACTCACTGCAAAATTATTATGGTCGTCCGGCAAGAAGGCGAAGGCATTTGCCGTTACATACATCTCTCCACCGGAAACTATAACGCGGTAACTTCGCTCATTTACGAAGACATCGGCATGTTCACCTGCGACGAGGCCATTGGTGAAGACGCCACCGCCCTGTTCAATTATCTGACCGGTTATTCCTCAAAACAGGATTATCAAAAATTGTTCGTCGCGCCGGTAAACTTGCGGCAAAAACTGGAAGCGCTGATCCTGCGTGAGATAGCACACGCAAAGGATGGAATGAAAGCGCATCTGATCTTAAAGACCAATTCCCTGGTTGACCCCGAATTGATCAAATTATTGTATGAGGCCTCCCATGCAGGCGTAAAGGTGGATCTGCTGGTGCGCGGCATAAGTTGTTTGCAGCCAGGTGTCAAAGGCATGAGCGATCGGATCCGCGTTATCAGTATTGTCGGTCGCTTCCTCGAACACAGCCGGGTTTACTATTTTCTTAATAATGGCAAAGAGGAGGTCTATCTCAGCAGCGCTGACATAATGCCGCGCAATCTGGATCGTCGCGTTGAGCTCATGTTCCCGGTCGAGGATCCAACCCATGTGCGCTATCTTCACCAGGATGTTTTGGAAAATTATTTCAAGGATAATTCACATGCGCGCGTCATGGGACCTGATGGGAGTTATACGCGCTTAAAACCTTTAAATGAAAAATCTTTTGATGTGCAAGACTGGCTTATGAGAACCGCACATAAGAATAGCCGTTGAAAAACCACAACTCCAAGGCCCTATCTGAGGCCTGATTTAGACGGTGTTCAGGCGCCACTGGTTGTTTTGGTGCCTCGATATCATACCCGCAGGTCAGGCGACGAAACCCTTTCCCAGAGAACAGGAAAATTTCACAACCTCCAAATACCTACCATGTAAAACAGGTAGACATCTACCAATATGGAGAAGACAGCCAGCAAAATAACGATCCATGTCGCAATCCGGGTGGCGGGTTCCCTAGCGATGGGTCTTTTCAGCATGCCAAATACCCCGGTTGCCATTGGGAGCAGCGAGAGCAAGCCTATAATACGAAAGTCTAGTGGGATCTGTCGTTTATCGAATATGGGAAACATGAAGAAATAGGTCGTCGCCGCAAGAAACAGCCATCCTATTATCGTAAATCCAAAAAGCCGCCCCTTTTGAGCCACCCAGGTTCTCTTATTGCTCAGGCGGTCATCTTCCATGTCCGGGATCTCAACACTGAGGATACTCACCAAGCCATAGAGTGTGAGTGGAATTGCGAAAAATATGCCATCCAGATCCAGGGCACCTCGCATGACCAGATATCCCATCCCCGGTATGAGGAATCCTGAGATAAAGGTGTAACATAATTCCCCGAACCCCCGCTGGGACAGCCTGATGGGGGGAGCTGAATAGAACCA
>DASVKG010000225.1:0-4259 GCA_036385495.1 Anaerolineales bacterium | reverse complement strand
TGTTTTGGAGGGCCATTCATGGTTCACAAACCAGCATACTATGCTGATCTGCTCCGTCGCAAAATTGAACGCTACGGAGTCAAGTGCTGGCTGGTCAATACTGGCTGGGTGGGCGGGCCTTATGGTGTGGGCAAACGTATCAGCATCCGCCACACTCGCAATTTACTTACCGCAGTCTTGAACGGTGTTTTTGAAAATGTGGAATTCTACACCGATCCAGTTTTCGGGTTTGAAGTCCCAAAGATTTGCCCTGAAGTACCTGAAGATGTTATGTACCCATCCCGTTCCTGGCAAAAAGAGACCGAATACTGGAAGAAGTACAAACAACTTGCGTCCCGATTTATTGATAACATGAAGAAGTTCGAAACAGACACACCGAAGGAAGTGATCGAAGCAGGACCGAAAATCTAAACCGATAAACCCCCCATCTTTGAATTGAAAAAGATGGGGGGTTTACTTTATTAATAAAAGACCGAGGCGTTTGGAAGGAAAATATGGGGGTGGATTATAGTACCCAGGCCAGCAAGAGACCGAATATGGCAACCAACAAACCAACATGCATCAGAAAATTACTCTCCCTTACCCAGCCGGCGGGGAGAAACTGAAGAATAAAATTTGCAACGATCAGGAACATCCCAATGAGTGGAAGAAGCCCTTTGCGGAGGGTGAGAAACCCGGTCAGCTTATCAATCGTTTTGTTCAACCATTGGATCATCTTCCTCCTCCTTTTCTTTCTCTCCCGGTTTTATGTGCCAAGGCTTGAACTGAGCAACTAGCCGCCCGGGTATGCGTCCCTGCATCAGAACGCCTTTTCGCCCGTGTTCCAGGCGTTCAATTTGGCCGAATTCATGGAAAAGCGAGATAAGCTGCCCTTGCTGATATGGAAGACGGATCAGGATGGGGGTAAAGGTTTCGTAAAGTGTACTACGGAGCATGCCGAGCAGATCGCCGATTCCCTCACCGGTACGAGCAGAAATGGCAACTGCCTGTGGAAATTGCTCCACTGCGTTACGGGCGGCAGCCGGATCGGATAAGCGGTCAATCTTATTCAGGACTGTGATAACCGGGACGTGTTCGGCTTCGATTTCCTCCAATGTCTCGTGGACAGCTTCTGCCTGGTTCATGGCGTTGGGGTGGGATATATCCACTACATGTAATAGCAAGTCTGCTTCTGCAATTTCCTCAAGAGTGGCGCGAAAGGCGGCTACAAGCGTTGTGGGGAGTTTTTGTATGAAGCCTACTGTATCTGTGAAAAGTGCCTGGTAACCACCGGAGAGTTCGACCCTACGGGTGGTGGGATCGAGGGTGGCAAATAATTGGTCGGCAACGTAAATATCCGATTTCGCCAATTTGTTGAGGAGGGTGGATTTTCCAGCGTTAGTATAGCCGACAAGGGCCACAGACGGGATCCGGCTGCGTTTCCGTTGGACCCGGTGTCTAAGACGGCGGGCGCGCACTTTTTCGATTTCATCTTTGAGGTGGGCGATTTCATGCCGGACAGCACGCCGGTCCACTTCCAATTGGGTTTCACCAGGACCGCGCAAGCCCACTCCTCCCACTGAACCCGACCGTCCACCGCCTCCACCTGCTTGACGTGCCAAGTGAGTCCATTGACCAGTCAAGCGTGGCAGAAAATACTCGGATTGCGCTAATTTAACCTGCAACTGGCCCTCGCTTGTGCGAGCGTGCTGTGCAAAAATATCCAAAATAACAGCTGTACGGTCTAGAATCCGCACATTCACGCCCAAGTGCTTTTCGAGCTCACGCTGGTGGCGGGGAGAGAGTTCATTATCGAAAACAATCACTTGAGCCAGAGAGTCCTCAGCCAGAGCCTTGAGTTCATCCACTTTCCCGGATCCGATAAATGTCTCTGGGTTGGGACGGTCAATTTTCTGGGTCATTTCACCAACGACTTCCAACCCGGCTGTATCGCATAACAGGGAAAGCTCAGAAAGAGAATCTTCGAGAGTTAATAGATGGTTCTGCCCGTGTACTTCCACGCCGACCAGGAATGCGCGTTCACGCGGAGGGGTGGTCGGTGTAGGATTTTTCTTATGCATTTACTGCTCCTTTTATTTTTGCGATTCAATCCAACTCCAGATGGTCTCACCGACTACCTTCAAACTTTGTGCAGATACTTTACCCAACGTGTCAGCAGAGGTATGCCAATAGGGGTAATCAAAGTCGATTATATCCACTGCTGGAATGCCAGCTTCAAGAAATGGTGTGTGATCATCAATCATATCGTATTTTGGCGTAGCAATGAAATATTTCCCAAATCCCAAGGCTGCAGCTTGTGCCCAGATTTCGGCCGTCAGAATAGGATCAGAATTACGTTCTTCGAAAATATTCAAATTTACATCACCGACCATATCCACAATGACTGCAGCTTGAGGTATTACTGTTAGCGAGCTAACGAAGGCCCGGGATCCCATGATCCATTGCCGGTTATCCAAACCACCATTGTCTTCGGCATCAAAAAAAACCAGCCAGACCGGCACGGTGTCAGGAGGGAGCGTACGCCCCAATTCCAGAAGAACTGCAACACCTGACGCCCCATCATTTGCGCCCAGCACTGGTTGAAGTCGTCCAAAGCCTGAATCCTGATCTGCCAGGAGTCGGCTATCATAGTGTGCCCCCACGATTATGGCAGGGGCCGTATCTGAGCGGGAAGCAATAATATTATTAACCGAAAACCCGAGCCACTCGGTTGACTGGATTTGAGCTTTCCATCCGGCCTTTTCCAATTCCTGCTGGATATAAGTGATTGCCTTAGTGTGGGCTGTACTCCCCGGTGTACGCGGACCGAGCGCAACCTGGGCGGCTACATCTTGATATGCCCGTTGAGCATTAAAGTGGGAGACAGGTTGGAGGATGAGGTAAACCACCATGGCTGAGAGCGCAATCAGTATGATTCCCAAGAATGAAATAATAAAAATCCGTAATATGCGCGTAGACATTAGAATTCAATTCATTTCCGCAAGAAACCTGCTCAAGTCTGCTTCTGCGCGCCTTGCAAAGAGACTTGAACGTTCATTCTTGTCTATTTTGGTATTTTGGTCGAGGGGAGGCAGGATGCCGAAGTTGGCTTTCATTGGTTGGAAATCCAACGAATTTGCGTGGGTGATATAGTGACATAATGCTCCCAGCATGGTTGTTTCCGGAGGAGAGACCGGTTGCTGCCCATGGAATTGGCGTGCAGCATTCAGTCCAGCCAGCAGACCGGTAGCGATATTTCCCATGTAGCCTTCCACTCCTGTAATTTGGCCTGCAAAAAACAAATCGGAACGGGAGCGGAATTGGAGAGTAGACAGCAAGGTTTTCGGAGAAGTAATATAAGTGTTGCGATGCATTTGTCCATAGCGAAGGAACTCACCCTGTTCCAATCCTGGAATCATTTGGAAGACGCGTTTTTGTTCTTTGTAGGTAAGGTTGGTTTGAAAACCGACCAGATTATAGAGACTTCCTGCCAGATTATCCTGGCGAAGTTGAACTAGAGCGTGAGGCCATCGCCCGGTGCGCGGGTTGGTCAACCCAGTTGGTCTCATGGGACCGAAGGCCAAGGCCTGACGACTCCGCCGGGCAATAATTTCGACCGGTAGACAGCCTTCGAAGAATTTTTGAGCCCGTGAGACCAATTCAGGTTCTATTTCTTTCTCGATGGGATAATGCTTAATGCGGTCTGCTGACAGCAGAGCTGCCACAAAAGAGTCATATTCGTCTTTGGTAAATGGGCAATTAATATAATCACCAACTCCATATTCTCTTGAACCGTACCGGGATGCTCGATAAGCAATCTCCATGTTGATGCTATTGGAAGATACAATGGGAGCAATGGCATCGTAAAAATGCAGTTGTTCTTCTCCGGTCAGGGTGGCAATAGAATGCGATAGGGGCTTGGATGTCAGTGGACCTGAGGCGATGATAGCAAGGCCAACAGGTATTGCAGTCACTTCTTTCCGTACAATTTCGATAAAAGGGTGGCCGGAGATCCGGTTTGTAACCAGTCTGGCAAAGATTTCTCGATCTACAGCCAGGGCTCCACCGGCAGGGAGGATGGCCGTTTCCGCACATTCCAGAAGCAATGAACTATATCGCCGCAATTCGTTTTTTAGAATGCCAGAGGCGCGATCGGGAAGATTCGAACCTAGCGAATTTGAACACACCAACTCAGCCAAATATGAGGTCTGATGCGCCCCGGTGGAGATAGCTGGACGCATTTCATAAAGCTGGACATGGAGCCCTTTTTGCGCAGCTTG
>DASVKG010000224.1:0-12264 GCA_036385495.1 Anaerolineales bacterium | reverse complement strand
TCAGTTTGCTGTGACGGCCTGGCCAAGGCCGCTGGCTGCGCCTCGCCCGAGATAAGCTTCTACCACGCGGGGATTCTTCTGGATTTCCAGCGGGGTGCCTTCGGCAATTTTTATGCCAAAATCCAGAACGGTGATCTGTTCGGAAATGCTCATCACCACCCGCATCTGGTGTTCGATGAGCAAAACAGTGATGCCCAACTCATCCCGCAGGCGGCGGATAAAACTGACCATATCCTGCGTCTCGCTGGGGTTCATCCCAGCTGTCGGTTCATCCAGGAGCAGGAGGGACGGTTTACTTGCGAGAGCCCGGCCAATTTCCAAGCGGCGTTGTTCACCGTAGGGCAGGTTCTTGGACAGCAGGTCTCCCTTCCCTTTTAAATTGATATAACCAAGCAGCCGGATGGCTTCCTCGACAGCTCCTTTTTCCTCCCGGTTGGTGCGCGGATCGCGGAATATTGCTCCCAGCACACCCGATTTCAAGTGAGGGTGCATGCCCACCAGGATATTTTCCACAACGGTCATGTTTTTGAAAAGTCGGATGTTCTGGTAGGTGCGTGAAATCCCAAGCCGCGTCACCCGGTCCGTGGATAGGCCGGTGATATTCCTGCCGTTGAATAGGATCTCCCCTTCCTCGGGGGTGTAAAAACCGGTCACGCAGTTGAAGAATGTAGTCTTGCCCGCTCCGTTGGGGCCAATGATGCTGTAGATCGAGTGTTCTTTTACTTCCAGATCAACCTTGCTGACAGCTTCCAGGCCGCCGAATCGTTTGGTTACCTTTTTCGAAACGAGTATCGCCATTTCAGTCTCCTCCTAGCGCTCTGGATTCTTAATCACGGACTGAGGTTTTTCCCCGGGACCCGGTCCGACCGCATCCTCGTGCAATTCAAGTCGGCGGCGCGCTTCCGGTGCCAGGCCTTCCGGTTTCATTAACATCATGATCACCAATACGGCACCATAGATCAGGTAACGGAAATCTGCGAACTGGCTGAGCAGTAAAGGTAATCCGACCAGAGCCAGCCCGCCGACAAAAACGCCCGGAATGCTGCCCATACCGCCGATGATGATCAGCGAAAGGATGTTGATCGAAACAATAAAGCTGAAGCTTTGCGGGTAGACCGAGCCGATCTTGGTGGCAAACAAAGCTCCACCCAAACCTGAGAAGAGGGCGCCCATCGCAAAGGCCAGCAGCTTGGTCACGACCTTGTTGATCCCCATGGCTTCGGCAACATCTTCATCCTCGCGCAAAGCCATCCATGAGCGGCCGAGATGGGAATCCTTCAATCGAATGGAAATGAATCCTGCCAGGATGATCCCAATTAATATCAAGTAATAAAGTTGCTGTTGGTTAGCCAAGACCAAAGGTCCGATCACCGGTTTTCCAATGAGCTGGATGCCCTCCGAACCTCCCAGGATTGGTTTCAGCCAGTCAGAAAGGACCACTATGCGGATGATCTCCCCGAAACCCAGGGTGACGATCGCCAGGTAATCGCCGCGCATCTTCAGGATCGGCAGGCCCAGGATTACACCAAACGCAACTGCCACCACCAGGGCAACCGGTGTCGCCAGCCAGAAGCTGATGTGCAAAAGGCCCACTGCCTCGGAGGTAGTCAGGATCCCCAGCGTGTAAGCGCCGATGGCATAGAAGGCAACGTAACCCAGATCGAGCAGGCCGGCAAACCCGACCACGATGTTCAATCCCAACCCCATCAGGATGTAAATGCCGACATTGTCCAGGATCTCACTGAAATAGCTCCCCAGGATGACCGGCAGCAGGAGGACAAGCAGACCCAGCACACCCAGGGTACTCCAGCGGGTCACCCGCTGCTGGCGCGGACTTCTTTTTAAAGCAATTGCCTTCCGGTCTCGTCCCTTGCTCCAATATACCAATCCGCTGATCAGTACAAAAATAACCAACGCACCGATAATTTTCAGACCGCTCGCCGCGAACATCCAAAGGAATGCATATTGCACCACCCCCCAACGCAGCATTACCGTGACGATCAGGTCACGGAACAAACCGAGTAAAACAACCACCATGACAGCCTGGCTTAAGGCTGCCCTGATGCGCTCTGGAAGCAGGAATACTCCTGCCGCGATCAAACCGGTCACCAGGCTGACACCCAGCAAGACCAATATCCCGGGAACGAGGGATAAATTGAAGGTTAAGAGTGCGAAAAGGTTAGGGGAGGCATTGACCAATACTGCCCGGAAATTTACAACCTCCCCGATCAGGACGAATGCAGCCAGCAATGCGCCTCCCACCAGTCCGCTCAACCCACCGACTAAAAAGAGCGAACGAGGTTCTTTCGAAGGCGCACGCCGCACGGAGAGGTAGGCTTCGAACAGGAAGGGAGACAGGATGAAGATCTGTCCCATGGTGATCACCCCGCTGATGATGTAGGTTTTTCCAAAAGCCAAGGCCATCCCGACCAACCCCAGGAGCAGGGATATGCCTCCCCCGATCAACCCATTTTGGAGTGTTTTGACCCAGTATGAAGATTTGCTCTTCATTTCATCCTCCTTAGGCCTTGTCCCTGGAGATCCGTTCGCCCAAGATGCCTGTCGGACGGAAGATCAGGATGAGTACCAAAACAATGAAAGCAATTGCATCCTTCAATTGGGATGGGGAGGGTACACCCAAGCCTGTCAGGAACAGGTTCGGTCCCACCGATTCGAGCAAACCCAGGATGATCGCCCCGAGAAAGGCGCCGGGGACGTTCCCGATGCCCCCCAGGACAGCCGCCGTAAAGGCTTTGATCCCGGGGAAAAAGCCCATATAGAAGTTAACCACCGGGAACAGGAGGGTATATAAGACCCCGGCTGCGCCGGCTGAAGCGCCTCCCACGCCGAAAGTAAAAACGATAATGCGATCGACATTAATTCCCATCAGTTCAGCCGCTTCCTTGTCTTCGGAAACAGCGCGCATGGCTTTCCCGATCTTCGTCCACTGCACCATGCCGAAGAGGACCAGCATCATCACCACCGCACCGACGATGACGGCGACCTGGGTTTTATAAATTTGGATGCCGGCAAACGCCCAGGATTGCTCCAGGGATGTAATGGCCGGATAACCGAATGAACCGGAGCCGTACAGGCCGCGAAATACGTACAGAAGAAAAAAAGAAGCCCCGATGGCGGTGATCAGCGGAACCAGTCGGGGTGCGTTGCGCAGAGGCCGATAGCAAATTCTTTCCAGGAGGATTGCGATCAATGTTGGAACACCCATGGAAACCAATGAAATAATAGCCAAACTGATCACCGGTTGCCTGTTCAGAAAACCGGATTTTGAAAGCGCTTGGGCTACAAAGACCGCAGTGAAGGGTCCGCTCATGAATACTTCGCTGTGGGCGAAGTTGATCATCTTCAAAATACCATAGACCATGGTATATCCCATGGCAATGAGAGCATAAACACCCCCGAGTGCCAGGCCCTTGATCGAAAGGTCAAGCCAAACTTTTCCAGGGTACTGGCCTTGCAGCAGGGTGCTGATGCTCCCCCAAATGACAACCCCCGCAATGGATAAGCCGATCGCCCAAACGAAGATATCCGTAATCGTGATGCGTTGGCGCCAGGTTCGAAGCATCTTATACTCCTCTTCTCAAATGGGAGTGCTTTTTATAAAGAGGGGCGAGCAGTGGCTCGCCCCTCTTTTATCCACTAGACTTTCTCTTATGGGGTAGCGGTGGGTTTAATGTATTGCGTAGGCCAGATCAGGGTGGGCGGATAGACGCCAGAGTGATACTCGTATACACCGATGATCGGGTTGGCGCAGTCGCCGGTTGGGCTGCAGGCCAGGACGCCGGTCAGACCCTGGAAGTCCTTGGTGGCGTACATGGCATCGCGCAGTGCCTGGCGCGGGATGTAGAGCGTCCCGTCGGCTTGCTGCACAGCGACCTTCTCGATGGCGGCCTTGACGATATTGAAGGCATCATAAGCATGCGCATGGAAGATGTTGACGGGCTGCGTACCGAACTTGGCTACATACTTAGCCACGAATGCGTCGTAAGCGGCACCCTGGACCAGCGGGCTCGAAACCATGAAGCCCTCCACCGCCGCGCCGGCAGTATTCATCACATCCGGTGAATACAGGCCATCCGCGCCCATCAGCTTGGTGTTTTCCAAACCGGGGGTGGTCTTGGCCTGGTCGATGAGGAAGGCGCCTTCAGGCAGGAAGATCGGGAAGTAGATCAGTTCAGGCGAGCCGGAGGCAACAGAAGCCAGCACCGAGCTCATGTCGGTTTGCCCGACGGTGACCGAGGTCTGCAAGGTGATCGTTCCACCAAACTTCTTGAAGTTCTCGGCGAAGTTTTGCTGCAGTTGATCGGCATACAGGCTGCCGTCATGGATGGTGGCTGCCTTGGTGATTTTGAGGAAATTGAAGACGAAATCGGCTGCAGCTGCGCCTTGGACCTTGTCATTATGGGCGGTGCGGAAGTAGCCGGGGTATTGGTTCGCATTGCCGGCCAGGGTCAAGTCAATGGCGGTGTTGGAAGACGAGATCGTCACGAACCCGGCTGCGGAGAGCAGCGGTTCCGCTGCGCGTGCTTCGCTCGAGCAGGACGTGCCAATGACTGCGATGATCGTTGGATCCGCTGCCAGCTTGGTGCCGGCCGCCTGGCCGCCATCCGCGCTGCAACCGCCGTCCTCACCGTCGAACTTGACGGTGTGGTTCAGGATCTTGTTGCCAGCATCATCGATGGCAATCTCCACGCCGTTGCGTGAGTCGATGCCCAGTGCAGCGTTGGGGCCAGCGACGACCAACAGATAGGCGATATGAATTGGATCCGTCGGACCAATTTTTACGCAACCGATCTTATCGGTGCAGGTGTAGGTGGATGCAGCCGGTCCGCAGGCAGTCAGGATCATGCCCAGAACCGCGATTGCAGAAATTACTAAGGACAACCGTTTAAACATGCGTTTTCTCCTCCGATGAAAAAAGGTGAATAAAAGGACCCATTTCCTGGGTTTTTTCGGCGTAGCTGACTATGCTTTCTTTGTCTGGCATCACCTCCTTAATTCTTTCATTTTATTTGAGCTGAATGATTCTGTTCGCCTCAACCCATGATCAGGGGGGCAAATATTTAAAAAAAACTCAATCCGCTCAGAACTTGGAAAGGATCAAACCTGGATTGCATCCATATCGAAATATTGTGGCTTGAAATAACTGCCACAATAAATAACGGTCTGCTATTTTGGAAAAAGAATTCGAAGCATTTGGACTTCGGGTGGGAAAGAGACCGGCTCCAGAATACTCGAAATCACCTGTTCTTGCGAATACCTTTTTCCGCGAGCAAACCGCTTTTCATTACAGTAGACTTTACTCTTTTTTATTAATTTAGTCAAGTACCTAACTTTGATTACGGTTTTATTAAGCATCAACTCTAAATTTCCCCCTTTGCAGGCATGAGACTCGTTGCCATGGTGCGGTTTTCTCTCCCCTTCCCCCAAGGGTCATCCGGGTGAACTTTGGGAAGAACAAATGTGTTGCTATCGGCTGCTCCAAGGTCTGATTCTTAAATGATTTGGATCAACCCTGCAACTTTACTTGTTGTCAAAGGGCCATCGCATGCATTGCTCACGGTCTGTATGACCACATCCAATATTGGAGAGCCGTTGTTGATAAATGATTATTTTATTGTTTGTAATAACCGTTGGCGGGTATATGGGATCAATCCGCCCGCGTCGATGATCGCCTGCCGCGCCTGAGGCAACGGTACGAGCTCGAAGTTTTTCCCGCTGGTCTGGTTCACCACCTGCGTTAGGGAGATTTCCAGTTCATCGCCTTCATTCGCCTCGATACCCGGGCAAATGATTGTGTTAAGCCCCAGATTAATGGAATTCTGCAGGAAGATGCGGGCGAAATCCCTGGCGATGACAATAAAACCCGGGCCCTTCAGGCAGGAGGCAGCCTGTTCGCGTGAGGAACCACAGCCGAAATTTTTGCCTGCCACGATCACGCTGCCCGGATGGATCTCCTTATTCTTTACCCGGGAATTAAAATTGACCAAATCTGCAAATACATACTGAGGCGTTTCTGCAGGCAGCACGGTGGCCATGAAACGCCCGGGGTAAATGATATCGGTCGAGACATCATCACCAAGTTTGAGGACTACTTTGGACATGCTCAGACTCCTTTCCGGGGATCGGTGATCATGCCGGTCAATGCACTGGCGGCTGCCACAGCCGGGGAGCAAAGAAAGACCTCGGCAGATGGATTGCCCATGCGGCCCTTGAAATTCCGGTTGGTGGTTGCCAGGGCTACGTCCCCATCCGCCAATGCCCCCTGATGCACGCCGAGGCACGGACCGCAGCCCGAATTCATCACCACAGCTCCGGCCTCCATAAGCGTCAACAAATATCCATCCTGGAGTGCCTGGCGATAGATTCGTGCTGAGGCCGGGAATACCAGCATGCGCACATTGCGGGCCACTTTTTTACCTTCCAGGATTTGGGCAGCTATGCGGATATCATCGAGACGCCCATTGGTACAGGAGCCGATCACGATCTGGTTAACCTGCTTCCCAGTAACTTCCTGGATGGACTTGACATTGTCGACGGTATGGGGACAGGCGACCTGAGGGTCCAACACCGAAGCATCGATTTCGATCACTCGATCGTACACAGCATCGACGTCCGGACTCACCACTTCAATGGGGCCTGTCACTCCTGCGACAGCATGCAAATACTGCACGGTTTCAGCATCTGCCGGAACGATCCCGGAGGTTGCACCAGCTTCCACTGCCATGTTACAAATTGTCAGACGTCCGGAGGTCGATATTTTTTCAATCGCCGGTCCGTGGAATTCGATAACCTTGAAATTGGCTCCCTGTGCGGAAATCTGACCGATCAGGTACAGGATCAGATCCTTGGGCAAGACGTACGGCTGAAAGTCACCGTGGACCTCCACCTTGATCGTTCCGGGCACTTCAACGTTTAAGACTCGCCCGAGAGCCCAGACGGAGGCCATTTCGGTCGCGCCAATGCCAAACGAAAAAGCTCCCAGGGCGCCATGGCTCGTGGTATGGCTGTCGGTGCCCACCACCACCATTCCCGGGAGGACGTACCCATTCTCCGGCAGAATCTGGTGGCAGATGCCACCTTCGTCGCCGCGGATGTCGTGGAATTTTCCGATCCCTTGCAGGGCGACGAACTCGCGCACCTTCTTCTGGTTGGTGGCTGTTTTTGAACTCTCGGCCGGTATCCGGTGGTCGAAGATGATGGCAATCTTGGCAGGGTCCCAGACTCTGGCCTCAAGGCCGGTGTCTTTATAAATCTCCTGGAACTGGTTAAGCACCAGGGCACCGTTCTCGTGCGACATGGCCAGGTCCACCCGCGGCTCCACCACGTCTCCCGCCTTGACGGCGGCCTGCCCGACTGCCCGGGCCAGGATTTTTTCGACCAGTGTCATTCCCATATATCTCTCCTTCAATATGGAGTGCGGGCTTTAGCCTTTTGAAACGCGCAGGTTAGTAACCCTGGAGGCGGCTTTACATAGTCTGCACATCGTCAAATCACCAATTTTTCTTTCAAAACGTTTATTTCCTCTTCGTCGTATCCCAACTCACCCAGGATGACCCCGGTATTTTCCGAAAGCCTGGGAGGCGGCATCTCGATCTGCGCCGGGGTCTTGGAAAACTTGGCGGTCATGTTGAAGATCTTGATTTTGCCAATGCCGGGCTGTTCCACATCGGCGATCACCTGACGGTGCCTAGCCTGCTCGGAGGTCAAGGCGGTCTCCAGACTGACAACATCGCCGGACGGGATGCCCCTGGCATTTAGTACTTCCACCCAGTGGGCGGTGGCGTATTGGGTCAGTTTAGCCTCCAGCAGCGGGGTGAGCAGGGAGCGGTTGGCCTTGCGCGTGTCGCGCTCCTGGAAGCGAGGGTCTGTCTTAAGTTCCGGTATCCCCAGCTCGTCAGCCAGGTCCTCCCACTGCTGCTGCTGGTTGGCGGCAACGTTGATGTAACCGTCCTGCGTCTTGAACATTCCCGAAGGAGCGGCGGTGAAGTTGTCATTGCCCAACAGGACCGGCGGCTGTCCACCGATCAAAAGGTTGGCAGCCACCCAGCCCATCAGCGGCATGATCGAGTCCAACAGGGCAATGTCGATGAACTGGCCCTCGCCAGTGTGCTCGCGGTAATACAAGGCCGCCATAATGGCGAAGGCAGCGTTCATCCCCCCCACCGTATCACAGACCGGAAAACCGCAGCGGAGCGGGTTGAGGCTCTCGTCACCATTGACAGCCATCACTCCCGACAGGCCCTGGATGATCTGGTCGTAGGCCGGTTTGAAGGCGTCCGGTCCAGTCTGGCCAAAGCCGGAGATGGCACAATAAATGATCTTGGGATTGATCTTGCACAACTCTTCATAAGAGAACCCCAGCCGGGCCATTACGCCCGGACGGAAGTTTTCCACGACCACGTCGGTAATCTTGACCAGCTTGCGTAAGATTTCTTTGCCTTCCTCAGCCTTCAAGTTGAGGGTCAGGGATCTCTTGTTAGCATTCTGGGCAAGGAAGCTGGTGCCCAGCAGGTCCTGGTTGTACTTGGGCACATTGCCCAGCTTGCGGGCGAGATCGCCGCCATCAGGATTCTCGATCTTGATTACATCTGCTCCAAGCAGAGCAAGATGCAGGGTGGCGAACGGTCCCGAGAGCACGTTGGTCATGTCCAGCACGCGGATCCCTTCCAGTAATTTCATGCACCATCTCCCAACCCGGGATTCCCCTGAAAATCGACGATTGAGCCGGATTTTAAAATGAAGCCGGGCAATTCACGATCGAAGTAGGTTCCAACCTGACCAGCCACTTTGAGAAGCACATCGAGCTTGATGTCCTTGCGCAGGCCCATGCGTTGAAGCGAGTGGACCAGGTCCTCGGTGCTGACATTCCCAGCTGGCAGTTTGGTAAACGGGCAGCCGCCCAGTCCGCCAAACGCAGACTCGAAATAGGTAACGCCGCTCTTCAACGCTGCGTAGCAGTTGGCCAGCCCCAGCCCATAAGTGTTGTGGAAGTGGCAGGCCAGGACCACCGACGAGTCCAGCGCCCGTATGGCGCCGTACAGGTCCTCTACCTGCCGGGGATGAGCGTGACCGGCAGTGTCGGCCAGGCTTATGTTGTGAATGCCGGCATTCAGGTAGGCTTTGACGATATCCAGCACCTTTTCCTGATCAACCAGACCCTCGAACCCGCAGCCGAACGCTGACTGAACTGAGGCCTGGACTATTTTCCCAGCGCTCATGGACCGCTTCGCCATAGGGACAATTCGCCCGAGGGCCTCGGCGGAAGTCATGCCAGTGTTCTTCCGGCTGTGGGTCTCGCTGGCCGAAACGCCCATGCAAAACATCTCCACCCCGCAAGCCAGGCCGCGCTCCAGGCCCTTCTCATTCAGGACCAAACCGGAGAGGGTCACGCCGGCAGGTTTGTCCCCGATGAAATGCCTAAAAAGGGCGTCGGTGTCCATCATTTGCGGGACTTTCTCGGGGTTGACGAACGACCCAAGCTGGATGATGTCAATGCCAGCCGCGCATAATCCGTCGATCCAGCGAATTTTCTCTGCCAGTGGGACGACCTTCTTCTCGGCCTGCAGGCCATCGCGCGGTCCGACTTCGTGTATGATAATCTTGTCCATAAACTTCTGCTTTTATTGATTTTGCCGGTCGAAAAGCCCGGGCACAAGTCCGGGGCGTATCAAGACATTGAATGATGAGACAATATTTGGATATGGGGTTGCCGGTCCCGGTGCAACGGCGAAGAACTCGCAGCCCATTCGACCCGCGGTCCCTTTACAACTTTGACGCGATGGCCTCGCCGATTTCAAGGGTTGTATCCGACCCGCCCATATCGTAGGTTCTGACCTTGCCTTCCTCAACGACCTCCGCAACAGCTTTTTCCAATGCAGCGCCTTTTTGATCCTCACCCAGCCAATCGAGCATCATCTTGGCAGCCAGAATGGAGGCGATCGGATTCACCTTGTACTGACCGGCATATTTGGGTGCCGATCCGTGGCTCGGCTCGAAGACAGCCAACTTTTCACCGATATTCCCGGAGCACGCGAAACCAAGCCCACCCACCATTTGGGCACACAGATCGGAAATGATATCCCCATAAAGATTGGGAGCCACCAATACGTCGTAACTGAGTGGGTTCTTCAACAGCCACATGCAAATGGCATCCACGTTCGCTTCGTCCATCTGGATCTCAGGATACTCCCTGGCGATTTCCTTGGCAATGTCCAGGAATAGACCATCGGTGGCGCGCACTACATTGGCTTTATGCACAACGGTTACTTTCTTGCGGCCGAATTTTCTGGTGAAGTCGAATGCCGCCCGCAGGATGCGTTCGCAGCCCTTGCGCGTATTTACCTTGACGGAAATCGCATACTGATCTCCGCGCAAATCCTTGAAGGGAGCAAATGGTTTCGATTCCTCGGCCAGGACCGCTGCTACCTTTGCGGGTACCGGGTTGAATTCCACCCCGGCGTACAAGTCCTCGGTGTTCTCCCGGAATACCACCAGGTCGATGCCTTCTTTATAATTCAATGGGTTATGCGGGTAACCCTTGCAAGGACGCATGCAATTATAAAGGTCGAAGAGCTGGCGCATACGCACGATGGGAGAACGGTAAGTTAACCCTTTACCTTTTAATTCTGGAACTAATTCTGCCTCGGCCGTCTTCACCGGTTTGGATGTGATGGCGCCAAACATGGCGGCGTCAACCGTTTTAAGTAGTTCGATGGTACGGGCCGGGAGGGCCTCGCCTTCCTTGCACCAGAATTCCCAGCCGATATCAGCGTGGATGTACTCGGCATTTAAACTTATCTTATCAAGCACAATTTTTGTAGCCTCAAGCACGTCCACCCCCACCCCATCCCCTGGAAGCCAGGCAATTCGATATTTGCCACCATCTTTCTTAGCCTTATTGTTCATGCCCTTCTCCTGATTGAAATGGATATAATGTCTTGGAACTCGTCGAGTAACCATTTTAGCCAAGAGACAGGAAAAGTAGAAGTGACAGATGTCACTCACAAAGGCATATGAGATTTCTTAAATGGAAAATCACATTATGGGTGAACGTTAAGATTCTTTTAAATCTCCACCTATAGCTTGCAAGTCTGCCTGTCTACCATTTAAGTTGCAGTGTGGACGGTATACGCCGGGTTTTGGCTGTAAAATAAATTTAGCGAATTCTGTCCCTTCTTTGGTGAGAACCTTTGATACCAAATAAATCCACACATACCAACCCCATTTGGGGATTTCTTTCCGGTTTGACCGCGGCTGCCATTTGGGGCGGCATGTACGTGGTCAGCAAAGTGGTCATGGCAGTCATCCCCCCCTTCTCGCTCATTGTCACTCGCCTCGCTTTGGGCATCCTGACTTTGACCATCATCGTCCTAGTCCGCAAGGGCTGGAAGGTAAGCCGCCGCCAATTCTGGCAGATATTTGGGGTTGGATTGGTGGGATATGGCATTTCTCTCGGTTTTCAATTTGTCGGCACAAACCTTTCTACAGCAGCAAACGGCTCGCTGGTAACATCCACTACCCCCGCCTTCGTCCTGTTGTTTGCTGCACTGCTGCTGGCGGAAAGGATCACCCCGAGGCGACTGGTGGCATTGGGTATCGCCACTCTTGGTGTGGTGGCAGTCATCGACCCACGCAATGCAGCCCTCTCTCCATCCTTCTTCTGGGGCAATATTTGTTTGGTAGCAGCTGCTTTGACCTGGGCATTGTACTCGGTCCTCATCCGCAAAGTCACCAGGGACACGGATGTCCTGACGGCCACGCTGATAGCCTTTATCGGCGGCTTGCCGGTTTGCCTGCCTCTCAGCGGCTGGGAATTGGTGACAAACCAAATTGGGACTATCGGACCTGGCGTGGTAGGCGGCATCTTGTTCATTGGCGTCATCTCCACTGCCCTGGCGATGTACTTATGGAACACTGCCTTTACCGTGCTGGATGCTGGAGCTGCCTCTCTGACCTTCTTCGCCCAACCAGTGGTTGGGATTTTGCTCAGCGTTCTTTTTTTAAATGAACACATCACTCCCTTGTTCGTCATCGGCGGGGTCCTGATCGGCATCGCCTTGCTCATTTCCAGCAAAGCCTAACCCGGATCGATTACCCCACCAGGTTGTAAAATGCGGTTTCACTCCACCACAAAGCGCGCCAGCCTGCCACCGATCAGGTGCAGGTGCAGGTGAAAGACGCTCTGCCCGGCATGGGCGCCGGTGTTTATGATCAGCCGGTAGCCGCGTTCAGCAAGTCCTTCTT
>DASVKG010000223.1:0-15149 GCA_036385495.1 Anaerolineales bacterium | reverse complement strand
TAATGCACCGATGATGATGACTCCCCAGGCCATCCCGCGTCGGACGGTTAGACCCTTTAGTGTAGAGAAGAACCCTCGGTTGTTTCGTAAGCTTGTGTTCATGACGACCTCCTTTGTCGTATTAGAACGTTTGTACTATATTGGTTTGCATAGTATAGAACATCTGTACTACTTTGTCAAGTACCAATTTCCAGAATATATTAAGATTGTTGGGGTTCTTTCCGGCCCCTGAATCTGGAGCCGCCAAGGACACTTCCCCCCTCCGAAAACGATTCTATGATCTTAAGCAGCAAATCCACTTCAACAACTACCGCTTTGACTTCCATCACAATGTTTTCTGGTGGCCAAACCAATGGGCTGGTTTTTCAAGAATAGACCCGTTCCCCCCAAGGGAACGGGTCTATCAAATATCATTAATGAACTTCTGATTCTCCCTGACTATTCAATGGAATAGCATCAAACGGGCTTTTCATTCGATTTTATCTTATGGGGGAGGTATTGCCGATTCCATTTTTGAAATGCCCACGGAAGATCGATATCCCGGCGCATTACAGGCTCCGCCGGCATTAATATCCGTCGGGATATCGACAACCCCGGCATTGTTGCTCAACGTCAGATGGATGACCACGCCGCCGGAGACGGGTGCTCCGCACCAGTTTCCCCACACAAATGAAATCCATGCTTCCCATTTCGGCCATAGGCCGATTTTCGCAGTGGCGGATTCCTGTGCCTGCTCCGTCGCGGCTGTAGATGAATCGCCGGCGTTAATATCGAAATAGTTATAATCCACGTCGAGCGGCTTGCCCTGCCGATCTACGAGCAGGACTTTCGGCCAAGCTTGTAAATAGCAAGGGGTGCTGCTTATATTTATCAGCCCTGCACCAAGCAAGATACTTCCAGTTGCACCGTTCGACGCAAAGGAAGTCTTCAAATCGACCGGACGGCAGGAGGGCGATTCAGGCGGAATCGTCGGGGTAAGAGAAGGGGTCGGTTGGGCAGTCATCGTTGCTGCCATCTCGGTTCCTTGTGCGTATTTGTTCGCCATGATCGCCGTAATTGTGGCGTCGTTCGCCGGATATCCACTGATTTGTGTTTCAGCTTCGGCGGTGATTGCGAAAAGCTTGGTACGCTCAAATGCCGATTCAGTGGGTGTCTTCGTCACGGGAACCGGTGGCGCTGCGCAGGCCACAAAGATACAAGGTAAAATAAAGAACAGAAAACGTTTCATTCGAGCCTCGGACCAATTGTACGCTTATCTCTTGCATAATTACAGGTGGCTGATATGGACGATGTAGCCCTCCAACAGCGTTATGAATATCTGAAACAGCAGATCAACTTCCACAACCATCGCTATCATGTAATGGACGACCCGCTCATCAGCGACCTCGAATACGATAAGCTGGTGGTTGAATTGCGGCAAATTGAAACCAGCCATCCCGACTGGGTCACACCCGATTCGCCCAGTCAGCGCGCCGGAGCCGTGCCTTCGGATAAGTTCTTGAAAGTGCGCCATCCTCGTCCGATTCTTTCGCTCGCAAATGCCTTCGGCGTTGAAGATGCTCTCGCCTGGTATGAGCGGGTCCGTAAATTGGATGACCGGGTCGGGAAAGCCCGGTTTGTCGTAGAGCCAAAAATTGATGGGTTGAGCGTGGTTCTGCACTATCGGGAGGGAATCTTCGTCCAGGGAGCCACCCGCGGGGATGGGGAAGTAGGCGAGGATATTACTGCCAATCTGCGCACGGTGAAGGCTATTCCCTTGAAAATTCCTGTGCAATCGACGAAGGATGGAACTTTGCCGCTTGAGCATAAAAATCTTGCACAGCCCTCAATGCTTGGCAGCAAAAAACCATCATCTAAAGGCAATGGTCTACCCTCCTATCTGGTCGTTCGCGGGGAAATATTCATCCCCATAAAAGAGTTCGATAAATTAAATAAGCGGCTGGAAGAAAATGGTGAAAAAACGTACCTGAATCCTCGCAACACCGCCGCTGGATCCTTGCGCCAATTGGACCCGGCGGTTACGGCCGCTCGTCCCCTTACCCTTTTGGTTTATCAAATCGTTTATTGGGAAAACAACTCTCAATTTCCTCTGGAACCTCGCTCCCAATGGCTACTTCTCGAATATCTCAGGGCACTCGGTTTCCCGGTCACGGACGAGGTCCAGCGGTTTGACGATATCGAATCTGCCATTGATTACACCTCTTCGTGGGACAAACGGCGTGACGAATTGCCCTACGAAGCCGATGGCATGGTCATTAAACTTGATGATCTGGATCTGGCCGCTGAACTGGGCTTTGTGGGCAAGGACCCGCGTGGGGCGATCGCCTTCAAGTTCCCGGCACGTGAGGTCACCACGAAACTGCTCGGGATCGAGGTCGAGGTTGGACGTACCGGGGTGCTGACGCCTAAAGCTGTACTGGAACCGGTGGAAATAAACGGCGTCATTGTCAAGAATGCCACCCTTCACAACTTCGACTATATTTCCGAGAAAGATATCCGTCCCGGAGACCGGGTGTTGGTCAAACGTGCTGGGGAGGTCATCCCCTACGTCATTGGCCCGGTGGTGGACCTTCGCAGTGGTGCCGAAAAACCTTACGTACCGCCCCGCAACTGTCCTGCCTGCGGGCAGCCGGTGGAACATTTTGAAAGTGAGGTGGCTTGGTACTGCGTTAATGCTGCCTGCCCTGCCCAACTGGTGCGCAATGTGGAACACTTCGTCTCGCGCGGTGCGATGGATATCACCGGGTTGGGGATCAAGATCGTCGAAAAACTCATCGAGGCTGGTTTGGTAAAAGATGTTGCCGATATTTATGCACTTGGGCGGAAAGATATTCTTGTAGCTCTTACCAAGAAAGACCGTAAGACCGAGTCGGCACCGCCCGGAAAAATCGCTGACAACCTACTGGCTGCCATAGAAACATCCAGGCGGCAGCCCTTGAATCGGCTTATCACGGCGCTTGGGATCCATGGTGTCGGCGAAGTTTCTGCAGCAGATTTGTCACGTCATTTCCCCTCCCTGGATTTGCTGGCAGCAGCTACCGGGGACCAGTTGCAGTCAGTGGACGGCGTTGGCCCTAACATTGCCGAGGCTATCCTGGACTGGTTCAGCCGCGAGCGTAATCAAAAGGTCCTTGAAAAGTTAAAGGCTGCCGGGGTGTGGCCCACTTCATCGCCCTTTGTCGGTCGTCCGTCGTCTGGGCCGCTCGCCGGGTTGACATTTGTTGTCACCGGCACCCTGGCGGGTTTAAGCCGCGAAGACGCAAAGGAATTTATCGAACAACATGGCGGCAAGGTGACCGACTCTGTCAGCAAATCCACGAGCTACCTCGTGGTTGGCGAAGCGCCAGGGTCCAAGCTGCAGAAAGCCCAGGGGTTGGGAGTGAAGATCATCGGGGAAGTAGAATTGAGGCAAATGTGCAAAGGATAATGAAAATTTAATTAAAAGATGCAACCCACTGCATTTGCATTTTGACCGAATTTGACCTCGTAGAACCCATCGATATGCTTCTGGTAGTGAAAGAATAAAGGAACTTCGAATCATGCCTTCTGATACTCAAGTTATCTACTCTATGATGCGCGTCGGGCGCATTCATCCTCCCAACAAGCAGGTCCTGCGCGACATTTCGCTTGGCTTCTATTATGGCGCCAAGATCGGCGTGCTCGGCTTGAACGGTGCGGGGAAATCCACCCTGCTGCGCATCTTGGCCGGAGTGGACAAGGATTATGTCGGCGAGATCGCCATCAGTAAGGGCTACACCACCGGCCTGCTCGAACAGGAACCGCATCTCGACGAAAGCAAGACCGTCATCGAGGTCGTGCGCGAAGCGGTCCAGCCCATCGTGGAGTTGCTTGCCCGTTACGACGCGGTCAATGCCTCCTTCTCCGCCGCGGATGCAGATTTTGACGCCCTGATTGCCGAGCAGGCCAAACTCCAGGAAGCTCTGGATAAAGTGGACGCCTGGAATCTCGATTCTCATCTGGAACTCGCCATGGACGCCCTGCGCTGTCCGCCGGCTGATACCCCGGTCAGGGTGCTATCCGGTGGGGAACGACGCCGGGTCGCCCTCACCCGCCTCCTGATGACCGAGCCTGACATCCTCCTTCTTGACGAGCCCACCAATCACCTGGACGCTGAGTCCGTCGCCTGGCTCGAACACCACCTGCGCGATTATAAAGGGACGGTCATCGCCGTTACCCATGACCGCTATTTCCTCGACAATGTGGCCGGTTGGATTCTGGAACTTGACCGCGGCTACGGCATCCCCTGGAAGGGTAACTACACGTCCTGGTTGGAGCAAAAGAGGGAAGTCTTGCGCCAGGAAGAAAAAACCGAGTCCAGGCGCCAGAAGACCCTCGAACGCGAATTGGAGTGGGTCCGCATGTCCCCCAAAGCACGCCAGGCCAAAGGTCAGGCCCGCCTGACAGCTTACGAAAAACTTCTGTCTCAGGAAGTCGAAAAGGTTCGCGGCGAGCAGGAGATCTACATTCCGCCCGGTCCGCGCCTGGGCGACATCGTCCTGGAATTTGATAATGTTACCAAAGGCTATGGCGACCGCCTCCTGCTGGAGAACTTTAGCGCCAAAATTTTACCTGGCTCCATCGTCGGTGTCATCGGCCCGAACGGCGCCGGAAAGACTACTCTATTAAGGATGATCACCGGCAAGGAGCAGCCTGATGGTGGCTCCATCCGGGTGGGCGAGACTGTCAAATTGGCCTATGCCGACCAGATGCGTCCACTCGATAATGATAAGAATGTCTGGCAGGAGATCAGCGGCGGCGAGGACGAAATCACGCTCGGAGTTCGCAAGATGAACTCGCGTGCTTATGTGTCCTCCTTCAACTTCGCCGGCAGCGACCAGCAGAAGAAGGTGGGTACTCTCTCCGGCGGTGAACGCAACCGTGTCCATCTTGCCAAGACCCTCAAAGAGGGCGCTAACGTACTCCTGCTCGACGAACCCACCAACGACCTGGACGTGAACACCCTGCGGGCGCTGGAGGAAGCCCTCGAGAATTTCGCCGGGTGTGCCATTGTAGTCAGCCATGACCGCTGGTTTCTCGATCGCATCTGCACCCACATCCTGGCCTTTGAAGGCGACAGCCAGGCGCGCCTGTTTCTGGGCAATTGGAGCGATTATGAAACTCACATGCAGGAAACGTACGGCAAGGATCTCCAGCCGCATCGGGCCAAATATCGGACGCTGAAACGATAAAGGGTCGTCCCCTTCTGATCGTGTGCCGCGTACGAAATTGAACAGGCTGGTTCATGAATCCAACCAAACCTTCCACTTCCACTCCATCAGCCTCACCGGATTGTGATGCTCCTCTTCATCCAAAAGCAGTCAAGGGGCTGGAACTATTCAATAGCGGGCGTTATTGGGAAGCGCATGAAGCACTGGAAGCAGCCTGGCGCGTCGAAACGGGGCCTGTCCGCGAGCTTTACCGCGGCGTCCTGCAGGCGGGGGTGGTCTATTTGCATATAACGCGCCACAATTTTGCCGGGGCGATTAAAGTTTACCGGCGCAGCCAGAAATGGTTAACCCTCTGGCCTGAAACCTGCCGGGGGATCGACGTGGGTCAGTTGCAGCGGGACTTGAAGAGGGCCGTCCTTGAATTGGAAAAACTCGGTCCTGAGCGCATGTCGGAATATGATCTCTCTCTTCTAAAACCGGTTGTTTATAACCGGTTCTGACCCTGACAGGCCTTTCAAACGCGAAACGGCCCGGATTATTGGACCGGGTCGTTTCGGGAGGAGAGGAGAGAAAGCACGATTCCCTGTTTTGTTCTAGCTATATGATAGCACGTCCACATGAACAATCAATGAATAAACCTACCCTATTACTTACGTATTTCTTTCCATTGGATTTGCTCTGAAAACTCTGTGTTCTCTGTGTGCTTCTCATCCCAGCACATCATCCCCTCGGAGGGCTGTCCTTCCCGGAAGGGAACTTAGATGATCCATTATTTCTCCCATTAATGGTAACGCCTGTGGATACAGAACGGTTTCCAATTTTGCACAAGAAGCAGTATACTAATTGCAATGCTCGAAAGTGCACTCACCCATCTCGAATGTCCCGAATGCGGGAATAAATCCAATGCCGACCGGGTGCAAAATTTTTGCGCAGATTGCCTTTCTCCGTTGTTGGCACGTTACGATTTGAACATGGTAGCTGCCAGCATTACCCGCACACAGATCACTTCGCGTCCGCGCGGTCTGTGGCGTTGGTCAGAACTACTGCCTGTCCGCAAAGAGAAATACCGCCTGACGCTGGGCGAGGGTGACACCCCGCTCCTGCCTGCCCCACGTCTTGGCAAAACGCTAAATTTATATCACCTTTTCATCAAAGACGAATCCCTCAACCCGACTGGATCATTCAAGGCCCGTGGGCTGTGCGTGGCAGTCGCGCGGGCACTGGAATTGAGTTGCAGGGAATTCGTCATCCCCACGGCAGGGAACGCTGGGGGTGCGCTGGCTTTTTATGCCACTCGCGCTGGTGTTGAGGCCCACGTCTTCATGCCCAAAGACGCTCCCCCTGCCAACCAGCGGGAAGTCAGCGCTGCTGGCGCGGACCTGCAGTTGGTGGATGGTCTCATCAGTGACGCAGCTCAGGCGGCGGAAAAAGCCGCCAGGGGCAAGCCTTGGTTCGATGTCTCGACCTTCAGGGAGCCGTACCGGGTTGAAGGGAAAAAGACAATGGGATTGGAACTGGCTGAATCCTTTGACTGGCAGCTGCCGGATGTGGTGATTTATCCTACCGGAGGTGGGACTGGGCTGGTCGGCATGTGGAAGGCTTTCGCGGAACTGGAAGCCCTCGGTTGGATCGGTCCTGAACGCCCGCGCATGGTTGCAGTCCAAGCTGATGGGTGTGCCCCAGTGGTGCGCGCCTTCCAAAGTGGGGCTCAACGGACATTGACTTGGCAGAATGCCCACACTCTGGCGGCTGGCTTGCGGGTTCCGAATGTCTTCGCGGACCGGTTGATCCTGCGTATCTTGCGGGATAGTCTCGGGACGGCGCTTGCCGTAAGCGACGCGGAAATCATGGAAGCGCAAAGCGAAATGGCACGGGCAGAGGGTGTGCTGCCTTGCCCCGAGGGAGCAGCAACTCTGGCAGGTCTTCATCATTTGGTCAAAAATGGTTGGGTCCAACCGGACGAAAAGGTTGTATTATTTAACACGGGAACTGGTTTGAAATATATTTAACCGACACCTATGGCAGACGAAGAAACCAAGTCAACCCTCGAATTCCTTTACAATGTCAGCCGTGAACTGGCCTCAGCGCTGGAATTGCGAACGGTATTACAGCGCGTCCTATTCCAGTCGCTAAAATATGTGGGCGGTGAACGCGCCAGCATTGTGGTCCTCGATGATAACGGCAGGGCCATCGATTCAGCGATCGTTTATGGACGCAAAATCCATGACCATACCACCCAGCAGTTGCGCGAGACCGTCGAACGCGGCTTGGCCGGATGGGTCGTCCGCAGCCGTCAGCCGGCCTGGGTTCCGGATACAAGCCGGGATGAGCGCTGGCTGCGCCGGCCCGATGATGCTGTCGACCAATCTGGGGCAAAAGCCGCCTTGTGCGTTCCGCTGATGGCACGCGAGCGTCTGGTGGGTGTGCTGACTCTGGTACACCCTGAACCAGGGGCGTATAACAAAGACCATTTCAGCCTGATGCAGGCCATTTCCGACCAGGCTGGGATTGCAGTCCTCAATGCCCGTCTTTACGCCGAAAGCCAGCGCCAGGCGCGCGTAATGACCGCCCTGGCAGCTAGCGCGGCGGCGATCAATGCCAGTCTGCGCTTGGGCGATGTCCTCCAGCGCATTTTAAATGAGACCATCCAGGCTTTGGAGGTTGAGACGGTCGCATTGGCGCTTGTCGAAACCAATTGGGACCTGGTCTTTCATGCAGCCACGGGAGTGCACAAGGAAGGGATTGTTGGGAAGCGCGTCCACGCCGGAATGGGCGTTGTTGGGTTCGTGGTACACGAAGGCGAAGGTGTTGTCATTCCGGCCGTGAGCGATGACAAACGGTTTGTGCCTGGAGAACTGTTCACCGGCTTTGAAGTTCGCGCCATGGTGGTTGCACCTATCTTTGCCCAGGGACGCGTTATCGGCATCTTGCAGGCAATCAATCCCATCTCTGGCGTGTTTGACTCCGATTCCCTCCTGGTCCTGACCGGCATCGGTAACCTGGCTGGTTCGACCATCCAGCACGCCCAGTTGTTCGAGCAGCTCCAGGCAGCCCATAAACGATATCGCGAGCTGTTTGATGATAGCGTGGACTCGATTCTTGTGACCGGGTTGGACGGGAAAGTCCACGAGGCAAACCGCCAGGCAGCCGTCATAACCGAATATTCCTCAAGGCAGTTGCAGGGGATGATGATTGACCAACTCCACGAAGTGTCCCAGGATCAAAAAATTATCAACTTGGAAAACCTTAAAAACGGGCAGATCATCAATTACGAGTCCGTTTTAAATAGCAAGAACGGGAAAAAGATCCCTATCCAGGTTAATGTGCGGAAAGTGGTGTTTGAGGAAGCCGAATCCTTGCAGTGGTTGATGCGTGATATCAGCGAACGAAAAGAACTGGATACCCTGCACGAAGAGTTGACTTCCATGATCTACCATGACCTGCGTTCGCCCCTTGCGAACATCATCTCGAGCCTGGATGTACTTTCGACCCTGTATCCCGATCCGGAAAATGAAACCATCCAATCGGTGACCACCATCGCCCGCCGTTCCACAGATCGTATCCAGCGCCTGGTAAGTTCCCTGCTCGATATCAACCGTCTGGAATCAGGGCAGTCCATCGTTTCGCAACAATCCGTAACCCCTTCCATTCTGGCCCAGGACGCCATAGATGCCGTCAGCCCAATGACGGAGAGCCGGCACCAGGTGCTGAAATGCAATTTATCTGACAAGCTACCGCCTGTATGGGTGGATGTGGATATGATCCGGCGCGTGCTCATTAATCTGATGGAGAACGCCTCGAAATTTACCGCACCCGAAGGGAATATTGAACTGGGCGGCAAACAGGAGGGTGAATGGGTCCAGTTTTGGGTTCAGGATAATGGCTCAGGGATTCCCATCGTCGAACGGGAACATATCTTTGAAAAATATACCCGCCTCAAGGGTCAGGATAACGTCAGTGGTCTGGGGGTTGGTCTCGCCTTCTGCCGCTTGGCGGTCAACGGTCACGGCGGTAAAATTTGGGTCGAGGGCGAAATTGGCCTGGGGTCTAAATTTATCTTGACCCTGCCGGTTGCCAAAGAAAAATAACACTTTCAGGAGAAAGTATGCAATCGATTGCCACTGATATTTATATTGATCACCAATTCCCGGGTGCCACTCTCGGAGTGATAAATCTGCCTCACGGGCTGGTCCAGGTGGACTCACCTCCTTCCCCGGAGGATGGGCGCGCTTGGCGCGCCACCCTGATGAACCTGGGAGGTGGCTCCGAGCGCCTGCTCGTCAACCTCGATGCTCACCCCGACCGGACCTTGGGCGACCGGGCAATGGACTGCACCATCGTTGCCCAGGAAAAGACCGCCCATGTCTTCCGCACCCGTCCAACCACTTTCAAAGCCCAGGGCGAGGAGACTGGCTCGGACTGGGAAAGCATCCCTGGTCTGGGAAATATCCGCTGGGTCCCGCCGGAGATTACTTTCAGCAACCAAATGACCATCCACTGGGGGACATCGCCGGTCGTGCTGGAGCACCATCCCGGCCCAACCGCTGGAGCCGCATGGGTCATCCTGCCGGATGCCAAAGTGGTTTTTGTTGGTGACGCGGTAATTAAAAATCAACCACCCTTCCTCGCTGGAGCGGATCTGCCCGTATGGCTGGATACGTTGAAACTCCTCCTTTCCCCCGCCTATCGGGGCTGGCTGGTGGTCAGTGGTCGCGGCGGAGTGGTGCCCGTCGACGTGATCCGCGCCCAGAAAGATTACCTCGACCAGGTCTTTAATAAAGTCGAAAAGCTGGCCGGTAAAAAAGCTTCACCGGAGGCGGTTGAAAATCTCATCACGCCTTTGTTGCGTCCGTTCAAAATCCCCTCCACTCAACTTCAGAAATATACCCGCCGCCTGCGCTATGGCTTGTACCATTATTACAGCCGGCATTACCGTTCATCCGGCACTGGTACCGGCGAGGAGTAAGGATCCTGTGGCTGGGAATTACCAGGCGATCTTTGAGGTCACCCGCGGGCGCATCGTTGAATCCGTCCATTTTGGGGCGGCTGCTGTGGTCGACTCATTCGGTCGATTGCTTGCTTCGCTCGGCGATCCACAAACAATAACATTCCTGCGCTCGAGTGCCAAGCCCTTCCAGGCGCTTCCCTTTATCGAGCGCGGCGGCGACCAGACCTTTCACCTGACGTCCAAAGAAGTCGCTCTCATCTGTGGGTCTCACGATGGTACCGACGAACATGTAGAGGTGGTCAAAGGCATCCAGGCCAAAGTGGGCGTTCAGGAAAGTGACCTGTTGTGCGGTACCCATCCACTCTCTCATGTGATCACCGTTGAGGCCATGCGGGCCCGCGGCGAAGCCCTCAGCCCCAATCGTCATAATTGTTCCGGCAAGCATACCGGGATGCTGGCTGCTGCCCGCATGCGCGGCCTGCCGATAGCGGATTACGTCAATCCCGAACACCCGGTCCAGAAGACCATCCTGGAAACGTTGGCAGAGTTATGCAGCCTCCCGCTTGACCAGGTCGAAGTGGGCATTGACGGGTGTTCAGTCCCTAATTTTGCAGTCCCGCTCTACAACGCTGCTCTCGGCTTCGCTCGCCTGTGTGACCCGCGCGGTCTCCTGCCTGAACGGGCCGCAGCCTGCCGTCGCATCACCCAGTCCATGATGGCAAACCCATTCATGGTCGCCGGCCCGGGCCGCTTCGACACGCGCCTGATGGAGGTTTGTTCGGGGCGCATCCTGGCAAAAGGTGGAGCGGAAGGTTACATGCTCCTGGGGATTATGGGTGGTGTATTGGGCGTCGAATCACCGGGAGTTGGGATTGCTTTTAAAATATCCGACGGCGATCTTCCAATACGGAAAGCGAATGGCGACTCATACAACCGCGTCCGCCCCGCAGTTGCATTGGAAATCCTTCGGCAGATGGGCTGCATCAGTGAAAAGGAACTGGAAGCTTTGGCAGCTGATTTTGGCCCGCTCAAGCCGGTCACAAATTGGCGCAAAATCGTGGTCGGAGAGACTCGTCCGGCCTTCACCTTGCAGAGGACCGGACGGCCCGCTTGACCACTCCCGAAACACTCGCCCGGCAGGTGCACCAGCGCCTGCTGGATTTTTATGGACAGCCCGTCTGGGTCAATCCCCTGCCGCCGGTGGATGAACTCATCTCCACCATCCTTTCCCAGAATACCAACGACGCGAACCGGGACCGGGCGTTTAAATCGCTCCGTCGGAATTTTCCAGCCTGGGAGCAGGTACGGGATGCCGATCCTGGGGCAGTGATTGCCGCCATCCGCACGGCGGGGCTTGCCAATCAAAAAGGGCCGCGTATACAGCAGGTCCTGCAGGATATATCCATTGAACGTGGATCTCTGGACTTGCATTTTTTAGAAGACCTGCCGCTCCCAGAAGCTCGTGCCTGGTTGATGAAGTTCAAGGGTGTTGGGCCAAAGACAGCCGCCATCGTTCTGCTCTTTTCTCTGGGACGCCCGGCCTTCCCCGTCGATACGCACATATACCGGGTGGCGGGTCGCATCGGTTTGCTCCCGGAAAAGATGTCGGTGGAGCAGGCGCATGTCCTCTTGGAGAAACTTTTCCCGCCGGAAGCATATTATGCTGCCCATTTGAACATCATCCGCCTCGGGCGCGAAATTTGCGCAGCCCGCCAACCCGCCTGTACGCGCTGTCCGTTGCGGACACTTTGCAAATATGTAAAGACTCACAAAAACAATTAGAGCTATAATCTACATAACTAACTTCTCAGGAAAGGAGGTGGTGGCGATGCTATACAGCATCCGCGAACGTGGCCAGGGATTGGTAGAGTACGCTCTAATATTAGTTTTGGTTGCAGTCGTTGTTATCGCAGTTTTACTCGTCCTCGGCCCCGTCATTGGGAATGTTTTTAGCAAAATAAATAACAGTTTTAATTCATTTTGAAATCAATCTCCCGCCCAAAAGGCGGGAGATTGATTTATTTGGCAATAAGATCAAGCAATCCATCCGGATACACCGGCGCCTTCCCCGGCCCAAACTCGTCCAGCCGTTTCCAGACAACTTTGAATGGCTCTCCCAGCTCATCCCCCTGCAGGGATTCTTTATCATATATGCTGAGGTCAGTCAGGCGCCCTTCATAAACCAGCACGATCTCGTGCCCCCGTTCGCCTTCGTAAGTATAGATATTCTCCAACGTACCCACGTAATGCAAATCCATCAGGTCTGAATCGATCTCCTCCAGGAACTCGCGCCGGACAGCTTCTTCTCCATGTTCACCGAACTAGATCGTCCCACCCAGCGGACGGTAGAAGGTCTGCCCCTTCTTGATGTCGTGATACTCGGCCACCAGCATGCGCTCCCCGTCGCGGCAAACACAGATGGCGACCGGGCGGATTTTCTCTTCGCGCATTTTCTCCTCTACGCAGCTCTCGCCTGCATCGACCACGGCCCGGTCCACGTGACCATTACAGGCCTCAATTCGCCGCGCAGGGCTTCATCGCTCTCCACAAAGACCAGCTTGTTGGTCGGTGTTCGCCCGCGCCAGCGTCCTTTCACCTTGTCCTCGAACAACACCTCCACCTTTTTTCCAAGATAATCAGCATTGATCTCCCCGCTGATTTTCTCTTGCAGATTCTCCAGCAGGCGGAAGCGGCTCATTTTTTCTTCTTCCGGCACGTCATCGCCAAACAGCCGTTCTGCCACCGTTCCTGGCCGCGTCGAATAGCGCGCCAGGTGCGCCACGTCCATGCGCAGCTCCTCGAGCAGATTGTGGGTCTCCATGAACTGTGCCTCGCTCTCACCGGGAAAACCAACGATAATATCGGTGGCGATCGAACACCCTGGGATGCGCTCGCGGATCTTCGCCACCATCCGGCGGTAGTCGGCCTGGGTGTAGCCGCGCCGCATGTTCTTCAGGATTTCGTCGTTCCCTGCCTGGATCGGGATTTCGATATGCGGCATCACCTTGGGCAGTTCCGCCACGGCGTCCATCAGTTCTTCGCTGAAATAATTCGGGTGGGATGTCAGGAAGCGGATGCGCTCCAGGCCTTCAACCTGGTTTAGCCTCCGCAGCAGTGCTGCCAGGTCCCCGCCCTCCGGCTGGTCTTTCCCGTAGCGGTCAACGATCTGGCCCAGCAGGGTGATCTCTTTCACACCCTGTCCAGCCAGGGATTGGGCTTCGGCCGCGATCTCATCCGCCGGGCGCGACCGTTCTGCCCCCCGCCGCGACGGGATGATGCAGAACGTGCAGGCATGCGAGCAGCCCAGCACAACCGGCAAATGCACCGAGACGGTCTTGCCGCGCTCATGTTCCGGCAGGAGCATGCTTGCCCCGGGCGGCATCTTACCCGCAGGGTGGATGGAATAATCGCCGTCCATGACCGCAAACCGCTCCTCGGTCTCGCCTCTCTCGAACGCTTTGGCATCCCCTTGGGTTAAAAACGTGATCAGCGGACCCGGGTCCGAGGGCGGCGAAAAAACGTCCACGAACGGAAACCTGGCGCGCAATTTCTCGGGTTCCCGGATGCCCACCAGGCAGCCCATCAGGTTTACCACCAGTCCGGGATTTTTGGTTTTCAGGGGTCGCAGCGAGCTCAAATGGCTGGTCGCCTTATCCTCCGCGGACTGGCGCACAACGCACGTGTTCAGCACGATCACATCCGCCTCTTCGGCCTTACCGGTAAATTCGTAGCCTAGGCGTTCAAGGGCCGACCCCAGGCGTTGCGAGTCGGCCACGTTCATCTGGCAGCCTTCCGTCCAAACGTGGTATTTTTTCATCGGGCGTGAATTATACCAAGTTTGTCTGTTTTTGGTTCTTTTATAATCTTCTTGATGTGAATGAAATGAATGGAACGAAAAAAGGAGTGCGGAGGCGCTTCGCGCCTCCGCACTCCTTTTTTCTCACATCTCCACCCCTCCCCAAAGGGGAGGGGACGGAGGTAGGGTTAAACTTCACACTCTGAGAGCGCCCTGCGACCAGTTAGCCCACTGCCTCGCAGCAACTTCACTTTATGGTAAAATCTTCCAGCCCGGAGGGATGGCCGAGTGGTTTAAGGCAACTGACTTGAAATCAGTCGTGGCTGTAAGGTCACCGGGGGTTCGAATCCCTCTCCCTCCGCCTTGCCATCTTCCGGAGCACTGCACCTGTACATGGGGAGGTGCCAGAGTGGCCGATTGGGCTCGCCTGCTAAGTGAGTGCTGGGGTTAAAACTCAGCCGCGGGTTCGAATCCCGCCCTCCCCGCCATTCAAAAACGCGCCCGCCCGGGCGCGTTTTTCGCGGGAACGCCCACCCCCAAATCCTGCGGATTTTGGGGTGGGTAGGGGTAGGGTTGCAGGAACAATATCCATTAAAACAGCGTCTTATGATATGATTTAATGTTGATCGTTCAGAAAGAGGCAAATCTATGTTAACCAAACATCCGATCTCTCGAACCAAATCCTGGTCAATTTTTATCTCGCTGCTCGTTGCAGGCCTGCTCTTGGCTGGCTGCAGCCTCCCGATTTCCACCCTCCCCGCTCCCACACTTCTCCCCTTCATCCCCTCGCCCACATTAATTCCTCCCAGCCCCACACCTGTGCCGCCCCTCGCCGCCCCTACTTCCATCCCTCCCACTGCCACTCCCCTGCCGACCCTTACTCCCGCAACTGCTTCCGGGAACATTGTCTTCGCAACCGGGACGACAGCCGGGGTCGTGCAGGGCACCGTCCAACCCGGGCAGGTGGTGGCGTATACCCTCTCTGCGGGACAATCCCAGCCCTTGATCCTGATCCTGGAATCCCCGCATAAAGACGTCACCCTCGGGGTTCTCGAACCGAACGGCAATAAGCTGCTCGATCCTGCCAAAAAGTGGACCCGCTTGCAGTGGCTGCTCCCCAGGACTGAGGTATATACCATCCAGGTGATTGGAGGCCCGATGGTCGAGAATTACACCCTCACCGTCAAGGTCGCCCAACTGGTCAATTTTGCATCGG
>DASVKG010000222.1:0-2896 GCA_036385495.1 Anaerolineales bacterium | reverse complement strand
TCTCTGTCGAAAACGATAAGACTCTCCGATCAGTTCGATCATATGGGAATGATGCGTCAGGCGGTCCAGCAAAGCGGCGGTGAGGCGCGCATTGCCAAAAACCTGATCCCAGTCAGCGAACTTCAAATTAGTCGTCACAATCATGGATAACCTTTCATACAACTCGGAGCAAAAGGTAAATAAGACCTGAGCGCCAGTGGGCGAGAAGGGGATAAAGCCCAATTCATCCAGTACCACCAGGTCCATCTTGAGGGTTGAAGCGATCAGACGGTTCAAGCGGTGATCATCTTGAGCTTGGAGCAGCTCGTTGACCAGGCCAGCCGCGGTCCAAAAGCGTACCCGTTTGGCCTGATAACAAGCCGCTCTGGCAAGTGCGATCGCCAAATGGGTTTTTCCAAGCCCAGGATTCCCAATGAAAACAATCGTCTCACGTTTTTGGATATACTCCCCACGCGCCAGGTCCAATACTTGAGCTTTGTTCAACGCAGGCACGGCTGAGAAATCGAAGTCGGCCATTTCTTTGCTGAGGGGGAAATGGGCCGCTTTGAGCCGTTTTTGGAGCAGATTGGCTTCCCTTCTGGAAATTTCCTGTTCAGCCAGAGCCAACAAGTAACGCGGGTAGTCCAGGTTATTCTGGGCCGCATCGGCAGCAAACAAGCGGTAATTCTTGACAAAGGTCGGCAGGCGCAAATGGTGTAGATATTCTTCCAGGAGTTGGTTGGTTTCCATGCCTCACCTCTTGCTCAGAAGTTGGTCGTACTGCTTCAGGTCCACGGGCTGGTTGCCATAATCCGCCAACTGTGGATGAACACTCATATCGAGTGGGGTGGTGTGGACTGGCGCTTCCTGCAACTGATGCAAACACAATCTAACCCCATCCAGGTGAGTGGCGCCCAGCTCAATCGCGGCGCGCACGGCCTGTTGCACCTGTTCCGCGGGATGATCCAGGTGCAGTTTCAAGATCGCGATAAACTCACGCACGCCTCGTCCATCCGGCCAGCGCTGACGCAGCTCTTCCAGCAGCTGGTCATAGTCTTTGGGCCAGTGCTGTCGCCAGTAACGGATCGGCTTGGCATGCTCAAACGCTCCCGGACGCTGCTCCAGGAGGGTCAGGTAGTGCAGCGGGTCGATTACATCCTGTTCGCGCCCAAAACAGCGCGGGTGATCCGCAATCACCGCTTTGCCTGACAGGACTTTGACCCGAAACGGATAAGCCTGCAATACTAATTGGCTATCCCGATGGGTGACAGGCACAGAGTAGCGGTTGGTATCCAGTTCCACCTGGCTGTAACCATTCGGTTTGACCGGATAGCTCGTGCAGGCGGCATAATCGGCGTTGGGCAAGGGCAGCAAACTGCGTTTTTCTTCTTCCCATAGTTGGGCCACCGGCGCTTCTTTGCCTCGAATGTGTCGCTGCACGTTCTCCAGGCAAGCTTTTTGCAGAACGGCATTGAGTTCCTCGTACGAGGCCACTTTGAGGATAGGCGTCATGAAGTTGCGCTGGGCATAGCCCACATCACTCTCAACACCGCCTTTTTCATGCCCTTGAGCCGGGGTGCAGTAATGGCTCTCGAACAGATAGTAGCTGCGAAAAGTCTTGTAAACCACTTGTTCCTGGCGGTTTCTTCCTTCCAGGATTTTGAAGACGGCTGTCTTCAGGTTATCGTAGGTCTGCCGCTGCGGGACACCCCCAAAAAAGTGATAGGCCTGGATATGTCCCTCGAAAAAGGCTTCCTGTTTCTGAAAGGGAAACGCCATCACAAAGCGTGCCCGCGAATAGTTGAGGCGCATGATAAATAATTGGACCATTACCATCTTACCCGCTATTTCGACTTCCGCCTCCCCCCAATCCACTTGTGCGTCTGACCCAGGGTCAAATTCTAGGGGAATATAGGCTTCTCGGTGTTTCCGCTTCTTGCGCTGTTGACAGACATGGTTGTGAATCGCACCTTCGCTGCCCAAGTATCCCTCGCCTTGCAGGATTTCATAAATCCGGTGAGCCGTGTAGCGCTGTTTGCGCCGCTGTTTCTCGCTCTGATCCAGTAGTTCGGTTATTCGTTGTTGGTAAGGTCCGATGACCCGCGCTTCCCTCGCCTTCTTCAGCCGGTAGGGATCGGGCGCCGGGTTGACAATCGCTTTACGGATTGTCTCGCGATCGTATCCCATTTGGCGATGGATCGCGCGAATGCTCTTGTGTTCCAGGTTATAGGCTCGTCTAATTTCTTCGTAGTCATCCACCTTTTTCATCTCCTCGTTTCTCCATTACCATTAAGTTTCTTGAATGCTAACGGAGCTTAGATTAAAAGGTGGCCGGTGTTTCAATGTTAATTTCTAGCCCATGTGGTCGGTTTTTATAATATCAAAAACAATCATGTGGACCGCTTCGTACTGCGGTTTTCTTATTACATTAAATTTATAACACGAATGATGGCCATTTGTACCATTTAATATGGACTAATTATTTAATTGGTATCAATAGGTATGACATCCAGGTCTTTGTTTCTATAACCCGGATTCTACGTCGCCGGATTAGTCAAAAAAGGCATTGGTAAGAAAGCCCCACTTTCGATGTAAAAATTGCTATTTGATCCGATTTTTTATCAATTCTCATCCAAAATTTCTACTTTTAACTTACTTTATGATATTCTGCAATTTTTCATCAGATTCATGTTTTCACCCATTAGGTGAATTTGAAAATTATCGATCCAGATAGCATGTTAAAATTTTGAGGAAAAGAATTTTTGCAGAAAAGGGTGTTGCCGTGATTAATAAAATCGAATTCTCAGCTAAAAATCTCACTTCGAATGCCGGGTTATTTCTGTTGCTGGAACATGCCTCAAAAAGTGGGATATTTGACCTGATTGATCACGATCTGGTTTTTGATAACGCATCCACC
>DASVKG010000221.1:0-3531 GCA_036385495.1 Anaerolineales bacterium | reverse complement strand
AACTGTCTCAAGATTGGTATACATATCTTCCAGCCTGGCCGGGTTGGGGAGAAAGTATACCGTCAGCCCCAATTGCTCGAGCGAGGCAACCAGTTCGGGAGTGTTGATGCCCCCTGCCAGGACCAGATCGGGGTGGAGGGCCACAATGGCCTCCAGGTTGAAACCGCTGTAACCGCCAATGGTGGGCAGGGTTAGCGTCCCAGCCGGGTAATCTGAAGTTTCATCACGTCCGACCACCTGCGCACCCGCGCCTGTTGCGAATAGAATTTCCGTGTTGGCTGGAGCCAGCGAGACCACGCGCTGGGCCGGGCCGGCGAGCGTGATTTTACGGTTCAGGCCGTCGGTCAGGGTGATGGAATTGCTAAAGGTGGGAGAAGGGATTGTGTTGGCAGGCGGCTGGATCGAAACGGCCGTCGGTGTCGAAGTCGAGGCTGCGCTGCATGCAGCCAACATGGATACCATCAAAAGAGAGAAAAGCATTTTGCGGAACATTGAATTCTCCTGAATATATTTTGAGAGTGTGGCATCAAATATCATGCAATCATATAACCCAATGGAAATATGGTTTTCGAAATATAAAAAATTATCTTGTGCCTCTTCGAATCTCCGGGACTTGGTGGTAGATTATTTTTTCCCAAAACAAAATCCCCTGTGCTAGACAGGGGAGGGGGAAGAGGCAATCCGTTATGCCGTTCCCACCTCCTTTCCACGAGAGAGTGTAGAACCGGCCAGGGCGGGCGGCCTGACTTGTTAGCATACCTGCCAACTCACAGTTGCGGGACAGTGCCGGACTTGCACCGGCTTCGCCATTGTGCCTAAGAGGCACCCTGACCAATATTCAATTATATTTGTATTGTATGCCCTGGCGGGAATTTCGTCAATAAGAAGCCTTGTCGAGTTCTTCCACAACCTGTACAATAATGTCAGGGGGGCCCCCTATGGAGACGATTACCCCAAAAACCCCAGGCAGGTTTACCAATCTCACTGCGTGGATGCCGTTGTTCTGGCTGTCACTGGCTTTCATGGCCGGTATCCTTTTCGCCAGTCAGGTGAGTCTTTCAGTTCTTGTCTGGTTGATCTTGGCGGGAGTGACGCTGATCGTCTTCATCCTGTTCCGCATTTTTCGTACACGTTTCCATATCTCGTCCACGCCTCTGCTCCTTTTTTCCCCCGCTCTTCTGGCTGTATTTTTCCTCGGTGCAGCCCGCTACCAATCCACCATTCCGCGCGTTGATGCACATTACATTTCCTGGTACAACGACCGGGAATACGAGTTGCTAGTTACCGGCACGTTGACCGACCCACCAGATATTCGTGACACCTATACTAATATGCGCGTGAATGTGACCAGCCTGGATGCCGGCGGCCAAACTTTGCCGGTCCACGGACTAATCCTGGCCCGCATTCTCCCTGGTGGCGATTGGCACTACGGTGACGTGGTCCGCCTGCGTGGTCATTTGCAAACACCCCCTGAAAACGAGGACTTCTCCTACCAGGACTTCCTGGCGCATCAGGGCATCCTATCCTATATGCCGGATGCTGCTCCAACTCTCCTGCCTTTCACCGGCGGATATCCCATCCTGCGACTGGTATACGCCTTCAAAGAACAGGCCATCGCGCATGTTTACCGCATCTTCCCGGACCCCGAAGCTTCGCTCCTGGCGGGCATCCTGTTCGGAGACGATAACGGCCTATCCGCTGCCCTGCAGCAGGCCTATAAAAACACCGGGACGGCTCACATCATTGCCATCTCAGGCTTCAACATCGCCATCATCGCCAGTTTATTCGTCAGCCTCTTCGGCCGCCTGCTCGGACGGCGCCGCGGGGCCGCCGCTGCCGTTATCGGCATCATTGTCTACACCGTTCTGGTGGGCGCCACCCCCTCGGTCGTGCGCGCTGCCTTCATGGGAGGACTGGCGATTCTCGCCGGGCAGTTGGGCCGCCGCCAGAATGGTCTTAACACCCTGGCAATAACCGGCGCGGCCATGGCTGTCTTAAATCCAAATACGCTCTGGGATGTCGGGTTCCAACTCTCCTTTGCAGCCACACTTGGCCTGATCCTTTACGCCCAGCCTCTCCAAGACTGGTTAACCAGCCTGCTGGCCCATCGCTTCCCACTCGAAACTGCCCTGAAGATTTCCACTCTGGTGAGTGTGTTCATGTTCTTCACCCTGGCCGCCCAATTGACCACCCTCCCCATCATGGCCTCCCAGTTTGGGCGCATTTCACTGATTTCAGTGATTGCCAATCCTTTCGTCCTGCCTGTCCAACCGGCGTTGATGGTCCTGTCCGGGCTGGCCGTTCTTCTAAGTTTCATCTATCTGCCGCTCGGACAGTTGGCCGCCTGGGTTGCCTGGCCGTTCGTGGCCTATACGGACCGGGCGGTGGAATTTTTCAACCGCTTCCCGCACGGCGTCATCGTGCTGGGAGACTTTTCATTCTTGTTCGTCGTCTTGTTTTATGGGATATTGTTTACCCTGACCTTTGGCGGGGCGCGCGTTAAACAAATCTTGCGCCTCGTACTTGCTCCTTCGGTGATCTTAACCGCCCTGGGTGTTACTACCTTCTTGGTCTGGTCTGCCGTATTCCAGGCACCTGATGGACGGTTACGCCTGACTTTTCTCGATGTGGGATCTGCCGATGCCATCCTGATCCAAACCCCCTCCGGGCGTTCCATCCTGGTGGACGGCGGACCCAGTCCATCCAAGCTTTCCGGCGCCCTCGGACCGCGCCTTTCCGCCTTTAATCGCCGCATTGATTGGCTGGTGGTCGCCTCCACCCAGGAACAACAGGTGGCCGCCCTGCCGCGTATCCTCGACCGCTTCCCTGTTGGTAATGTCCTTTGGTCGGGGAACCTGGACGCCTCGTATTCCGCGGAAGATCTGGACCGCTGGCTTGCCGCCAATAAAACCCCGGTCACCCCCGCCTATCTTGGCGCCGTACTGGACCTGGGGGATGGGGCGCGTCTGGAAGTACGCAGCGTCTCTCCGCGCGGAGCGGTCCTGCTGGTGGAATGGCAGGGATTCCGGGCGCTGTTGCCATTGGGCATAAATTTCGATACCCTGACCGGATTGGAGAGTGGCAAATCCGTCGGTCCAGTAACGGCTCTCTTGCTGGCCGATTCAGGCTACGCCCCTTCCAACCCGCCGGAATGGATCGGTGCCCTACACCCGCAGGTGGCTATTTTGAGCGTGGCTGCCGGAGACCCCGATGGCTTACCTGCTCAGTCTGTGCTCGACAGCCTGGCGGGCGTCACCCTCCTGCGCACTGACCGGGACGGCTGGATTACCCTCTCCACCGACGGGATCGACCTGTGGGTGGAGGTACAAAGAAAATGATCGTTTGCACGCGCAAACGATCTGTTGAATAGGTATATCTGACTGGGCGAGCTCTCGACAAACAGATCGGTATCATCGGCGCATTCATTAACCACAAAGTCTTTGACATGCCCGCTGATAAGTCCGCTGTGGAAGCTGAATTTTCTCGAAAACTCTAAGAGCTCCCCGGCGCCAGCTCCGCCGCTCGGAAACC
>DASVKG010000220.1:0-19866 GCA_036385495.1 Anaerolineales bacterium | reverse complement strand
TAACAGCTTGATGGCGGAAGATGTTTTTGATGCGGCCCGCAAGGGCGAACCCTGGGCCTGGACAGTAATAAATGAAACGGTCGATTACCTGGCCATTGCCATTGCTAACCTGGTTTCAGCTTTTGACCCGGAAGTGGTCGTACTGGGAGGAGGCGTATCCAGGTCCGCAGATATGCTCATCGCCCCCATCCTGGCCCGAATTACCGGGGCGATCCCCAACCCACCCAAATTGGTTGTCTCAGATTTGGGGTTGCAGGCTACTGTCATGGGTGCGATTACAAATGTTCTCCACAATACCTCAAATTTCTACGTCGTCCATAAGCTTTCTTAAAATTGAGGGTTTTCTCAGAAGGAGGTGTTTCCTGATAATGTCCATCCCAGTTAAAATTTGTGTTTCATACCTATTCAAATGATTCAAAGGAGAAGAATATGCGTACCGTGAATAAAATTTTGATGGGGTTAATAACCCTCACCCTGGTTTTGAGCGTGGTCGGATGCGGAGCCAAAACAACCGGTCCCGTCACCATCCACATCCTGACCCAGGACCAGGCTGGGATGAAACCCGCCGAGATCGACCAGATCGCCAAGGATTTCGAAGCACTGAACCCGGGCATTACTGTCGTCATGGAATATGTGGGCTACGATGCCATTCATGACAAGATTACTACCGGCATGGCAGCCAACCCGCCAGCCTATGATGCCTCCATGATTGATGTCATCTGGCCGGACGAATTCATCAAGGCTGGCTACCTGCTGGATGTCACCTCCCGCGTCACAGCCGATATGAAATCAGGCATCTTCCCATCCGCCTGGAATGGCGTCACCCGTAATGGGAAAATCTATGGCATGCCCTGGTTAATGGATACCAAGTACTTCATGTACAACAAGGATATCCTCCAGGCTGCCGGCTTCAGTGCGCCCCCCAAGACTTGGGAGGAATTGGTTAACCAGGCGACGGTCATCAAGCAGAAAGGTCTGGCCGAATTCCCGATCGTCTGGTCTTGGGCCCAGCTAGAAGCCGTGATCTGTGATTTCACAGTTCTCCTCTACGGGAATGGCGGTGCGTTCCTGGATGCGAATGGCAAACCCGCCTTCAATAACGCGCAGGGTCTCCAGGTCGTGACTTGGATGAAAAAGACCATCGACGATGGCCTGACCAACCCCACATCGATCACAGCAGATGAGAACGCTGTCCGGGATAACTTCATTGCCGGAAATTCCGCTTTTGCCGTCAACTGGCTGTTCCAATTTAGTGACTCGAACAACGCGGATATCTCGAAGATCGTTGGTAAGGCTGCCCTTGCGCCAATGCCGGTCTTCGCGGCCAGCGCGGCTGCCGGGGTTGTAAGCTCCAGCGTGGACGGTTCCAGCTCGTTCGGGATCATGGCTACTACTCCCTACCCCGATCAGACCTGGAAATTCCTGGAGTATTTGACCAGTAACGCGGTCCAGACAAAGTTCTCGGCCGAAATGCTGCCTATCTGGCAGGCTGATTTCCAGGGCGACGCGCTGACGAAATTGTTGGCTGCCACCCCCACCAATCCCATCACGGTCCCTGCCTTCCTTGGTCAGTTCCCTTATGCCAACGAGCGCCCGACCGTATCGTATTACAATGAAGCCTCCGGCGCACTTCGCCTGGCGATCCAGGAAGCCCTGACTGGTGTCAAAACCCCGCAGCAGGCTTTGGACGAAGCCGCAGCCGCTTGGGTTGCATTGGCTAAATAGGATTACCATTTGAGAAAGGGTGGATCTGCCGCTCGATGGCAGATCCACCCCCATCTATATCCGGGTTTTGATTGCTGATTGAAACACCATGGCGCAAATTTCCAAAACCCTTCTTAAACGACCGCTCTCCTTGCGTCAGCAGGATGCTCGCGTTGCCTGGCTGCTCCTTGTCCCCAGCCTGCTGGTCCTCCTGGGAGTGACCTTCTGGCCAATCCTGTATACGTTCATTCTAAGCTTCCAGAATGCTCCTTCGGGGATCAACCAGATCCGCACCTTCATCGGCCTGGGAAATTATCTCGAAATGCTGAAGGATCGGGGTTTTTGGGAGACGATCGGTCGGACCATGTACTTCACGGTCGCTTCCGTATCCGTGGAGTTGATCTTTGGCTTGGCGGTTGCCCAATTGATCCATTCCCGTCCATGGGGCTGGAAATTTCTGCGTTTTAGCCTGATCATCCCCTGGGCAGTACCGACCATCGTCAATGGCTCGATGTGGCGCTGGATTTACAACGCCGACTTTGGAGCCTTGAACGGTGTCCTCAAACAGTTGGGGTTGATCAATCATTACATCCCCTGGCTGACCCTTCCGAATTTGGCCATGCCCCTGGTCATCGTTGCGGATGTCTGGCATATGATGCCATTCGTGGCGTTGATCCTGCAGGCTGCCTTGGCGGGACTGCCGGTGGAATTGGAGGAAGCTGCCTCTGTGGATGGCGCCAACGCCTGGCAGCGCTTTTGGAAGATCCGCTTTCCCCTCCTTCGGCCGGCCATTCTCGTGGCTCTGATTGCCCGTACCGTGGATGCCTTCCGCGTCTTCGACATCGTCTACATCCTGACCAATGGCGGACCGGCTTCTAAGACCATGACGATTACTTATTTGACGTATTTAAATTCATTCTCTTATGGCAAGCAGGGTATCGGCGCGGCATTATCCTTTTTGATTTCCTTCTTTACCATCGCCATGGCCATCATCTATATCCGGGTCCTGTACAGGCCTGAGGAGAATTGACCGTGCGTTTTAGAAAGTATTTAAGCAAATTCCTCTTATTCCTCATCACTCTTCCGGTTTTGGTTTTTATTTTCTTCCCGGTCCTCTGGCTGCTCATGGCGAGTTTTTCCACCCAGGTCGAGTTATTCTCCATCCCTCCTCACTGGATCCCCCAGCACCCGACAATTAAAAATTACCTGGATATCTTCGTACCCAGCTTGGCTGCTTCCACCGTCCCCCGCACCTTTGCGGTTTCCCTATGGAACTCGTTCCGGATCGCCTCCATGGTCACCCTCGTCTGCATATTGATCGGGAGCCTGGCGGCTTATGCGTTGGTAAGGATCCCGTTCAAGCTGAACAGGGCCATCCAGCTCGGCATCATGGGGACGCGCATGATCCCGGAAGTCTCGCTGGTCCTGCCCTTATTTATGATCGCTTCCGCCCTGAAGTGGATCAACAAACCGATCGTTCTGGTCATCACCTACTTGAGCTTCGCCCTGCCTTACACGATCTGGCTGCTGATGACTTATTTCCAGACTGTTCCAATCGAGCTGGAGGAGGCTGCCCGTCTCGATGGGTGTACCCGCTTGGGGATTCTCTTCCGGGTGGTCATGCCCATTTCTGTTCCCGGTCTGATTTCGACCGCCATGTTCGTATTTCTGCTTGCATGGGATGAATTTTTCTATGCTCTGATCTTCACCAGTACCCTGGCAGCCAAGACGGCCCCGGTGGCAATCTCCGAATTTGTTGGGCGTTATTCGGTTAACATAACCGGGATGATGGCAGGGGGGATCCTGGCCGCCCTGCCGCCCGTTATTCTGGCATTCCTCTTCCAGCGATACATTGTCCGGGGCATGACCGCTGGAGCTGTCAAAGGTTAACGAGTATGTAATAATTGTGGGGGTTTATAAAAATGATGAGTTTCTTTAAATAATATAATTACTAATTCACGGTGTTTTTCCGTTTGGTAGGCTGTTAAGCGATTTGGAGATACCTGCCGTCGGAATGTGCTTGGACTCTTCCCTCGACTATTTAAGGTGACTGACTTGATGCCAACTGGGATATTATCTAACTGAAATTAAGCTTTTTATAGGAGGGTCGTATTTCCACCCAATTCCATAAACTCACCCGTGACTGATGTTTAGACACTTCTGGGTTAAGTAGTTGACTCGCGCTAAATATGTCATATAATGGATATGATGGTGAGAGCGCTCCCATTTAGGTAAAGAATCCAGCTTTATCAAAGCGATTGACATGTTCATAAATGATATTCTATCAAACTCGTCTCGCGCAGAAAAGGAGGTGATAGCAATATTGAGTTAAGATATGTCTTTACTAGTTGATTGCTCACTCTGATTTCAAAAAGGAGAAGAAATAATGTCTAACAAAAAAATGTATGTCGTTGTGGCTATCCTGGTCATAGCTGCAACAATCCTTTCTGCTTGCGGTGCGGCCAAACCGACCGCCAGCACCCAGGTTGAAGTATTCTCGTGGTGGGTTGGTCCCGGTGAAGCCGACGGCCTGGCAGCCATGGTGGTAGTCTTCAACCAAATGTACCCCAATGTCTCATTCGTCAACGCAGCCGTATCCGGTGGCGCTGGCACGAACGCCAAAGCTGTGCTGGCTACCCGTCTGGCTGCAAAAGACCCGCCCGATTCTTGGCAGGCTCACGCTGGCCAGGAGACCATCGCTAATTATGTGGCCGCCGGTCAGGTTTTACCCCTGGACGACCTCTTCGCCTCGACTGGTTTGGACAAGGTTCTACCAGCGACACTCCTCCCGCTCATTTCGCAGAATGGTCATCCCTACAGTGTGCCGGTGAACATTCACCGCTCTAATGTGCTGTGGTACAACCCCAAAGTCTTGGCCGCGGCTGGCGTCACTGCCAACCCCAAGACCGATTTTACGACCTTGGATGCCTTCTTCGCTGTTTGCGATCAGGTCAAGGCCGCTGGCAAGATCTGCCTATCCCTCGGCGCCCCCTGGACAGCCATCCACCTGTTCGAGAATATCATGATCGGCACAATCGGTGCAGCCAAGTGGAGCGGCATGTGGACTACCCCGCCCACCACCGACTGGGCAGGTACGGATGTTGCCTCGGGTATCGCCAACTTCGCCAAGGCTTTGTCTTACACCAACCCCGACGCCTCCACAATGTCCGACTGGCAGCCAGCTTCCAAGTTGGTCTCTGATGGCGATGCCGCCTTCAATATCATGGGTGACTGGGCTTACGGCTACTTTGCCAACCCGGCCCCCAATGGCCTCGCCTTGACACCGCATACTGACTTCGATTGGGCCGTCTCCCCGGGCACCTATGGCGTCTTCAACTTCCTGTCAGACAGCTTCGTGCTGCCCGTCGGCGCTAAACACCCGGATGCTGCCCTGGACTGGTTGACCGTCGCAGCTTCCAAGCCCGGCCAGGAAGCCTTTAACCCGCTCAAAGGCTCCATATGTGCACGCACGGACTGCAATCAAGCGCTGTTCAGCGAGTACTCGCAGGATGCAGCCAAGGACTGGACCAGCAATGTGGTGGTTGGTAGTCTCATGCATGGTGTGGTTGCCGCACCCGCCTGGGCAACCTCCATCGGTACTGCTATCGGCCTGTTCCAGGCTGATACAACCAAGACCGCCGATTTCCAGGCTGCCTTGGTTACCGCCTGTAAAACCGACGGTACCTGCAAGTAGTTAATCAAGTAACGCTTAAAAGTAAGATGAATGGGCGGCTCTGTGAGCCGCCCATTCCAAACAATGCAGTTCCTGGGCGGCTAATTCCTGAATATCCAGAATGTTGACAAGCCATAAATTGGCAACTATGATTGAAATGGGTTTAGTAATTTTTAGGGATGCCGCAAATGGAAGAGAGGTGGTGGATGTTTCGTAAGTTCACACTTCGAGTACCTAGACTTACTCTAGCTCTAGCTCTGATCTTCTTGGGTGCGATCTGCGTTTTTATCCTTGGAAAAATACAACTGATTATTGCGACAAAAAATCTCACTTCAATCGGCATTTTGGCGGCTGGATTGGTATTTTACTCAGGGTTCATTCTCATTATATCGATGTTTGAAAACGAGACCGTCCTCTCCATCACCTTGTTGCTCCCGTCGATGGTGGCGGTGGCTATTTTTGTATATGGCTTCATAGGTTGGTCCATCCGGGTCTCATTGAGCCAGTGGAAGGGTCTGAACCCGGACTTCACTTGGGTCGGGTTGAAACAGTACTATATCCTGTTTCAAAATAATCCCCGCTTTGTGATCGATATTCGTAATACTGGAATGTTCACAGTCGGTTTCATTCTGGGCTGTCTCATTCTTGGGTTGGGTTTGGCTATTTTACTCGATCAAAAACTCAAAGGCGAAGCGATCTTTCGCGGTATTTTCTTGTTCCCGATGTCCATATCATTCATCGCCTCAGGTGTTGTCTGGGGATGGCTGATGAATCCGGCTACGGGAGATCGCATAACCGGGATCAATCTGATTTTCCAGACACTTGGACTAAAATCGCTCATCAGCCTTTGGCACTCCACGCCCATGCCATGGGGGATGGCATTTACTGTGCTCCCGGCAGTCTGGCAACTATCGGGATTCACAATGGCGCTCTACATGGGCGGTATGCGCAGCATTTCAGATGATCTGCGCGAAGCCGCCCGCGTCGATGGAGCCAGCGAATTCCAGATTTATCAGTATATAATTTTTCCTCTACTTCAACCGGTAACGCTCAGTGCGGTGATCATCCTCGCTCATATGTCTCTAAAGATATTTGATTTGATTGTTGCCCTGGGCAATAAAGATATTCGTCTGGATGTTCCGGGTATTTATATGTGGACTACGACTTTCGACGGTACCAACTACGCCCAAGGAGCAGCTATCGGCGTCCTGATGCTGGTCAGCGTGGCGATCCTGGTTGTACCCTACCTTATTCAGAATATGCGCACGGAAACTCAATTATGACCCGCCGTGTTCTGACCCATACTCTTTTTTATATCATTTTGATCGCCCTGGCAGCTTTCTATCTTCTCCCAATATATTTAATGCTGCTCACGAGTTTCAAACCTTTCAACCAGGTCGATCTTAAGACGATGTGGTCTTTACCGATAAATGGTCTTCACATCGAAAATTTCATTGCGGGATATAAGCAGCTTGCCCCTAATATAAACAATAGCTTGATGATGGTTATCCCGGAGGCAATTCTTTCTTCCCTGCTGGGATCGTTGAATGGCTATCTTCTGGCGAAATGGAAGTTTCGCGGATCAAATCTTGTATTCTCATTAATTCTGTTTGGGATGTTCATCCCATACCAGAGTATTCTGATCCCGCTCGTGAAGTTCATGCAGACGATCAAGCTGTACGGAGATATTCCCGGTCTGGTTTTGGTACACATTATTTACGGTATTCCGATTACTACTTTAATATTTCGTAATTACTATGCAGGAATCGAAACTGAACTTCTGGATGCAGGCAAAATTGACGGCGCTGGTCTGATGGGTTTGTATCGTTATATTATGTTTCCGCTCTCGGCACCAAGCTTTGCCGTGGTCATCATCTGGCAATTTACACAGGCCTGGAACGAATTCCTGTTTGCGGTGATATTAACCAATCAGTCACACTGGCCCGTGACTGTGGCACTCAACAATTTGGCGGGTAGTCAGCTCGTGCAATGGAATGTTTTGATGGCCGCTACTTTGTTGGCAGCCCTGCCAACATTACTGGTTTATCTTTTCTTGGGACGATATTTCTTGCGCGGGTTGATGGCCGGAGCTCTCAAGGGGTAACGGTTCGCTTTTTATTGACTCCCATATACCAAGACCTGCCTTTATCTCCAGGGCAGGTCCATTAATTTTATCAATGGGTTTGCTTATCTAATTATTTCTAGGCTATAAAAATCGAATATATATGGTTGTGTTAGAATTCTCGATTACACTTTCAATACGTTAAAGATTGAGAGGATAAAAGAATATTATGGAATACAGAAAACTTGGCAAAACAAATATACCTGTTAGTGAAATTGGTCATGGGTTGTGGGGGATGGGTGATTGGAGGGATGCTGACGACAAGGAGTCACTTAAAACTTTACAACTTTCTCTGGAAATGGGATGTAATTTCTTTGACAGCGCATGGTCATATGGAAGTGGACATAGTGATAAATTGCTTGGGAAATTAATCAAGGACAACCCTGAAGCTAAAATTATTGCTGCAAGCAAAATACCGCCTAAAAACCTTAAGTGGCCCGGCAAATCAGAAGATAAGCTGAAAGACGTATTTCCGCGCCAACATGTAATTGATTATACTGAAAAGATCCTGGAGGGCATCGGAACTGATTATATCGATTTATTACAATTCCACGTTTGGGATGATTCCTGGTCTGACAACGATGATTGGAAGCAGACGATTTCCGACCTAAAGTCGAAAAATCTTATACGGTTTTTTGGGCTAAGCCTTAATCGATGGGAACCATGGAATGGGATGAAAGCCATCCAGACCGGATTGGTTGATGCGGTCCAAGTCATATATAATATCTTTGACCAGGCCCCAGAGGATAAATTATTCCCACTTTGCAAAAAAATGAATATTGGGGTCATAGCAAGAGTGCCATTGGATGAAGGTGGTCTTTCCGGCAAATTAACTGCTGATACACATTTTCCTGTAGACGACTGGCGTTCAAGATATTTTGGGCCAGAGAACCTTAATCCCACTGTGGCGCGTGCTGATGCTGTAAAAGAACTATTGCCTGCGAATATGAATCTACCTGAAATGGCACTCCGATTTATTCTCGTAAATAATATTGTTAGCACAACGATAGTTGGCATGCGAACCTTGAACCACCTTCAAGAGGATTTGAGGGTTAGTGATGGAATGGGATTATCTAAAGAATTGATCGTCAAAATGCGAGCACATAGATGGGATCGTGAAGTCGCTCCTTGGTCGGATTAACAAATCATACGGAATAATGTATGGAAATTATGTAAAATTAATTGGCATTTTGGTGCAGGTAAGTACTATTGTTTATCGTGCAGAGGCGCTTGTCTTTTTCGGTACTCTTACTCCAGCATTTCCTATATCATTATTATCGAAGCGCTTTTGGCCATGTCGAGAACTTTGTCTCTTCCTGATATGGATTTCTGGCTTATTTGTCTTCTTGACTCTCAAACTCATATTTTTTCCATAGCAGCCTCCTAGCTCTTTTTTCAAGTTTACGCTTCCTTTTCTTTGCCCCCTTCAATGTCCAAACTAAACCCCGAAAATCAGGAAAATCGTACTTGACATAGAACGAGTGTTCGTATTATAATTAGCACAAATGTTTGGTCAGCAATATAGGAAAGGAAGGTTCACATGGTCAGAACTCGCAGAGGCTTGACAGAACGACACAAGAAAATAATTGAGTATCTCAATGAAAGGATGAGCACGGGCTATCCTCCGTCCATTCGCGAGATCGGTGAGGCGGTTGGGATTAGTTCGACCTCCGTGGTCACATACTATTTAAAGCAATTGACTGAAATGGGTCTGATCGAACGGGATGCAAAATTCTCGCGTGCCGTGCGGTTGATCGATCCGGTCAGCAGGGACCTGTTGAAGATCCCCATCCTCGGTCCGATTGCAGCCGGTGAGCCCATGCTTGTCCCCGCACCTGGCGCTAACTATCTTGGCATAGGCAACGAAATGGACGCGGTGGATGTGGCCCGCAGTCTTCTTCCTTCTGGAGAAAAGGGCAGCGAACTCTTTGCTCTGAAGGTGAAGGGCGAGTCCATGATCGATGCCATGATCAATGATGGCGACATTGTCATTATTAAGCCTGCCATCAAAGCCAATAACGGAGAAATGGTCGCCATCTGGCTTCCGAACCGTGACGAGACAACTCTCAAATATTTCTTCAAAGAGAAAGACCGCTACCGGCTCCAGCCAGCCAATCCAACCATGAAGCCGATTATGATTGACAAGACTGAACCGCTGGAGATCAAAGGCAAAGTGGTAATGGTTATTCGTAACGTGACAAGTGTCGCCATTTGAGCCCCGCCTGATACATATTAATTTAAATAAGCAGCCTCCGCAATTTTGCGGAGGCTGTTCGATTATTATTGCTGGGTCACCGGCTCCGGTGGTATTTTTTTCTGGAGCAGGACCTGCACCCCATTTTGGGCTTGGTTGCTCAAATGTTCCAATTCCGTCTGCAGCCCCATGAGAGCATCGAGTGCATACTGGTCAGCGCCGGATTTGATATTCTCGGCATCCATCCGGGCCTGGTCGATGATCTGGCTGGAGCGCCTCTGTGCATCCTGAACAAGCACTTCTTTTTCGACCAGTGCGTCTGCCTTTTCGCGCGCCAGTTGCAGAGTTCGCGTGGCTTCTTCCTGCGCCTGGGCCATCACCCGATCTTTTTGCGAAAACACCTGCTGCGCTTTCTTGACTTCCTCCGGCACGGAAATTCGCATCTGGTCTATGATGTCCAGGAACTTGTCCTCGTCCACGATGACATTATGTGTCAACGGGATGGGACGGCTGTTATTGAAAAGTTCTTCCAGACGGTCTATCAAATGAAGAATATCCATCGTTTCCTCCGCATGAACGAGGGCGGTCTGTTCTAATTATACTTTAATACCGAAGGGCCGTAACTGCTGCTCGCTCAGATCTTTGACCTTGTTTTTAAGCGCTGCTTCGACGTGCGGCGGGACCATGCTCGACACGTCTCCGCCCAGCGAAGCGATCTCGCGGACGGTTGTGGATGAAAGGAAGGTGTGGTCCTCGTCCGTAATGAATGCCACGCTTTCGATATCCGGTGCCAGCCGGTGGTTTGCCAGCGCCATACGGAATTCGTACTCGAAGTCCGAAAAGACGCGTAAGCCGCGCACTATGACCTGTGCATTTATCTGGCGGCAGAATTCCACGGTCATACCGCTGTAACCGGTGATGCTGATCTTTGGAAGCCCTTTGAAGGCCTCGGTCACCAGGGCAATGCGTTCTTCGGGAAGGAACATCAAGCTCTTGAGTGGCCTGTCATAGACAGCGATCACCAGTTCGTCAAAGATGCGTACAGCCCGCTTGGCGATGTCAACGTGGCCGAAGTGGATCGGATCGAACGTTCCGGGAAACAATGCGCGTACCATGCTAACTCATATCTCCTTTCCCGCCGCCCCAGAAGCGGCCTAGCGCTTCGGCTAGCAGGCTGTTTTCGGGATCTTTCAGGTCCGGGTCGCGGGCAAAAAGGGCCTGCGCTTGTGTGCGGGCTTTTTCGATCAGCTGGATGTCGCTCAGGCTGGCCATCTTTAGGGAGGAGGCATAACCAGCCTGCCGTGTCCCAAGGAATTCCCCGGGACCTCGCTGCTGCAGGTCGCGTTCAGCTAGCACAAAACCGTCATTGGTTTCAACCATTGCTTTCAGCCGTTCATTCTCGGCTGCATCTTCGTGGTCGGGGATTAGCAGACAGTAAGATTGGGCTTCGCTTCGCCCCACTCGTCCGCGCAGTTGGTGCAACTGGGCCAATCCGAAGCGGTTTGCGCCCTCAATGAGCATGACGGTGGCGTTCGGCACATCCACTCCTACCTCTACCACGGTGGTCGAGACCAGGATGTCGAACTGCTTCTCGCGAAAGGCCAGCATGACGGCATCTTTTTCGTCGCCTTTCATCCGCCCGTGCAGCAATCCCAGTTTCAGGTCCGGAAAGATTTCTTTTTGCAGGGTTTCATGTTCTTGAGTGGCAGCCAGCAGTTCGCTCTTTTCGCTCTCTTCCACCAGCGGATAAATGATAAATGCCTGGTGCCCCTCCTTGATCTGGCTGCGGAGCAGGGTGTAGGCTCGCTCCCGTTCCACCGGGGCAAGGATGTGGGTGGGAATGGTCTGACGTCCGGGTGGAAGTTCGTCCATGATGGACAGGTCCAGGTCGCCGTAGACGGTAAGCGCAAGGGAACGGGGGATGGGTGTGGCGGTCATTACCAGCAGGTGCGGGTTGGTTCCCTTCGAACGCAGGGCCGCCCGCTGCTCCACTCCGAACCGGTGCTGCTCGTCCACCACAACATATTGCAAGTCGGCGAATGTCACCGGGTCTTCTATCAGGGCGTGCGTGCCAATGACGATTTTAATTCCGCCGTTGGCAAGCCCGCCTCGGATGTCTACCTTATCAGTGGCAGTGGTATCGCCTACCAGCAGGCGGATTTGTTCGGGTTTGAGCACCCCGTTTTCCCCGGCCAACACGTTCTGGAAGGTGCGGAAATGCTGCTCAGCCAGGATGGAGGTTGGCGCCATAATGGCGGCTTGCGCTCCCGGCTGGATAACGATGGCCGCAGCCAGGGCAGCCACCACCGTTTTCCCGGAGCCCACGTCGCCTTGCAGAAGGCGGTTCATCGGTTTGCCGGATTTCAGGTCGGTGCGGATATCACCAATTGCTTTTTTCTGGGCGGTAGTCAGGGCAAAAGGCAGGGTCGCAAGGCGGGCTTCCAGCCAGGCATCCTCCACTTCGAAGATGCGCCCGGGCGCCGATTGCCAGTTACGGCGCTGGCGTAGTACGCCGGTTTGCAGGAAGAAGATCTCATCGAACGCCAGACGCTGGCGGGCGGCTTGAAGTGTGGCATCCGTGTCGGGTAAATGCGCTTGGAGCAGGGCGGTTCCCAGGTCTGGCAGGCTTGCAGACTGGCGGATGGATTCGGGCAGGTGATCGGTCAGTTTAGGCGCCCAATAGGTCACCACTTGCCTCATCAACGTTCGCAGCCAACGCTGGTTAACGTTGGCGGTCAGCGAGTAGATTGGTACGATCCGGTTGGTGTGAAGGTTTTCTACTTCCACCGGTTCCCATTCCGGAGAGTTCATCACAAGGCGGCCGAGATATTGGTCCACCTTGCCGGAAACCGAGACAGCCTCGCCAACCTTCAACTGGTTGATCAGCCAGGGTTTGTTGAACCAGGTCAGGCGCAGGCTGGCTGTGCCGTCGTTGATTACCGCTTCAACGATAGTCATTTTCCGCCCCCGCGCCTGTCGTGAGTCGATTGTAGTGACTTCCCCGATAACGGTCAACTGCTCGCCATAGAACACGTCCCGGATGGGTTTGAGCTTGCTGTAATCTTCGTACCGGTGGGGGAAATTGTATAGCATGTCACCCAACGTATTGAGACCAAGGCGGGTGAGCATGGCGGCATGCTTTGGTCCTACACCTGCCAGGACGGTCAGCGAGGCATTCAGTGCGATGGGACGTTTGCTGGTGACGCCGCCCGGATGCGTCTCGGCGAGGCTGGGGGCAGCCCGCGCCGGCCGGCGAGTATGAGTTGGAGCATGGGCTGTCGCTGGCGCTTGTGTGCCTATTTTGGGTGGGGACTGCACCCTCGGAGCCTGTTCTTGCGCAGCCCTATCAGGGTTTTGGTTCAAATCCGGGGGAACTGGCTTCACCTCAGCCTGCACCGCGATCTGAGGAGTTTCCGGCTCAGGCACGATCTGAGTTTCGGTTGGTGCTGGCTTTGGCAGCAACATGAGAGCCGTGGTCTGCGGCTGGGATGGCTTTGTGGAGGCTGGCTTCTTCGGCAGTGCCGCCTCTGGTACCTTATCTGTAATTTGGTTCCAGAGCGCTTTCAGCGATTCGACCCGCTCTTCGGGGGTCCGGTCGGCGTATGCGCGCAGCGTGGCTGAAGTGGCCTGGACGATCTCCTCCGGCAGCTTATCGTTGCGTGCCTCGCCTTCCCACAAGATTAGGACGTTCGCCAGCCCCCCGATGACAGCCTTATTGGTATACCCATTTTTACTTTCGAGGCGGAAGAATTTCCGCAGTTTTTCTAGCGAAGATTGCATGGGAATATTTTACCCTATTAAGTGCCGCCAGGATTTTGGTGGGGGGCGAATTTTATCGGTGATAAAACCTCGGCAGTTGAGACTTATAAGCGCCACTATTTTCCTTGACGAAATAGAACATTTATTCTATAATCAATCCAAAGTATTGACATTCATTTAGATTAGTCCCCCAATTTCCTCCAGGACTTTTATATTTAATCTATTCAAATAAATCGCCAGGGCTGCTTCCCCGAAAAGTATTCGTTCCTCTTCGTTCCTCTAAAACGAATACCCTACCCGAAGATTAGGCTGATCGAAGTTGGCGGCCGTCTATGCTTCATGGTCGATCATTTATCATTCATTGTCCGGATCATAATTTGAGAGGGGTTGTTTGTTCCTCTTTTTTTCCCGAAAACAAACAACTATCCAAAGTTATCCCCGTAATGGGACATTTTCCCTCGCCAAGCATTGCGGAGCACATCGCCTCGCAAGGTTTATGGGGGATCCCGTAGGGACTCCCCCCATTCGGGGCGTAAAGGAGGCGGCCCCATGGGTCCAATTGCATCTGTCTCATTGGAGTTAAAAAAGGTGGAAGCTTGTGTTCCTGGGTGTTCCTCGCGAACTCCCTCTCATATTGACCCTCAATTCAGTCTGGACAGAATCCCCCCCGTGCTGTAAAATAATGCGCCGTGAAATTGTATTAATTATTTGGAGGATGTAAGTGGCTAACATTAAGTCTCAGATCAAACGTAACCGCCAGAATGACAAGAAGCGTCTGCGCAACCGCGTCTACCGCGGCGAAGCCCGCATTGCGGTCAAGAATGCTCGCACCAACATTGACGATGGCGCCCCTGAATCGAAGGCGGCGCTTATGCAAGCCATCAGCACTCTCGACAAGGCTGCCGAGCAAGGCGTGCTCCACAAGAACAACGCTGCCCGTCGCAAGAGCCGCCTGATGAAAGCGTTCGCAAAAATGCTGCCGGTCCAGGTCCAAGCGGCGCCAATCGCAGGGGAAACTACCCTCGAGGTTGAACCTTTAATAAAGAAAGCTTCTCCGCGCAAGATTGCCGCCCGCAAAGTTGAAGAGCCCAAGATGGAAGCTGCAGCGGAAGCCAAGGACGAATCAAAAGCATCTTCCCCAAAAGCGAAGAAGACCGCGACAAAGAAACCAGTGGTTGCATCGCCCCCGAAGGGGAAAAAAGCCGATAGCAAGAAATCGGAGACCAAGACAACTACCAAGAAAAAGCCCACCGCGAAGAAATAGTCCTGAGTTCGTGGCTTGCAAAAACCTTGAGCGGGAGCGCCCTGAACGATGGGCCTCTCGCTTTTTATTTATCCACCTTGTTGGGCAGATGATATAATTTAAAGCGCGAGAGATTATGTTTAAAATCGAACAAAGTGCCATCGAAACCAGGATCAAGGCCTTCTGCAAGGCAAATGAGATTCCACTGGCTGCACTGGACTGGAAGCCGCTCCCCTTTAGCGGAGAGTGGGGCATGTCCACTTCCTTTTTCGCCACTGCGGCTGCCGAGGCGCGCCTCGGGAAAAAAATCATCGTTGCCACCCGTGCCCAGGATATTGCCTCCCAGGTCAAGAGTCAGGTAAGTGACGTCCCTGGCATCCGCCGGGCGGAAGCAGTGATGGGTTATCTCAACCTGTATTTCGACACGCAGGAATACACTCGTCGTGTTATCGATTCTATTTTGGAACAAAAGGACCGCTTCGGCTCCGGACCTGCCACCGGTCAGCGCGTGATGATTGAGTTCTCCCACCCAAACACGCACAAGGCTTTCCACGTAGGGCACTTGCGCGGCACCATCTTGGGCGACGCCTTGTGCCGCATCTTGGAATTCGCCGGCAACGATGTGGTGCGCGCCAATTACCCCGGCGATATGGGCATGCACGTCATCAAGTGGCTGTGGGGCTACATGAAGTTCCACAATGGCGAGGAACCCGCCACGGATATCACCAAGTGGATGGGTGAGGTATACGCTGAGGCTGCCCACCGGATCGAACAGGATCCCAACTTGGAAGCGGAGTTGCGGGCACTGTACGCCCGCTGGGATCAGCGAGACCCGGAAATCGTGGCATTGTGGGAACGTACCCGTGAATGGTCGTTGGAAGGTTTCCGGCAGATATATTCCGCTCTCGATATACGCTTTGACATTTACTACTTCAACAGTCAGGAAGAAAAGCCCGGTAAGGAAATGGTGGAGGAACTTGTACGCCGCGGCATTGCCACCGACGACCGCCTGCAAGGCGGGGCGGTGATTGTTAAAATCGATGAAGTGCTGGCTCTGGACAAAGACCAATATCGAACCGCGGTCGTCTTGCGCTCAGATGGAACAGCTCTATACGCCACTGAGGACCTGGCGCTAACGTTGCACAAATTCCGTGATTACCCCCACCTGGCGAAATCTGTCTATGTGGTCGACGTACGCCAGAGCCTGCATTTTACACAGGTGTTCAAGATCCTCGAAATTGCAGGATATGCCCAGGCTCAAAAGTGCAGCCATGTGTCGTACGAGCTGGTGACCCTGCCCGGGAATGTGGTCGTTTCATCCCGCGAAGGGACGGTGGTGCTGCTGGAAGATTTATTGCGGGAGGCCACGGCCCGCGCCAGGGCCGAAGCCAAAAAGAAGAACCCCTCCCTGTCAAACGAACAGCTCGAAAGCGTGGCAAAAGCCGTCGGGTTGGGCGCCCTAAAATACCCTATCTTGGCCCGCGAGAATACGAAAATGGTCACCTTCGATTGGCAGACAGCCTTGGATTTTAACGGGCAGGCGGCGCCCTACATTCAATACGCCCATGTCCGCTGCAATTCGATCCTGAGGAAAGCTGGCGTCGATATCCCCGGTCTTCAGCCCTCGGCGTTCAACTATTCTCTCGAGCCGGCCGAAGTGGAATTAATTGACTGGCTCTCGCGTTTCCCGTCCGAAGTCCAGCGCGCTGCAGCAGAATATAAACCACTTGCCATAGCTAGCATCGCTTACGATATCGCCAAAGCCTTCGCCGGTTTCTATGACGCTTGTCCGGTCGTGCAGGCCAGTCCCGAGGTCCGGGATGCTCGCTTGCGGCTGGTTGCCGCGGCGAAATATGTCCTTGCCAATGCTTTGGCGCTCTTGGGCATCACCGCCCCCGAAGTGATGTAATCTCGTTTCCCGGTGTAACGTTCCTCTGTGTCACGTTACACCGGATGCCTGAAACTGGAGCAATTGACACTGGAAAACTATATCTAAGGAGATTCTATGCCAACCCGTACCCTCATAATGGGCGCCGCTGGGCGCGATTTCCACAACTTCAACGTATATTTCCGTAACAACAAGGACTATGAAGTGGTGGCTTTCACAGCCACCCAGATCCCCGACATCGAAGGCCGCACGTATCCGAAGGAACTCGCCGGGAAACTTTATCCGAAAGGCATTCCCATTTATGCCGAGACCGACCTGTTGAAACTAATCAAGGATTTAAAAGTGGAACAGGTCATTTTTGCTTACTCGGATGTACCGCACGAAGTGGTCATGCACAAGGCATCCATGGTCCTGGCTGCCGGACCCGACTTTCGCATGATGGGCGAGTGGGCCACCCAGATCAAGTCGACAAAGCCGGTCATCTCCGTTTGTGCCGTGCGCACCGGTTCGGGCAAGAGCCAGACCACCCGCCGCGTCTCGCTCATATTGCGCGACATGGGTTTTAAAGTCGCTGCCATTCGCCATCCGATGCCTTATGGCGATCTGGTAAAACAGGAAGTCCAGCGCTACGCCACCTATAAGGACCTCGACAAGTATGAGTGCACCATCGAGGAGCGCGAGGAATACGAGCCCCATATCGACAACGGCATCATTGTCTACGCCGGGGTGGATTACGAGAAGATCCTGCGCGCCGCGGAGAAGGAAGTGGACATCATCCTGTGGGACGGCGGTAACAACGATTTCTCGTTCTACGTCTCGGACCTGAAAATTGTCGTAGCCGACCCGCACCGTCCCGGGCATGAGAGCACCTACCATCCCGGCGAGGTCAACGCTCGCGATGCGGATGTCATCGTGATCAACAAGGTGGACACTGCCGACGCCCAGGCCGTTATCAAAGTTCGCGAGAATCTGCGCATGTTGAACCCCACTGCGACAGTCATCGAAGCCGCCTCACCCCTCTATGTGGACAATCCCGCTGCCATTTTTGGGAAACGTGTGCTGGTCATCGAAGATGGCCCGACACTGACCCATGGCGAGATGGCTTATGGTGCTGGTTTCGTAGCTGCCAAACGCTTTGGTGCTAAAGAAATTGTTGACCCTCGCCCGTTCGCGGTCAGATCCATTGCTGAGACTTATAAGAAATATCCAAAGACCGGTCCCATCCTGCCCGCTATGGGCTACGGCGAAGCGCAAACGAGAGACCTGGAAGCCACCATCAATAAATCCGATGTGGATCTGGTTATCATCGGCACCCCGATCGACCTCACCCGCATTATCAAGATCAACAAAACTTGCCAGCGTGTGCGCTATGAACTGCAGGAGATTGGCCGGCCCACCCTGGAAGATATCCTCAAGGCGAAGTTTGGGAAAAAGAGAAAGAAGAAATAAGCAAGAAGATCAAAGACCGGGGTTCTCACTTAAACCCGGTCTCTTTGTTACAATAGAACAATGTTCATAGACCAGGCAGAGATACTCGTACAATCCGGCAAAGGCGGAGATGGCATGGTCCATTTCCACCGCGAAAAATATGTTCCACGCGGTGGCCCCGATGGCGGTGACGGTGGGCGCGGCGGGAGTGTTATTCTCGAAGTGCGCCTTACGCTCAACACTTTGGCAGCCTTTCGCCACACTGCACGCTACGCCGCGGAAGATGGAAAAGGCGGCGGGACCAATAACAAGTCCGGTAAATCCGCCGACGATCTGATTGTGCTCGTCCCGCCCGGTACAGTGGTATATGATGCTGCCAGTGGGGCCCTGATTGGAGACTTGACTGCCCCCGACCAGCGCCTGCTGGTTTGCAAGGCCGGGCGCGGCGGACGCGGCAATCCCCATTTCAAGAGTTCCATTAACCAGATCCCGCGTACTGCCGAACGCGGTGAACCGGGTGAAGAAAAACGTCTAAGACTCGAACTCAAACTCATTGCTGATATCGGTATAGTCGGAGTGCCCAATGCTGGCAAGTCCACCCTGCTGTCTGTTCTGACCAATGCCAAACCCAAGATTGCCCCATACCCATTCACAACCCTCGAGCCGAACCTGGGTGTGGCGGAAGTGGATGCTGATACAAGCGTTGTGCTGGCCGATATCCCAGGCTTGGTGGAAGGCGCTGCACAGGGCGTGGGTCTGGGGCATGACTTCCTGCGCCACATCCAGCGGACCCGCGTGCTGATCCACCTGCTTGACGGCTTGGCTGACGATCCTCTGGAAGATTTCGCCCAGACCAACACCGAACTGTGCCTCTTCGACCCAAACCTGGCGAAGAAGCCTCAGATAGTGGCCTTAAACAAGATAGACCAGCCCGAGGTCCAGGAACGCTGGCCGAAGATGAAGAAGGAACTCAAGAAGCGCGGCTTCGCTTCCATGGCAATATCCGCCTTGGCGCGCACCGACGTACGCGAATTACTCCTCAAAGCCGCTGCCATGCTGGCACAGTCTCCCGCGTTGGAGGAAGTAGAACCACCCATGCCAGTCTACCGTCCTGTCGAAGACCCGCGGGCCTTCACCATCATGCGCGAGCCAGACGGTTGGCGTGTCAAATCCATATCCATCGAACGCGCCGCCGAAATGACCCCTTGGGACCAGTCCGGTTCGGTTCGTCGCTTCCAGAAATTGATGGAACATCTCGGAGTGGATAAGGCGCTCCGCGAGGCCGGTGCTCAGGAAGGGGATACGGTATTTATTGGGGAGTATGAGCTGGAGTATCAGGAATAAATAAGCAGTGCGACCAGTCAGATCGTTCTGCGTTTAAATATATAGTAATTGACGGTTATTTTCCGTCATTTGAATAATTGACAGATAGGAAGTACTGATAAGTTGCCTCAGGTTGCATCCAGCTAAATTGATCGCCCAAAGCTCTTCACCGTGCAGGAATGTAACCTGTTGTCCATCTGGGCTGATCCTTTGGGAGGTGTCTGTTCCCGTGGTGGTAAGCGGGTTGGCACGGAAACCTCTGTCCATAACCATATATTGCCGCCTTTTCCATATGTCACCTCTATGACTGGAACCGGAGAGGGAGGAAGAACCAACCGGGATCACGTCTGACAGGGTTGGAGATGTGTTGGAACACCCTTCGCAGTCGCGGTGTTTGTTCCTCTAACTGGAGGTATTGTGCCAGGGATACTGGAACCCAATATTGCCAACAAAATAATTATAAAAAACCGGAATAATTATTAACCATATATGTCTCCTTCATCGCAATATGATTGCATAATCAGGAATACTT
>DASVKG010000219.1:0-47545 GCA_036385495.1 Anaerolineales bacterium | reverse complement strand
GAGGCGATCAGCGAATAGGCCGCGTTAAGGCTGACCAACGAGATACGAGTCGAAGCGTTGAAAAAGATAACCGGTTTCCGGGCGGGTTGAATGAGGCTGCGACCTACTCGCCAGTTCATCCAGCGGGTCCACAGATCGCTGCGAGTACGCCTGGCTTCTCGCAGGGCAACGCGCACCAGATTATGCGGAGAAAATTTGGACAAATTCATTCCCCTGAAACCAAACGTCTCAATTTCTTAAGGGAAGGCAGTTCACTATCGTAGACCTTTTTTACTCCATCTCCAAGGGAAGCCTCGCTCACCCGGATATATTTGATCAGCCGTTCAAAACCGCCCGGTTCAACCGAGGCGGCCTGATCGGAGCCCCACATGGCCCGGTCGAGGGTCAGGTGACGCTCAATCATGCAGGCGCCCAATGCCACCGCCACCTGCGGCGGGACAAGACCCACCTCATGGCCGGAATAGCCAACCGGGCAGGGGAACTCCTCCCGGAGAGTCTGAATCATGCGCATGTTGAGTTCTTCCGGCTCACAAGGGTAAGTACTGGTGCAGTGGGTGATGACCAGGTTCTCAGTCCCAATTATTTTGACCGCGGCCCGAATTTGCTCCATGGTGGACATGCCGGTGGAGATCACCTGCGGATGGCCCGTCTTGCGGGCATATTGCAGGAGTTTATGGTCGGTAATGCAGGCAGATGGGATTTTGTAAGCCGGGGGATTAAATTGCTCCAGAAAATTCACCGCTTGTTCGTCCCAAACGGAAGCGAACCAGGCAATCCCTTTTTGCTTGCAATAGCGGTCGATCTCACGGTATTCCTTTTCGCCAAATTCGACCCTGTAACGGTAATCGAGGTAGGAGATATATCCCCAGGGGGTTTCGCGCATTTGCTTCTGCTGTTCCAGTGGTGTAGAAAGCTCGGGTGTACGTTTCTGAAACTTAACCGCGTCCACACCTGCATGGACGGCTGCGTCGATCATTTGCTTGGCGATTTCCAGATCGCCATTATGGTTGATTCCAATTTCTGCAATAATGTAAGTTGGGTGACCGTCGCCAACCAAGCGATCACCAATTGTGATTTCGCGTTTCATATGGTTTTTCCTTATTCATCGTTGCGGGAATATCTTCCGTTCCACGACGCCACAGATGACGTGCAAGACAAAGATATGGCTCTCCTGGATACGGGGAGTGTCAGCAGACGGGACGACAAGGCACAGGTCACATTTCGTGCCCATCTTTTTGCGCCCAATTTCGCCAGTAAAACCGATGGTGGTCAGTCCGAGCTGGCGGGCAGCCTCCAACGCCTTCAGAATATTTGCGGATCCACCGCTGGTGCTGATGCCAACCAGGATATCTCCCGGTTTTCCGAGTGCTTCCACCTGGCGCGAGAAGATAAAATCGAAATCCGAGTCGTTTCCGATGCAAGTGAGAACGGACGTGTCGGTGGTCAGGGCAATTGCAGGCAGGGCGGCATGATCATAACGGAAGCGGTTGACGAACTCGCCAGCCACATGCTGGGCGTCGGCCGCGCTGCCGCCGTTGCCGCAGATCATCAGCTTATTGCCCTGCTGGAAACATTGGATGATCGCATCGGTGATCTGCCCGATCACCTGCGCGGATTGTTCCACGGTTTTTTCCAAAACTGCCTGGTGTGTCTTAAGTTCAGATACGATTGTGGATGGACTCATTGCTTCCGCCTTTACCAGCAGCTCCGACCGCCATCGATGACGAGGTTGGTCCCAGTCATGTAAGAGGATGCGTCAGAGCACAGGAACAGAATAGCGGATTGATATTCGTCCGGGTTGGCCATGCGACCCAGGGGAATCAGGTTCGCCAGTCGTTGAACGAATTCATCCGATTGGTTGTTGTAGACACCACCCGGCGAGATGGCATTGACCCGGATGCCGGCATCGGCCCAATAAGTGGCCAGGTAACGGGTCAGACCGATCAGGCCGGTCTTGACGACCGAATAAGTCACCGGTTTGACAGGTTGCTGTTCAGGAGGCAGACCGGATTTGCGGTACAGGCGCTGGTCGGGGGCAATGACCGCCAGGTCTGAGGCCACATTTACGATAACCCCTTTTTGGTGCTTCGCCATCTCGGACCCGATAACCTGTGAGCAGACGAAAGCACCAGTCAGACCCACCGACAGGTCTGCTTCCCATTGCTTCAAAGAAAAGTTCTCCAGACGGGAAAATTCCACGTCGGTGGTCTTTTCCATTTTGGGATTATTGGCTGCGTTGTTAATGAGAATGTCCACCCGCTCAAAGCGGTTCAATACCTCTGCCAGCAGGGCTTTGACGCTCTGCGGGTTGGTAATGTCCGTCCGGATTCCACAGGCCTGGTCACCAAAGCGCTGCTTGAAGGCAGTGCTCTGGGAGTCAATGGTATCGAGGCGGATATCAGCAAGCACCGGGATGCCGCCAGCTCTGGCGATGGCTTCGGCGTGCTGCTGTCCAAGCAGGCCGGTGCCCCCGGTAATGACGGCCACCCGGCCGGTTATATCAAACAAGTCTTTTTTCATGCCAACTCCCTCGCAAATTCAATTACTTTTCCTTTGACCAGCGACTCTTTTGCCGCCAGCGCCATGCGCAAGCTGAACGCGGCCTCACGCACACCAACCAGCGAAGCTGGAGACTCTTGCCCGCTTGACAGGAAATGACTCAATTCATCCAGAAACATCTGGTTGCGCTGAAAACCAGCGTAACTGGTGGATTCAACCTGTTTGCCTTCGCCGTCGAAAACTTCCACGCCAAGCCCTGCCAGGTCAACCAGGATCTTGCCCTTATCTCCAATAACCTCGCAAATGCGGCGCGGAGGGCGCTGAAGATAGTCCTGGTGTAAGCTGACTGGGACGGAACGGCCATCCAGCGCATAATCCATCAGGATCTCGGCGGTATCTTCCACGTCCAAGTCCAGGCTGCTCAGATGGCCTCCCAGCGCGTACACGCTCCGAGGCAAGCCAAACAACCAGTATAGGTAATCGAATTCATGGATTTGCGTCAGGATGACGCCGCCGCCCAATTCCTGTCTGGATGCATATAGTTGGCGGTAATCTTCATAAGTGTGCCATCCGGGGAGATATTCACCCACCTCGGCGCGGACGGATAAAATCCGCCCAACCTTCCTCTCCTGAGCGAGCGCGTGCAGGCGCTGCAAACATGGATGGAAGCGCATCTGGTAACCCACTGCTGTTTTCAGCCCGGCACTTTCCACCAGGCGGATCAATTCGTCCACCTGTTCAAAATTATGGGAAAGGGGCTTCTCGATGAACAGGTCACAACCTGCCGCGGCAGCCCGCAGCGCCACCGGGAGGTGCAGACTGGTTGGGGTACAGACAAAGACAACCTGAGGATTATGATCCAGCGCCAACTCCAGGTCCTGGAAGATGTGTAAGTTGTATTTCTGCTCCAGGCTGCTGCCTGCCTCGACCTGCAGCTGGTCGGTGAGTACCGGGACATCACTGCGCAGGTCGAACCCAATGATTTCAACATCTGCGCCCAAGGAAGCGCGCAAGTTGCGGATGTGTCGCTGTCCGATCCCGCCAAGACCTGCCACGAGCACTTTCATGGCTGATCCAATTCCTGAACGAACTTTTTCAGCACGAACTCACGGTTCTGGCTAATCCAGTTGACTTCGTCTCCGCTAACAGCACGTGCCACCTGCAGGATAAAATCTCCTGCGTAGCCAACCATTTTCAGGCTTTGGGCCAGCGCTTGGAAGTCAGCATCGCCCGTGCCCGGTGCAACCGTGCCGCCCCCCAGGAGGCGGTCTTTGATATGCACGCTGCCCACCCGTTTGCCGTAGGCAGCGAACTCGTCGGCTGGCTTGTACCCCAGTGAAGAGCTGTTGCCCGAATCGTAGTTGGCTTTCAGGAGCGGATGCGGAAGCCGCGCGAGCAGGGATGCAAAGCGGGCAGGCGGCAGGGATGTTTCAAGATGGATCTCAATACCGGTCTTCTCGGCCATCGGCAGGATGCGCTGAAGGGTCGCGATCACGCCTTCAAACTCGGCCTCGGTGTCAATCCGGGAGGCATCCACAAAAGGTACCACCATGCGATTGACGCCCAGCAGATGGCCGCGCCCAAGCAGCCAGTCGAGCATGGCAAGGCGTTCAGCCAGTTCACCTGCGCTGGCGCGTACCAGCGGGCGTTCCATGAAGTAATCAGCGCATATGGACAGAACTTGAACACCGGTATTCCGGATTAATGCTTTCACCTGAGCAAGGCCCGCATCCGTGGTGAGCGGGTTAACATCCAAACCGTAGAAATCATAGATCCATTCAATGCAATCAATCCCGGCATTAACCCCCAATTCGAACTCATCCGCCCAGTTCTGGCGCGGGAAGCACTGGATGCGGTTATCGGTGGGCGGTACCAGCCGTCCTTGCATGATTCCAATCAGCGTCATGGAATGCTCACTTATTCCTTGCTGCCAACGGTATCCACGCGGCGGAGTTTCTTCATGATGGGCTCTTCGCGATCTCCAAGCCGCTTGAGGCCGTCGCCCATGGCAGTCTCAACCAGTCGGATATCCCGCACCATGTGGGCGAATCCCTGCGGTTCGACAGAGGCGGCCTGGTCAGAACCCCACATGGCACGGTCAAGTGTGATGTGACGTTCCACCACGCATGCACCCAGAGCGACGGTCGAGATTGATGTTGAAAGGCCGGTTTCATGTCCGGAATACCCGACCGGGACACCGTAGCGCTTATGCAGAACGGGAATAACGCGCAGGTTGAGTTCTTCATATAATGCAGGGTAGGTACTGCACGTATGCAGGAGGATCAGATCCTGCTTGCCAAGCAATTCCACGGCGTGGTCGATCTGTTCGATGGTGCTCATACCCGTGGAGAGAAGGATTGGACGGCCTTTGGAACGGGTATAGCGGATGAGGTTGTCATCGGTCAGGGATGCCGAGGCGATCTTGAAGCAGGAGACGCCAAACTGATCGATGAAATCCACCGAGGCTTCGTCCCAGCAGGAGGCGAACCAATCGATCTTGCGCTCCTTGCAGTAGCGGTTGATCTCCTGATACTGCTCCAGACCGAACTCCAAACCGTGTTTCAAATCACCGTTGCTGATGCCGAAAGGGCTTTCGCGCGGGCGAGCCAATTCTTCGGCTGAGTAGACCACCTTAATGGTCCGTTTCTGGAACTTGACTGCCTGGCAGCCGGATGCAGCTGCAACGGCAATCAATTTTTTTGCGATATCAATATCGCCATTATGGTTGATCCCGATCTCCGCGACCACGTAGCAAGGATGTCCGTCCCCCACAAAAGTATTGCCAAGCTTGATTTCTGTCATAACGAGCCTCCAAAGAGTATGCTAATCAGTAACATGATTATTGCCGGGATAATAAATGGTTCCCTGACAGGATCAACCCGCACAATTCCCGCACTGCGCCGTGACCTCCAGGCTGGGTGAGAACAAAATCAGCCTCGTGCACCACTTCGGGTACGGAGTCGGCCACAGCCACCGCCCAGCCGACCAGTGGGAAACAGGGCAAGTCGTTTGAATCATTCCCGCAATAAACAACATTCGCCGGGTCAATGCCGCGTCCAGCCAGCAGTTTCTTCAATGCTGTTTCCTTGTCATCTTCGCCTTGAATACAGGCGACATCCATTTTGCGGCAGCGGGCTGCCACCACCGGATTGGTCTCCTTCGAAATGACAACTGTCTCCACCCCGGCTTCACGGAGCAGATTAATTCCCAGACTGTCGCTGCGGTTGGCAGCCACCATCTCGCGGCCATCTTGATCCACCCAGACGCGGTTGTCGGTGAGAACGCCATCAAAATCAAGGACAAGCAGGTCGATTTTCCTGGGGAGCGCCCGGCGGCGTCCACCCGGCCAGACCATGAGCGGTCCGGCAATCATGAGGCGGTCCTCGGCCCGCCGCCAGTCTTCGGGGGTATCCAAATCGATGTCAAAGTAAGGGTCGAAAAGCACGGGCAGGATGATCCTGCCGCTCATCGAATTCATTTTTAAGATCGTCTCTGTTCGGATAATGTCAATTAAACCGTTATGGGTATAGGCACTTGGCAGAGACTGACGAGGAGCATTGTATGGCTCATCGATCCCGGGAACAGCCATTAACGGGTGGATGGGTTTCTCTTCGCTGTCCATCAACCACATCTTGAACGGATTTTGGTGAGCCCGGGTGAGGCCGCGCACCGAATCGGCTTCGGGGTGTTCCAGAAGAATGTGCACAGCACGGTCCACCAGGTCGGGCGGGCGAAGCGGTGTAGTCGGGCGCAAGTGAACCACCACATCAGGATGGTAGTGCTCGTGCTCTGCCAACCATCTCAAAGCATGCTGGAAAACGGGCAGATCAAGGGTAAGATCACTGGCAAGTCCAGCAGGACGGAGGAATGGGGTTTCTGCGCCGCAGGAGCGGGCGATCTCCGCAATCTCGTCATCGTCGGTCGTCACCAGAACGCGCGTGACTGTGTCGCTCTGAAGTCCTGCTGCAATGCTGAAGGCGATCAGCGGATGCCCTGCAAAAAGGCGGATATTCTTGCGCGGGATGCCTTTCGAGCCACCGCGCGCGGGGATGATTGCTAGCACTTCTGGTTTCGTCATTTTTTCTCCTGGGGCCAGACCATGCCTGCCAGGCCCTGAGCGACCAACCATTCGGCATGTTCCCAGTCGGCGGGGGTGTCAATATCCACCAGGTAGAGCAAAGGAATAATGATGGGCAGGATGACTTTGCCGGTCATCGAGCCACTACGAATGGTTGCCGGGCGAATGGCGTTTACGTGTCCGGTCTGCCAGTAGACCGGTGGTAGGCTCTGACGCGGGGCATTATACGGCTCAGCCACCCCGGGGACGGTTAACAGCGGGACCATTTGGCCGGTAACCGGGTCAATTCGCCACATCTTGTAAGGGTTCTGTCCTGCCTCGACCACACTGCGCACACATTCGGCCTGCACCCGGTCACTCAGGAGGCGCACGGCCTGATCCAGACAACCGAGCGGGCGTACCGGGGTGGTGGCGTGCAGGTGCAGAACTACATCCGGCCGGTAATGTTCCTTTTCCTCAAACCAGGTAAGAGCATGTTGAAAAACCAGCAGGTCAGTGGTGCCGTCGCCAGCAAGTTCAGCGGGACGCAGGAAGGGGGTCTCTGCGCCGTACCTACGGGAAATTTCAGCAATTCCCTGGTCGTCAGTAGAAACGATCACGCGCGTTACCTTCTCAGCTTGCAAGGCAGCCGCGATGCTGAAGGCGATCAGCGGGTGCCCGGCAAAGGTACGGATATTCTTGCGCGGGATGCCCTTCGAACCGCCGCGGGCCGGGATGATTGCTAGGACTTCGGGTTTGACCATCAAATACCTTTTTCCAGAATAATCTTCCGGCCGGTCTGATCAGACTCCAGCGCTGCCAGAGCCAACCGCAATGCCCATTTGCCATCTTCCATTGTGCAGACCGGTTCAGCTTCGCCGCGCATGACCGACAGGAAATGGCGCATTTCATCGAGGAACATCGTGTTGCGGTCAAAGCCAGCGGGAGGCAGGAAGTGTTCCCAGCCGCCACCGTGGTCCTGTCCCTGTGCAATGGAGGAAGCACGAAAAACGTGAAGACTCCCATCCGTGTTATCCCAGCGCAGGGTGCCTTCCGTTCCGATGAGCTCCAGGTGGTGGGCAGCCGGACGCTGATTATAGTTCAATTGCACACTGCCGATTGCACCGTTTACAAAGCGCAGGCCGATCTCAGCGGTGTCCTCCACCGGCAGGCCAAGTCCGAGGTTCCCGGTGAAAGCCCACAGCGACTGCACATCACCGCACAACCAGCGCAGGTAGTCGAGCGGGTGGGTCAGCGAACGGGCAGCCCCGCCCCCTAAATCCGCGCGGGCGGCGTAGCCCTGTTTGTAATCCTCCCAGGGGTGCCAGCCGGGCAGGTACTCGCCCCACTGGGCGCGAATGGAGAGGAGGCGGCCGATAGCCCCGGCCTGGAGGAGTTCAACCGTCTTTTGCAGGGTGGGGTGGAAGTGGAATTGGAACCCAACCAGAATGTGGCTGCCACTTTTCCTGGCCACGGTGGCGAGATCATCAAGGCCAGCGAGTGAATCGGATACCGGTTTCTCTAAAAGCAAATGACAGCCCAACTTGGCAGCCGGGATGGCCACGTCGAGATGGATGGAAGTAGGATTGGCGACAATTACAGCGTCCGGTTTCGAGGCCAGGGCATGTTGGAGATCAGTTTCGAATGGAATCCCTGCCAGTTCGTCGTCAGAAAGGGTGGCGCGATGGGTCCGAAAAAGGAGAATGTCCGACTCCCCCAGCGCCTTTAAATTGCGCAGGTGACGTCGACCGATAGAACCCAGCCCGGCGATCAGGAACTTCATTTCTTCTCCTCCAGCAAGGAAAGGATGTACTCCCCCGTCCGCCTTCCAGCGCTGCCATCCGTGAACGTGCATTCGTCCTGGATGAATTTATGGCGCTCTTTGGTATCGGCATCCGGATTCTGAAGGTAAAAGTCAATGAGTTCACGTACTTTGTCCGGGGTTTCGGCTACCCGCCCTGCTCCGGACTTGCGGAAACGTTCGTGAGTAGGCCAATCACCAATGGAGGTAAGAGGCGGGGAATAGATACCCTTAATGTTCCAACCGCCGGGTGTGTCAATGGTCATACTGACGATAGGCCGGTCATGGATGGCAGTTTCCACGAACGTGTTTACTTCCATCCCTGCTTTCAAGAGGGAGGAAATAAAATTGGATTTGAAAAAATTGATGGTTGTCTGGCCGTAGCCGGCAATCATTAAGACAAATTTATTCTTGACTTTATTAATCACATCTATGAGATTCAAAGGTTCGCAACCGTACTGGAAGATCAGGTCATAATCAGCAGGAACGTTGTTAATTACTAATCCGTACAAATATTCACGACGCGCGGTCACCCCAAACGATAACCCGGCAGAAGAATTGGAGAGATCGGATTTGATCTCAATAAGAAATTGTCTCCCGACCGCTCTGTCAACTGGAGGGAATAACATCTCCAACCAGGTATGATCGGCAGCATCCAAGTTGTTTACCCGCTCTTCCGCTACAACTGCGCCACTCTCAGCATCTTTGAGGGTGATAAGGGTTTCCCCTGAGGGTTCTGGTGATGCCCATGAGCTCCACACCCGCACCAAACGGAGAGATGTGCATACCGGTTTAAAGGTTTGTTGCAAGAGCACGTCTTGGGTGACAGGTTGAGTGGACTGTGCGTTGGGTGCCCAATTTTTATATTGCGGCTGATAACACAAGCCGGGGGTATAAAGGCTAGTGCCGCAGACAACATAATATGAGAGGTATGCCCCCAAAATATAAATCACCAACATAAGCAACGTACCAACCCCAACTGCAACAGGGACTACCCAATCCGCCAGGCGGGGAAAAAACTTTCGCCCTGGTACCAGCCCCAAAATCAAAACAGGTAATAAGGGGGTAAAATGACGCCCCTGCAAATTAACAATCGACGTTGCTCCGATAGGATTAAAGGTTAAGTAAATAACCATGAACATACAAAAGCAACCAATAAGGGTGGTGAGAATCAGAACTGCGCGGACCCTGGCATTTATGGCCCGAGGCGAAGGAGAGGATAACCAGGCAACTACCAGGAGCAACCCGAATAATGGATAGATAACAGGAGGAACACGGGTGGCGCCAAATCCATAGATGGCGACCCAATCCCGCAAATAAATAACACCATGGATGGCAATATCATGAAAAAACGTTTCCCCAAACTCCAAGGGATGTGAAAGAATGTAGGTCGCTTGCCCCGATGCACTAATGCCTGGTGTTTTGAGAAAAAACGTTGAATATGCAATGATGTTCCACCCAACTACAAATCCTGCAAACAGGACGACAGTCGCCCCCGCCAAGATTGGAAGCATTTTCTTCGAATCGAATACCTTCCAAACCAGTAATAGTAGCAAAGGTAACAAGAATGCACCATTGAGTTTTACCATCAATAGTAATGCAGTGATGCTTATCGTGATCCACAGTTGCTTCCAAGTCACGTGTTTTTCTTGAATTGTAAGCATCAGCACCCAGGCAATAAAGAGAAAACTCGCCCCGTTGGTATAAGCATCCGGGGATATCGTGGAAGATTGGAGCACAGCTATCGGTGCCAATGCCAACACAGTCAATATCCACTTTCCAAACGGAATGATCCGGATGGCAAGAAAAGTCAATAGGATGTAACCCAGGAGATATAAGGCACGACAGGCATAGAAGATCAATAATACAGGTTCATCCAAAATTCGGCCAAGCAATCCAACTGCAAGTGCCTGCGGAAGATAGGGGGTTGGTAAATAGGAGGACTGGGTTTGATAGTTGATAAATCTACTATCAATTCGTTCCCCTGCATATTTGGTCATAAAATGGGAAACAACCGGATCAAAGAAAAACTGGTTGCGATATGAGATTTCCAGAAACGCCGTCGGCAAATAGGGACCTTGTGAAAATCTCTGGTTGGGGATAAGGTCTCCACCCGATATTTCCCAAATGCGAGCCAGGTGTGTAATTTCATCGAACCCCGCCTGACAGGGGATTAGAAACAACAATACACTGCCAGACAACAGGGCGATAATAACAAAGACCCATTCAGGTTGTTTTAACCACGAGAAATGACAGCGCACAGGGATGGACTCTCTATCTTTTAGCATAAGTATCAATTATGAGAGGAAATCGACAGCGCATCACCACACAGCCTTCGCAGGTGGCAGCGACCGATAGAACCCAGCCCAGCGATAAGGAACTTCATTTCTTCTCCTCCAGCAAGGAAAGGATGTACTCCCCCGTCCGCCTTCCAGCGCTGCCATCCGTGAATGTGCATTCGTCCTGGGTGAATTTATGGCGCTCTTTGGTATCGGCATCCGGATTCTGAAGGTAAAAGTCAACGAGTTCACGTACTTTATCCGGGGTTTCAGCTACCCGCCCTGCTCCGGATTTGCGGAAACGTTCGTGAGTAGGCCAATCACCAATAGAGGTAAGAGGCGGGGAATAAATACCCTTAATGTTCCAACCGCCGGGTGTGTCAATGGTCATACTGACGATAGGCCGGTCATGAATGGCAGTTTCCACCACCATGGTGGAATACACGGTCAGGAACACATCCGACCAAGCCATCATGGAAGCCTTTTCGGGCATATCCTCGCCAGAATAGTGAGCCAGACCAGCTCCCAGAGAAACCGGTTCGACCAAATGGATACGCGGCATGCCCTGGATGTACTCCGCAACGCGCTGCTTCTCACCTTCGAAGCGGGTATCTTTTTTAAAATGGTTGGGATGGAAACGAATAAGCAATTGACAGGGTTCAGATAATCTGCCCTTGTTGACCAAATCAATCAGAGCAACCATGTTGGGATAATTGGGATGGAGCGTCTCGAAACTGCAGGCATAGGAGAGCAATTTTCGGTTCGGATCAAGACCATGCTGGCGAAAATAATCTTCGCGCGGAATGATCCACTCACGGCGAAAGTAACCATCGTAAGAGGGAATTCCACCAATGAAGACATGCTCAGGATCCCAATCCGAACCCAGGACAAGTTCTTCCTTCTGGATCTCCGACCAGCAAACAATGTGCCCGACCGGTGAACCGCTAAGATTATAGGAAGAGGAATTATCCCAGCCAACGAGCACTGCAGCAGTATGGATGCCATGCCGTGCTGCTTCTCGCAGGATGTAACGGTCTTGACGCCATCCCGGGGTACGTGAAACCACAAGGTCGGGCCTGTATTTCTCGAACAGATCTGCATAGATATTCGGAGTATAACGCTGCTGGGCATGGACAATGAACCGACGCAGTGGTTGCGACCGGCGCATCAGCCAGATGAGCACCCGGAGGAACGGCAGAGCGTAGCGCTGGCGACTGGAATAATAACCAGCTGTGAGGAGACGGTAGTTACCATCCATTGCGGCAGTATTTATCCGCCTGGAACCACCCACCCACCTCAACAAGTCAAGCCAGCGTTGAATGGGGGGATCGACAGACATATAATACGATGTGCATGCATTTACCCGTATTCCCTCAAAGGTCAGGCCTGGCTGAGAGTATCGTTTTTTAATCTCCGGTAAAGCGTCATCATCTGTAAAAAGGACGACCTCTACACCCGCTTTAAGCAGCGTTGCAGTAAAGTCGCTCTGCAGAAAATATATCAGCGACAAACCGTGATCCGCGATCAAGAAAATACGCTTAGTCATTTCTCTCTAGCATAGTATTCAAATAATAGATTATAAAAACGTTGCACTAATAATTTTAAGAATGGAACCCTCGCCATTTGATGGATGAGCCAAAGAACAGTCTTTTTTGCCGGTGTAATTTGATACCGAACTGACCTCACCGACACAGCCAGGTCATTATTTAAAACATCCTCCACACAATCACGCTGGATTTCCCCAAGCGTGGTTTCATCCACTTGATTACCCATATGATAAACATAAGGCTTCAGGGTGGAGAGCTGCAGAAGTCCCAGCTCGTCCATTCGGACTGTAATCTGAGTATCATCATCCTTGTTGAGACCGTGAGTACTTGGGAGAGGCAGGATTTTCTCCAACGCGGTTTTATAACCCATGAATTGAAATGGTGATGATCCGATCACTGCCTCTACCCCGGTTGCTTTATTGCAGACTATCTCCCAAGAGTGCTGTGCATACCTTGCCATTAAATCAGGGCTATTACCGATACTGCGCACGTACTCTTCGGCAATCGAGGAATCTGCAATTCGTGTAGAAAATTCGAAATTTTGATTCTCCCGCAATGCAAAATGTGCGCGGCCCATTCCCCTTAGACTGTCGAAAAAGCATGGCTGGCTGGTCACCATCCCCGTCTCAGGAAATGTTTTCAAGATTTTCAAGCTGGTTCCATACCAGTCCGGGCGGAAATAGACGTCGCCATCAGAATAACAGATGATTTCGTTTGGCATCCCCCGCAAGGCCCAATTTAAAACACCTGCCTTGCCTAAATTTTGTTGCGATAAAGTCAACCAATCGATCCATCCATCAATATATAATTTGTGGAGCGCATCCTTTACTTCGCGGCATGAACCGTTGTCGAAAACGTGCAGGTTATACTCCTCAGGTGTATTCTGGTGAATACTGGCCAATTGGTATTTAAGAATTTTCAAAGAATCAAAAAAATACTCGCTCTGCAAGGGGATATAGACCACAAGCAAAATCCCCAATTGTGATGGTCGGTATGCAAGTAAACCCATCTTGGCAGGGTTCTGACCTTTTCTCATTGCCTAATCCTAACCTAACTCGGTGAATAAGATATTATGTGACGCATCGTTATAAATCATTACTGACCCGTACATCCTTCGCTTAATCGGGTTATCCAAACCTATGTAAACCGCTAACCCTTCTATGCAGACTTGAATAAAGGTAGTCCCACTAATGCCCATCTCAGGCGTCGATCGGATATTTTTCACCCTGCAGACATCTTCAGTCAAGGCTCACCCTACATTATTGAAATATAAACGGAAAATCTGGTTGTACAGCCACAAGAGCAAGTGCCGGATGCCAGGGAGGTGCAACAAACGTTTCAAGAGGGTCGCTCGCTTCGGTGTATGTTCAGGTGCGCGGTCGGATCCCGGAAGGCGGTTTCCAATGTGCCAAACGAGCGGCGTCTCGGTGGTGAGGCGCAAACATCCCAGCTTGTCAACTGCTTCATCCAAAGTGCGTTCCCCCCGCATTGGCTGAACAGAGTGGAAAGGAATTATTTTTTGAAGCACATCACGACGAGCCATAAATTGAAAGTGGCCCGCACCGATGTAGGCGATTTTTCCCTTATAGGTTAACCTGTAATCGTATTCATTATCATTATGGTAATCTTTACGCGCCTGTTCTTCAGAAAACCCGATACTTTTAGCATGTTCCCAGAAGGTCTCCCAGGGAATAAACCTACCTTCTGCAAACATGCCTGGATCTTGCTTGCGTGCCCACTCAACGGTGGAATCGGAAAATTTATTTGAAGCTCGATACGGCCGCGCCGTGACCATGCCTACATTAGGGAATGTGTCGAACAAATCCAGTGATGCCTTAAGCCAGCCGGGACGGTAGGCCACATCCCCATCTGAAAATACTATATATTTCCCTTGTGCAGCACCAAACATAAAATTCCAGGCGCCCAATTTCCCGATATTGGTATCAGAAAGAACAAGATACTGGATTTTTCCTTGTTCGTAACCTTCCTGGAGGTAGGCGCGCACTTCAGCACAGGAGTGGTTATCAAAAACCATTACATCATAGGGATGCAGATCCTCCCGGCTGGTGTGAAGGCTTTCCACTACTGTCTTTAGCACTTCCAGACTGTTTTCGTAATATCCACTTAAAAACGGGATGCAGTTGACCACAGCCACTGTAATTTCAGCAGGCTGGGCAACTTTCTCGACGAACCGGGCAGGATTTTGACCGACGCGCATTAGTTTATCTCCAGGTGTTTACAACTTGAGGGCATTGCATCTGTTGCAGGTAAAGAATCAACTCACATTCTGAGTCTGTGCCTTTGTCAAATTTAAATATCATCTCGTGATTAGCCTGGCTTTCATTCGCTTTAGCCGAGAACGCATAAGATTTTTGTCAGCCAACCTGAGAGGTGTAAATAACAGGAAACGTTTCAGTCTTACATTTCGCTCAGGGATGACAGGGAAAGACTGCGGTACGGTAGTCGCGGGATGGGCGAGTACATTCAGATAAAGGGGGATCATTCTGGAGCGCGGCTGTCCATGTTTAACTAACTGGATTTCCCGAAAACCCGCTTTTTGGATGACCTGATCCAAACTATGGCTACTAAATGAATATAAGTGTGCCACCTCAAAGCTGAAATGACCATACAAGTTGGGCACTTCCAGAAACAACCAGCCATCCGGAGTGATGCAAGAGCGACGTAATTCTATGAGGTATGCCACCGGGTCAGTCATATGTTCGAGGACATGCGACATGCTGATCAGGTCAAAACATTGCTCCTTGTTCTCCTGCAAAGCTGCCAGAGAAGGATAAACCTTGAACCCTTGCTGAACTGCATGGTAGCGAAAGGCATTACCAGGTTCAACACCAACAGAAGTGCAACCATATTGTTCCTTAATTGCCTGAAGCAGACATCCGGCAGAACAACCAATCTCAAGGTGGCGCGAAACTTTACCAACCTGCTTGACGACGATCTTTCGGAGGGCTAATGCACGCTGGACTTGAATATCAATTTCCTTTGCCAGTGGTTGCTCCTGCCCCCCTTGATTTATGCGCCGATATTCATGCTTATAGAATTCATCCGTCTCTTCTTCTGTCATACGCGGCGACTGAAAAACCAGCCCACAGTGATCACAAATGCGATTTATCACCTGGAGATGCTGGAAGGTGCTCCGATTGAAAGGGCTGTTTTTCGAACTACCGCACAAAGGACAAGACGCGACTATTTGGGGCATGGATTACTCCGGAAAGTTAAGTGCAAGTTTGAAAACCCGGCTATAAATACATTGCAGTCCAAGCCGAATGCCTGGAAGTTGTATCTGGGAGTTCCCAATAGTGATCGCGGCTGGTAGGGCAACCATCATGACAAGTTTAGCTTGGTGTTGGCCAATGCGCATGGAAACCTATCTCCGAGGAATGACTGCCAATGGGCGCTGCATCTTCTGCAGTCGGAATCCAAATTGAGCGCGTAAACTCCCGAGGTCGTCCGTGATGAACAACCATTCAAGTCTTCGCAAGAGACGCGCGAGATGGAACTTGGGGCGGCGAATTTTCCCGGAAATCAATTCGCTATTCGTATCCAGGATATTATTAATGCAGCGACGCCCTCCCGCCTTGGCAAGATTGGACTTGGCGACTTCCGAACCATAAGGAGGTTTATTTCCGGGCAAATGACTGTAATCGTGCGATTGGTGAACGACCATCACCGACCTGGTTGCATCCACTACCAGGCCCCAGGTCTGGCGAGCGTGGAAAACCATCCAGTTATCCCAGGCTGGGCGCCCTATGGTAAAGTTGGGCACTTCGGTATATAGGTGGCGGGGGAAGACAAAATAATCAATACCCCATGGGGAATAGAATATTCCGCGCTGTTCCACGAGCAGGCGCAAACGTGCCTCCCAATCGGGGCTGAAGTCAAGCGGTTCGGTCAAATCCAAATCCCAACGCTGGCCGACCATGAGAAAATCCTTCGCCTGTGCAGATACCTGGTGGGTGGCCTGCAACAGGTCGGACATGAGGATCATATCGGCGTTGGCATAGCATAAAAAGGGACTTTCACTGTTTGCATGACCAACTTCCATAACCGAACGAACCGTAGGAATACCTTTTTCATCGCGTTCCACAAACTTAACATTCCGGACGCCAAGCTCCCGGGCAGTTTCAGGAACACCCGGTTCATCGCCAATCAAAATCACCTCAACATCCTCCAGCCTTTTCCAGGATTGGATGGCATTGCGCTGAATGATGTTTATATGCGGATTGGTAAACGGCTTGGAGGCAGTAAAAATGGTAAGAAAAGGCATCATCGCACCTGTTGTTCCCGTGCAATCCCAATTTTTTTGGCAACCTGTTGTTCAATCCAGGTATAGGTTCGCTTCAAGCCCTCCTCCAGAGTGAGCTTCGGTTCCCAGTTGAGGACTTGTCGCAGGCGGGTGTTGTCTGAATTACGCCCGCGCACGCCCATGGGTCCGGGAATATGCTTGATGGAAATTTCGATCCCAGCAATCTTCGCTATCATGGTTGCAAGTTCATTGATGGTGACCATTCGATCTGAACCCAGGTTTAGCGGGGATACATAGTCAGAACGCATCAGCCGGTAGATGCCCTCCAGACAATCGTCAATATAGCAGAAGGAGCGGGTTTGCTCGCCATCGCCCCACAATTCAATTTCGCGATTGCCGGTCAGTTTGGCGATGGCAATCTTGCGGGACAGGGCAGCGGGAGCCTTTTCCCGGCCACCATCCCAGGTGCCGTGGTCGCCGAAGATATTATGGAAACGTACGATGCGGGTCTGGATTCCATAATCTTCACGGTAATGGGTGCATAGGCGTTCCATGACCAGTTTTTCCCAACCATAGGCATCCTGCGGCATGGCCGGGTAGGCATCCTCTTCCCTGAGCGGGACCACGTTGGCATCCGTCTGTTTATATTCGGGGTAAACACAGGCAGAGGATGTATAGAAGTAGCGTTTAACACCATTGACACGGGCGGCTTCCAGGGTGTGGGTATTGATCAACGAGTTGTTATGCAAGATTTCGGAGTGATGCGCGGAAATGAAGCCCATCCCGCCCATATCTGCTGCCAAACCGAAAACCTCCTCAACCCCGCGCGCGGCCTGAAGGCAATTATCCCAACGGCGCAAGTCCAGTAACTCAAATTCGTCAGCATCCGTGGTGCGGTACTCTGGAAGCTTGATATCAACCCCGCGCACCCAATAGCCTTTTCCTTTTAGAAAGGTCACCAAATGATGGCCGATAAACCCACCAGCACCAGTAACCAGAACCTTAGTTTGAGACATATTTTCTCCTTGTAATTTGCAATCAATGAATGGAAAAACCAGCAGACTGAAGATGAAAAAGAATCATTCTTTCCAATCCATCGGTTCACCCGTCATTTGCTGCAGAGTTGCCTCATATTCCTTACGACCTTCACCCAGCACATAGGAAAGCGGACGTTTTTCCAGCCCCGACCAAAGGCGCTCAATATGCCAGGGAAAGGGACGGGGGTATTCCCGAAAATAGGCATAAGCATAATTGCATGCGGCTTCGACCTGTTTAGAATTTAGTCGGTGCCCTGGCAGATCGCATAAAACCACATCCAGTTTGGAAAAATATTCCTCCCAGGATTCCGCATCAATCGTGAAGCCTTTTCCACGGAAATGAGCATCCCCACTGACCGCAACCGGAATGCCGCGTGTACATATTTCCAAGCCCGCTGTGGTCGTAAATACCAGAGCCATGTCCGCAATATCAATCAGATCATATGTGTTCACTTTTTCGGCCGGCCCCACCACATGAATGTGCTCAGGGATGGATGGGAGTGCCTGCCGGATCACATCCACAATGGATGGACCAATGCTCCTGCTCTCAGCAGGGTGAATACGAATCACCAACTGGACCTGAGACCGGTCCGCGAAAAAAACCACCACGCGGGCGATCCATTCAGCAATGGATTTGGAGAATAAGGTCCGACCGAGGGTGGCACTGTCGCCCATCACATTCGTGGGCAGCAAAACCACGGGCCGGTCATCCAGCCCCAAGTCAGCCCGGACCTGCTCACCACCGGCACGAGATACCGTTTGGTAAAGATGGGCGAAATCTTCCCCAATCTGCAAACCCTGACGCGCGGCGAGAAAATTGTCCAACCAGCCTCTCTGACGGGCATTTAGCTGGCGATTGCGACGGGAAGCCCAAAGTTCATCTGTAAGGTGGAACATCACCAGGCTGTTCTGCCCCAACCAAATACGCTGATCCTGCTCCCCGAACTCATAGGTGACAACCGGAATCTGCAGATATTGAGAAACCTCATAGAATGCTCCAAATTCCTCGATCATTCCGTTGGGAATTATGACAACATCCGGCCGATTCTTTCTCAGCCATGCCAGGGCGTGTTGGGCTGCGAAATGGTTGCGTTCCCATCTCATCCGATAAACAGGTTCGTCTCCGGTCACATCCTCTTTCTGCAGGATGTACTGGGTATCGAAAACACAGACTTTTTCAACTGCGCGCTCCAGTTCCTCCGGCAAACTTGCACCGCGGCGAAGATTCAAAAGAGAAAGAGATTTGACCAGGGGCAGGGCTTTTTCCAGGATATGGCGGGCGTAGATATTCTGGCGGCGCAGGTCAAAACGACTCACCGGGCGGTCATATCTACCGTAAGGTAAATAAAGTAACGTCACGTCATGCCCCAGACCTGCCAGGGCAAGGCCCGTTACTAATGCATGTTGAATCCAGAAATGAAGGGAGGCGAAGATCAGGACCTTCCTGCCAGGTGCGGCCGCATGCACGAAGGGACTCGCTTGAGCCACCATTTCTGGTAGGGCAGAAGATAGTTTTTCCAGCGAGAACCGGCCAATGGCATTCTTGTTGTGACTGCGCAACACCCAATCAATTTCAGCAGTCAACGGCAGGTACCCGAGAATGGTTTTAATTGGTTCTTTGAAAGACATGGCTATTCAACTTTATCAATGGTCCAGTCGAAGCGCGGGCGCACCAGACCCAAACGGGGCTCCGCCCATTGTGATCCCGGGGCTCCATCTGTATTGACGGTAAAGGTTAATGCCTGCTCGTCCTGAAAATAGCGCCGGATGCGATACGAACTGGCATTGATGCTTAAAATAAAATACCCATTGTTAAGAAGATCTGCAGGAACCCGACAGCGACTGACGTAACGACCGGCAGAACGAGAGCCTATTTCTTCGAATTTACCAGCATCATCCGTATCGAAGGAAGTAAACACGTACTCGCCGCGGGTAGTGCTGAGATAAATCCCAATCCGCAAGCCAGTCAGCGGGGAAGAAAGGGAATACTCGACTTCAATCGTGAATTGTTCGGTCGAACGAATTGTGTCGACCACTTTCCCCTTTTTGTCCAACAACCGCACAGCGATCGGGCAGAAGGGAGCAGCATCGGCAGGAATTTCGGCAGCCTCCCAAACCCGCTCCCCCGCTTTTGGATTGCCGGCAGAAAGATAGAAATCCACGGCCTCCCCGCTGGGAGCCCGCATCACCATACGACCATTTGCCAGGACAATTGATTCGTGTGTAAGTCGAAGGATGGCAGACATATTGTGGCTGACGAACAGTACAGTCCGGCCTTGCTGGGCGACATCTCCCATTTTTCCCAGGCATTTCTTCTGGAATTCAGCATCTCCAACTGCCAGGACCTCATCCACAACCAGGATTTCAGGTTCCAAATGTGCGGCAACAGCAAAGGCCAGCCGCAGGTACATCCCGGACGAATAACGTTTTACCGGTGTATCGATGAATTTTTCGATCTCAGAAAAGGCGATAATTTCATCAAATTTACGTTCAATTTCGGTGCGCTTCATGCCCAATATGGCCCCATTCAAATAAATATTCTCACGGCCGGTCAACTCGGGATGGAACCCTGTTCCGACTTCCAGCAACGATCCAACGCGTCCTCGAATTGTGATGGAGCCTTCGGTTGGTTCCGTAATGCGGGAGAGGATTTTTAGCAGGGTGCTTTTCCCTGCCCCATTCCGGCCGATGATCCCCAGAATCTGACCTTGGGGAACATCAAAAGAGATGTCGCGAAGCGCCCAGATTGTATCTTCTGAGTCCGTTTTGGGCGTCTGGATGCGACGAAAGGTGCGTAATGGAGCGCTCAGGGTATTGGAAATCTTTTCGCTGAGAGTCTGGTAACGCTGGTGCACCAGACCAATTCGAAAGCGCTTACTTACCTGATCAACACGGATGACATTACTCATGGTTAGATCGTATCAGCGAAAGTTCGTTCCATTCGGCGAAAATAGAATAATCCGCTGATAAAAAGAACCAGCACCATAATAATTGAGACGACGAATAATTCGCCCGGTGGATCGCCACCCATGATCGCCCACCGAAAACCCTGGATTACCCCAGCCATGGGATTTAGTCCATACACAATGCGCAAAATCCGGCCGGTCACCAGGCTGGCAGAATAGGCTACCGGCGAAGCGTACATCCAGGTGGTGATCAGGAAGGGAACAATATACTGGACATCCCGGTATTGAACATTCAGAGCTGAAAGCCATAACCCAACCGCAAGCGAGGTGAGCAGGACCAAGAGAGTGAGAGGCAGGAGCCAGAGCATACTCCAGCTCAACGGTGCACGGAAATAAATCATCAAGCTAAAAACCACCAGCGAGGAAATGCCAAAATCCACCAACCCGCTGAGTACGGAGGCAACCGGGATGATCAAACGCGGGAAATACACTTTGGTGATCAAGTTGGTATTTCCCACCAGGCTGGAGCTGCATCGTTGGAGCGCCCCCGCAAACAATCCCCAGGGTAGAAGACCGACCGCCGAAAGGAGCGGGTAATTGACCCCACCCTGATTCTGTTTTAAGAGAATGCCAAAAACGAAGCTAAAAATCACAATATTGACCACGGGCAACAGAATGGCCCAGGCAATTCCAAGGACAGCCTGCTTGTAACGCACCTTGATATCGCGCCATACCATGAAATAGAGCAGCTCGCGATACTTCCACAGGTCGCGCAAGTTGAGGGAGCTCCACCCGCGCATCGCACGAATCGTTATTACGTCCGGATCTGTTTTGAAATTGTTGTCTCGAATCATGGTTCTTATTTCCGGTTTTGCCTGTACCAATCTATCATACGGCGTAAACCTTCTTCAAAGTTCATCCGAGCCCGGAACCCGAAGAGCTTCTCAGCACGGGTGACATCCAACCCGCGGCGAGGCTGCCCGTTGGGTTTGCTTGTGTCCCAAATTAGCTTACCTTCAAAACCGGATAGATTGGCAACCATTTCAGCCAGATTTTTAATGGAAATCTCGTATCCGGAGCCCAAATTAACCGGGTTCGAACCGTTATACCTTTCGGATGCCAGCAAAATGCCCTCAGCAGCGTCTTCCACGTAGATGAATTCACGGGTTGGGGAACCGTCCCCCCAGACAACAATTTCCTTTGCGCCGCGCTCCTGTGCTTCCAGGCATTTCCGGATCAGGGCCGGGATGACATGGGAGGAAGTCAGATTGAAGTTGTCACGCGGTCCATAGAGATTAACCGGGAGCAGAAAGATGGCATTAAAACCATATTGCTGGCGGTATGCTTGAGCTTGAACAAGCAGCATTTTTTTGGCCAGGCCGTAGGGAGCATTGGTTTCTTCCGGGTAGCCATTCCAAATATCATCTTCCTTAAATGGTACAGGGGTGAACTTTGGATAAGCACACACTGTACCAATAGCCACAAACTTTCCTACTCCGCGTTGCCAAGCCTGGTGCATCAACTGCACCCCCATCATCAGGTTATCGTAAAAAAATTCTGCAGGATGCTCACTGTTGGCACCAATCCCCCCCACATGCGCTGCCAGATGAAGGATAACCAGGTCGGCGGGTTTGAAGGCGGGCAATGCAACTGGAGTAAACCCATCAGGAATCAAATGCCCAGGTCGATGTTCCGGAGATAACATCGCCTCGTCCAGTAAACGCTTTATCGAGTCACGATCGGTAATATCATAGTTTTCGATGTGCGGGATCAAAATATCTGCTGCACCACGCTGAATCAATTTCTCGATCAGGAAAGAACCCAAAAAACCAGCTCCCCCCGTAACAATCACTCTTTTATCTTTCCAGAATTTGTCTGTCATGTAGACTCCGTTATTGAACAATAAATTGAGCGTTGCGATAACGTTCATCATGCGGATTTCGAATCAATCCCGTCCGCAATGCATGAACCACTTCGCGGACACCGTCATCAGCATTCAGTGTAGCCTCGAACCCCAACTCCCGCTGAATTTTTTCGAACGATACGGTGATATCACGCATATCACCTCCAAAAGTTAGATCTTTATAAGTCACCACCGTCTCAGGCAGGCGTTTCACCACCAAGCCAACAATTTCATCCTTGGTATAGTTTCCTTTTTCGGTTCCCAGGTTAAAAATCTGACCGCGGGTTTTCTTTTCGGATGCTTCGATGCCCATCGTCATACCCCGCACCACATCCTGAACATGAACAAATGAACGGGAATAACCGCGCTGGTAGATAATCAACTCGCGATGAGAGTAGGCATCTAGTACAAATTGGTTGATGATCAGGTCAAAACGAGTACGGGGAGAAATCCCGTAAAGAGTAGCCAGCCGGAAGATAATTGGCGCGCAGGATGAATCTTTTTGTGCCAAGAGATACTCTTCTGCAGCAATTTTGGTTTCGGCATATAACGACTGGGGATTGAGTGACGACTCTTCTGTCACCGGTTTGCCATCGGTTGAGAGGCCATAGTTGCTGTATGTAGAGGCGAAAACGAACCGTTCGGCCCCCAATCCGGCCGCCTGCTCAAAAACCATTTTTGTTGCCTCGACATTGTATTTCCAGGCTGCCTGTCTACCAACCGCCTGACAGGCCGGAAACCCGACGATAGCCGCCAAGTGAACAACCATATCGGGCTTGGACCAGTCCCGGCGGAGGGAGGAACGTACTGCACCCGGTTCGGTAACATCCGCTTTTGCGAAATGAAAATTCGGATGATGCAGAAAACCCAACAGTGACTCGCCGCTGTACAAAAGGGAATCGAGTACTGTCACCTGGTTGCCCAATCTCAACAACTCTGCTGTCAAAAGCGAGCCAATATAACCGGCTCCGCCGGTCACCAGGATATGTCCCTTACTGTCCATGCGTGCCTCCCATATGCAAAGCAACATTTAATCCAGTTACCTCAAGAACAGGCGCAGAATCACCTGCAACCAGGGTTATTCCTTGTTCAAGGCAAGAGAGCCTGCAGATTTCAGCAACTTCTCCTTCACCAATTAACTGGACTTGGCGAAAGCCAGCCTGTTGGATCGTGGCCAAATGCTCTTTTACCCGCTTTCGTGTGTTACGGTACAGTAAAAATTGCTGCTCAATATAATCCATGGTTAAACGCGTGCGCAAGGCGATCCCTTCAGGTGTAATGATGTATCGCAACTTCTTGCGTTCAGCGCGTTTAATTTTGACATAACCTTTGGCGATCAACCGTTTAAGATGCCAATTGACAGTGCCAACCGCTACGCCCAATTGCGAGGCAAGCGAGACCTGGGTTATATCCGGGTCACGTTCAATATTTTCGAGTAAAGCCAATTCACGTGCGTTTTCTGTTGATTCTGTCATGGTTCAAAATTCACTGAATGAATTATCTCTTAGTGGGATGATTGGATAAGATAAGGAAATCCGTCCCGAACACTTGTGGCAAGGTCTTGAATCAGGTTAACTATCATTTTTCTGATCCAGTTAATCGTTGCATATCGGCTTCGACCATCATTTCCACCAATGCTTGAAAATCAACTTTCGGCATCCAGCCTAATTTCTGGCGGGCTTTAGATGGGTCCGATATGAGCAAATCCACCTCCGATGGGCGCATAAAACGCGGGTCTTGAACAACGTAGTCCTTATAATTCAGCCCGACGCATAGGAAGGCATGTTCGCAAAACTCGCCCACAGAATGTGTCTCTCCTGTACCAATGACAAAGTCTTCCGGATGTTCCTGCTGCAGCATTTTCCAAATAGCCTGAACATATTCCCCGGCAAAGCCCCAGTCACGGCGAGCCTCCAGGTTGCCCAAATGCAGTTCTTTTGCCAAACCCAACTTGATGCGGGCCACCCCATCTGTTATTTTGCGGGTAACGAACTCCAGGCCGCGTCGAGGGCTTTCATGATTGAATAGAATCCCAGATACAGTATACAAGTTATACGACTCGCGATAATTAACTGTGATCCAATGGCCATACGCTTTCGCGACCCCGTAAGGACTGCGAGGATAGAATGGCGTACTTTCCCGCTGGGGGACTTCAACCGCTTTACCAAACATTTCAGAACTGGAAGCCTGGTAGAACCTGGCTTTGGAGTTGACCAGGCGAATTGCCTCAAGCAGGCGGGTAACCCCCAAAGCCGTCACTTCGCCGGTCAGCACTGCCTGGCTCCATGAAGTGGCAACAAATGATTGGGCAGCCAGGTTGTAAACTTCATCGGGCTTATATTGTTCGATTAGGGCCACTAATGAACTCTGATCATGCAAATCCCCTTGAACGATCGTAATATCATTCTGGATATGCTGAATTCTTTCAAATGTAACAGTGCTGGACCGGCGGACCATTCCGATGACTTCATAACCCTTTTCAAGCAGAAACTCAGCGAGGTATGAACCATCCTGGCCAGTTATGCCCGTAATTAATGCGGTTTGCATGTCTCCTCCAATTCCAAAATTCAGTTACTGAATTATACTTCGTCTTTGGCAACCGTCAAGCGCGTCGATCTCGCCTGCGATCCAAAAACCACCCCCCGACCAGGATAATAATGCTGATAATTACGATCAGCGCAATTATGACAAAAATATGCACCTGTCCAGCCAGCCAGCCGGTATAGCGGGCGGCATACCAGTAGCCGAAAAGTGCCAGGAATACTCCCTCCACCGCAAGGAAACGCCACAGCCAGCGGTCCTTGGTGGCACGCTGCCAAATTATTGTTTGGGAGGCCAAAGCAGCTTGAAAAAACAATAAAATGGCGCGGTAACGTGGATTGTCCCACTGGTCGCCACCTGCGCGAGCAGCAGAGAGAATGATCCAACCCCATGTCATAAACGAAAGCCAGAGCCAGGCAAACCGTTGGCGCTTTTCTGGAATTTTCAAAATTGGACGAAAACTATAAACAAGCAATGGTAAAAGGGCATACCAACCCAAACCGCGCAGAATCCCCAGTGCGCGCATCGGCCAGACCGCCGGATCGGCAATCGCCGCCGGCAAGACTGGCTGCATAATCCCATATCCTATGATAAACGGAAAATGCAATGAGACTGGCAGGCTATCGAAAACATTCTGAATCCACCCGGAATGTAGTTCCAACAAATAAGCATCCCATTGCGCTGAATAATGAAACCAGTTCAGCAGGCTCGCGAACGGACCTCCACGGATGAGGAGGCTGCCCCCTACCGCCCCAATAAAGATAAAAGTAGCCAGGATTGCAACCGCCACTGCCCCGGCAATCCACCACCAGCGGGCAGCGAAGCGTCCCTTTTCCCGAATCCAGACCCATATTGCAGTAATGATGATGGCGGCCACTGCTATGCCCGGGTTGAAAAGCAACATCCCGACAACCCCACCAACCAGCCATGCAATTGAAGCACGGCGGTTTTCAGACCAATTCACCACTCCCCAGAAAACCATTACCACGAAAGTGATCAGGAACGGCTCTCGCATCTGTGCACTGCCCAATAAAATAGACTCAGGGTACAACGCCATAATCCAGGCAGTTCCCCAAGCCACAGGCTCACCCCACACCTTACGTACCGTCTTCCAGGCCAATATTACCCCCATGGCAGCTGTCAGTGCTCCAACCAAAATGACCAGCCAGGGACGATGTGCATCCGGGCTGAGGAATCGATACAGCGCTCCGCTAAGGAATAGCATTCCGCCATATTGGTCACTGTTGGTGGATCTATCAAAAGCACTCCAAAGCGACTCTGACGAACTTGCCAACTTCCAGGCCTGTGTATCACGCGTGTAGGAATCTCGAAAAACATAACCGGCATTTTGAGCTTCATTATTATTGCTATTAAGAGGCAAAATGTAGGAAAATGCCATCCCCAGCCCAAGACGAAGAATTACTGTCAACAGCAGGATAATTCCCATGGGTCGGGACACGCCGCAGGAGCGATAAAGCACGGAGAGTATCACCAATCCAATGGTCAACATGAATGAATACGCCAACCAGCCAATCCACCACATTCCGGGACTGAGCAGCGAAAGAGCCAGGCTCACGCCGAGACTTGTTGGCAGAATCCAACGTAAATCACGCAGCAGGGTTTTCAAGTCTTTTCCTGTTCAAAAGAGTATAGCTCCACCAAAGAACGACGAACAATACCAGTGACTGGACGGGGATGGAGTAACGCGGGTTATCGCCATATTCAACAAAAGCCTGCAGGATGGATGCAATCCAGATCATGCTGACCGATAAGACCAGGAAAGGTTCCAACGGCAAAACACGCCGTGTTTTTTTCCAGACAAGAGCAAAGGTGCCGGCGATAAAAGCCAGGTTGATAAGGAACAATGCTCCGCGCACTAGCAGGATGATATTACTTCGCACGGTCAACATGAATGAGGAGACCGGAGAGACCAGTCCCCAGTGTACAGGCACCTTCCAAAACGCCATCCAGCCTTCCCCAACTGTGAGCAGGTATTGAACTGGGTGCTGGAGGATGAGGCTCACAGAGATTCTTGCAAGGACGCTGGAAAGAGAATAGAACCCCAGCCCTGAAACCTGCATCATATCGGGGATGGCGTCCCATATGGCATTGCCTGCATTGCCGGTCAAAGCGACCTGAGCATCACGGTAACGGATGAATGTATCACGGATTCCAGCAAATTCATCCGGGACATCTTCAAAGAATAACCCGGCATGGTTCATCAAGTGATAGCCGGTCATGGTGTCCATGCTCCATATCCCGAATCGCTGGTGAATGAAATTGACCCATCCACCGATAAGTACCAACCCCACCAATACAACAAGCAGCGCGGCCGCTACCCGAACCCGCATCCGAACGTGCCAAAAAATGAGCAGCACCAGGGCAGTTAATAATGGCAAAAAAACGAACAACGTGCGCACCAACGCGGCCACTCCCGCTGCCGCCCCCACTCCCAACCCGACGAGCATAACCTGCCAGACCGGGCGTTTGCTGTCCGAATTGAGCAGCCAGATCATTCCCGCCAGGCATAAGGCAATCATAAATATCGTCAAGGTTTCTGTCAGGATGTCCGCTTCAATTAACAATTGCTGGAGGTTCAGGGTATAGGCAAACGCAGCCAGGGCGGCAAACCAGCCCTGTCTGGACAGGCGCCAGCCGATGAAGAAAAATAGTATTGTTATAAATACGCCGAGCACCAATTGAGCGAGATATACCCGCTCGTCCGGACCGATAAGGGCGAGGAAGATGGGATAGCCAGGAGTGCGGGTCCCATCGATATTTGTCCAACCTCCCAGAATGGCCTCGGCTGTACGCCGGTACCCGTTGCTATCATTGTAAATAACCGGACGGTAAAGAAGATATAGTAATATTCGCTCGACCAATGAGACTGATGCGACGATTGCGAGCCAGGATTTCATTTTCAGGCGGGTTAACCATTTCAGAATATTCTGCATAAGGGTGGACAATTTCAAAATGATTCGAGTGTTCGACGGCTCCGTTTAATCCATGAATATTGTTGCACAGCCTGTCTGGCGCGCTGACCGAGAGCCTGCCGCCGTTTTTCATCAGCCAGCAGCCCACCCAGGGCGGACTCCCATGCCCCTACTTCTTCAGAAGGGCAAAATACAGCGGTCGTCTCATCCAGAACTTCGCGCAAGACAGGCAAATCGCTGGTCACGATTGCACGCCCAGCCGCCAGATACTCGAACATTTTCATTGGACTGCACACGTTAGCAGTATTCCCGCCGCTGGATCCAGAGACGATACGCTCATAGGGCATGAGCAGGAGATCAGCCGCAGCCTGGTAGAGCGGGATGCGGTCGTTGGTGATGAATCCGGTGAAAGTGAGGTTAGCCAACGACTGCTGTTCGGCCTGGGCCTTCCAGTACTCCACATCTGCCGGCCGCCCTCCCACCCAGACGAAATTGGCATGCGGAAATTTTGCCGCCAATGCCAAGAACAGGTCTGCACCGCGCCCCGCGTAAAGATGACCGGTGCAGAGCACCAACGGCGCTTCAGGCAACCCCAGCTGGCAGCGGGCTGATTCCGGGTCTGGCAGGGAAGCATAACGTTCCAGATCCACCCCGTCGGGAGAAATGACCACCTGTCCACCTGGCATTGGACCATATTTTTTTTCCAGGGCGTGCTGCAGGGCGCGGGTGATGGGTAATAAGCGCTTTTTACCTGGCAGGGTCAAGAAAAGCCGAAACCAGAGCGGACCAAACCGGCCGGATGGGAAGTCGTGCATCTCGAGCATGGATGGGATTCCCACCAAAGGAGCCAGCACTGCCGGCTGGATCGGCCAGGCATAGAGCAGGTCCGCACCCAGGCTACGGGCGCGCCAAGCAGCCGTCCATGCGAACAGACGACGGCTGCGCACAGGGAGCCATTCTATATCAAAAAGCGTTTCCAAGCCGTAATGGGCGAGCAGGTCAACCGATTCGGGCCGCGGACCTGGGACGAGCAGGGTTACTTCATGCCCAAGTTGGGTGAAGGCCTGACAGACCTTCATCACCTGGATGCTGTTGGCCGTGTCGGAAGGCACCTGGGAGGCGGAGACACAAACGATCTTCATGGTTGGGAGGTCGCCGCCAATCTCCGCCTCCGGACTTCCCACAGACCGCGCAAGGTAATGAAACCAACGGAGACGATGAAATACCCAGAGAGGATAACAGCCATCATCAGATACCCATATCGCGGCACCAGAGAGAATATCAATGCAAGCTCGACGACTCCAGTCAACAAGGTTATCAAGACCGGGTAGCCTGCCTTGCCGAGAGATAGGAAGAGTGAGCGATTCCACTGGAAGGTACTGGCAAAGCCATAGCCTGCAACCAGGATCAACAACAATGGATAGACCGGGCTGGCTTGTGTTTTATATATGGTGGGAATGATCCACCCGCCGGTCAGCGCCCAAGCAATCCAGATTGCCAGGACAATCCCGCCGGTGATCATGGTAATTCTTTTGAGCAGGCGCAGTGTCGTACCCCATTGTAACTTGGCAATCGTGCGGGAAATCTCAGTATAAGTCGGCGCAATGAAGGGGTCGAGGATCAGCGTGATGGGGATGATCAGCGTCATGGCGATCTTAAAATACCCCACATCTTTCACGGACAGCAGATATGCCATGTAGAGCGGGGTGTTATCTCGAAAGAGCAGGTTCATCGTTCCGTTAAGATTGGTATTAACCGCGAACATGAATAAGGCGCGTTTTTCAGGCAAGGTTCTCAGCGGGATTTTCCACCAGCCTGGTCCCAAAATATGATTCAACTCACGCAATGCCAGCACGACCAGGGATAAGCCCACAAACGTTTTACCAAGTACATACGCCAATAGGATGGCTTCCAACAAATCGGGAACTGCGATCAGGTGACCCCAACGAAAGATCACATAAGTCCCACCGATGATGGAACTGGTGATTATGCTATTGATCAGATTGACACGGGCAAGGTGGTCGAAACGATTGGTGGCTTGTAAAACCCCGGTGGAAGTTTCATAAACCAGGTTGCTAATTATGATGAGGCCATAGAAAACAAAAATGGGAGCTGTAGAGACATCTCCGGCGAATACTTTGGAAGCCCAGGGTGCGAGCAACACCACCGCCAGAAATCCAATCATTGACATTGCTGCTTCCGTCAGGAAGGCCATCTTAACCAAGGCGGCAGCCTCTTGCTTCTTGTCATCTGCAAGGGAGGGACCCAGGTGTTTGACTACCACTTCGCTCATCCTAAAGGACAGGAAGCGGTTAATGTTGGATGCAAAAGTTTGGATGATTGCCACCAGGCCCCAACTGGTCACACCAATCAGACGCACTGCGATGACAGTTTGACCAAAGCTCAAAACTGCTGAAATAACGTTACTGCCGAACAGGAAGCTGCTGTTGCGCACTATCCGGCGGAGAAGATTGTCCTCGTTCCAAATCGCCGAGAGCTTTTGGAAAATTGTCACAGAGTGGCCACCTCTTTGGCCCACTCCCGTTCTACGCGATACCATTCCACCAGTCGAGTGAGGCCTTCTTCCAGCCCCACTTTGGGCTGCCAGTTGAGCAACTGGCGCGCTTTGGTCACGTCTGCGTGGCTGGTCAACATATCGGCCGGGTTGGGTGGGTGGCTCTCGATGATGGCTTTCCTGCCAATGTGTTTCTCCAGTATTGCGATCAATGCATTCATGCTGATGACTTCATGCCCGCCCAGGTTGATGATTTCGTATCCGAGCGGCTTGAGGGCGGCGATCGTCCCGCGCGCAATGTCATCCACATAGGTAAAACCGCGCGACTGTTCTCCCGTCCCATACAGGTGCACCGTCTGACCTTCGGAAACCCACTTGGCGAACCGGAACATGCTCATGTCCGGGCGCCCTGCCGGTCCATAGACCGTAAAGTAGCGCACCACGCTGACATCAATATCATAAAGAGAATGGTAGGCGTGACACATCACCTCAGCTGCTTTTTTACTGGCCGCATACGGCTGTAACGGGTGGTCACTGTCGGCAGTTTCCGGCGTCGGGAGCGGCGCCTTTGCTCCGTAGATGCTGGAGGTGGACGCCAGGATGAACTTCCGAATCCCGTTCCGGCGGCATAGTTCCAGCAGGTTGAGCGTCCCGGTGACATTCGTCTCCACAAACACCCAGGGATTTTCAACGCTGGCTCTCACCCCGGCACGGGCAGCCAAATTGATGACCGCCTCGAAAGTTGGGAGTGCCTCCAGCGCGGCGCGATCCGAAATATCGAGTTTCTGAAAAATGAATCCGGGCAGTGCCTGCAATTTCCGCAGACGATATTCTTTCATCCGCACGTCATAGGCATCGTTCAGGTTGTCCACACCGGTGACAGCGTGTCCCTGTTCGATCAACATTTCGGTTACACGGCTTCCGATAAACCCGGCCGCCCCTGTGACCAGATAATTCGCCATTACAGTCTTTCCACTTTCGGATTATCTTTGCCAAGTTTCCCCAGGGCGTTGCGGCTGTCAAAGATGAATTTGGCTGCCTTCAGGATTGCCTTGTAATCATAATCTTTGTGGTTCGTCACGGCTACCACCACATCTGCAGCTTGCACTGCTGCCATCAGGTCTGGCACACTGCCCATCTCGGCGCCTTCGTGGGTCTTCAGGACGGGAATATATGGATCGTGGTATTCCACCAGCGCTCCTTTCTTTTGGAGCAGGCCGATCACATCCAGCGCCGGGGATTCACGAATGTCGTCTATATCAGGTTTGTATGCCACTCCCAGGATAAGACAGTGCGCCCCTTTCAACGTTCTCCCGCGCTCGTTCAGCGCTTCCAGGATGCGGGTCACCACGTAGCGCGGCATATTGGTGTTGATCTCCGAAGCCAGTTCGATAAAGCGGGCGGTGTACTGGTAGGCTTTCATCTTCCAGGAGAGATACAGGGGGTCGATCGGGATACAGTGACCCCCCAGGCCAGGCCCGGGGGTGAATTTCATAAAGCCAAAGGGCTTGGTGGCCGCAGCGTCGATTACTTCCCATACATCCACGCCCATCCGTTCGCACATGATGGCCAGTTCATTTACCATGCCAATATTGACCATGCGGAAGGTGTTCTCCAGTAGTTTCGCCATCTCGGCCGCTTCGGCTGAAGAGACCGCATGGATGTGCTGGATGGCTCCGCTGTACCAGGCTTCCGTGACTTCGGTGCAGGCGGCCGTGATGCCACCCACCACTTTGGGTGTGTTCAGGGTGGTGAAATCTTCACGCCCCGGGTCTACCCGCTCCGGTGAGAAGGCCAGGAACCAGTCCTCCCCCACTGTCAATCCGTTGGCTTCCCCCAGCATCGGCAGCAGGATCTCGCGCGTGGTGCCAGGATAGGTGGTCGACTCCAGCACAACCACCATGCCCTTGTGCATGTACTTCGCCAGTTGCTCGGTCGCCGACAGGATGAACGACATATCCGGGTCGCCTGTTTTTCGCAGCGGTGTCGGGACACAGATGCTGACGGCATCACACTCTTTCAGAACCGAGAAATCCGTGCTGGCTTTCAGATGCCCGGACTTGACCAGCGGAGCGAGCCGCTTCGTGGTGATATCCGGGATGTAACTGGTGCCCTTGACCAGCAAATCAGACTTACGTTTGTCGGGGTCAACCCCGGTAACATTAAATCCCGCCTCGGCAAATACCACCGCCAGCGGCAGGCCTACGTAGCCCATGCCTAGAATGGCAATCCGGGTACTCTTGTCCTTCAGTTGCTTGATGAGCGTATCTTTAATGGTCATTCTTCCTCCACACAGTCTTTACCACCAAGCCCCAAGTCGCAAACTTTGGTGGTCTTGCACTTCATAAGAGAGGTTCAAAACATGCTGAGTTGTTTTGGATCTTCTTTTGGCTCTTCCAGGGTTACAGCCAAGGAACGTTTCAATGCAGCGCGCGCCTGCTCCAACAGGCTTGGCAGTTGGGCAAAATCTTTCAGGATCGCGGGTTTTAACGCCGCTTGATGTAACGCGGCCGCAGGGTGGAACATGGCAATTACAAACCTGTCACCCACGCGCCGCATCTGTCCATGGACAGAGCTGATCTTCGCGCCGGTCATGTACTTGCTCATCGAAAGCCGTCCGAGAGTGATGACAATTTTTGGGTTGATGGCAGCAATCTGGCGCTCCAGGTATTCATCGCAAGCCGAAAGTTCTTCGGGGAGCGGATCCCGGTTGCCTGGCGGTCGGCATTTTACAACGTTGCCGATCCATACCTCAGAACGCTTCAGCCCGGCTTCAGCCAGCAGTTCGTTCAGGAAATTCCCGGCCGCGCCGACAAATGGCCTTCCCTGTTCATTTTCGTGAAAACCCGGGCCCTCACCGATGAACATGATTTCCGCGTTGGCCGGCCCCTCACCGGGGACTGCCAGTTTGCGCGAGTGATACAGTGCGCACTTCTGGCATGTTGACACTTCTTTGGCAATTTGGGCAAGCGTTTCTTCCACGCTCATGCAGCCTCCAAACTGTTCAGGTCTTCCAGATTCATCAAAATAGCATCTTCGTTGTTATCTTTGTAATATCTCGGTCGGACGCCTGCCACAATAAAGCCATATTTTTTATACAATGACATGGCATTCGAGTTCCCGGCGCGCACTTCCAAAAAGGCATGTGCTGCCCCTTCTGCCCGCGCGGAAAGGAGTGCTGCCATCATCAATCGTTCTCCGATGCCCTGCCGCCTGAAATCCGGGTGGGTGGCTATGGTGGCAATATGCGCCTCGTCAATAATCAGCCAGAGTACCAGCATGGCTGCTATCCCCCCCCCGGATTCCGCCACCCAACTGCGTGAGACCGGGTTCCCGGTCAATTCAAAGCGGAACGAGCTTTCCGGCCACGGCAGGCTGAACGAAAGCGTGTCAATCGCGTGTACGGTGGGAACATCCTCCAGCGTCATGCGCCGGATGGCAATGTTCACGCCGGCAGACCTCCTGCCACGTGCAGGTAAATCGGAGCCAGCGAAGCCGCAGCATCCGTTTTGCCTGCCTTCCAGCGGTTCCAGGCAAGTTCTGCCAGAAATCCCGGCCTGCGAACGCACTGGGCCGGAGAGGCCAGGACAACATTTTTAAATTTGCGCCCCAGACAATGACGGTCTTCAAGGTTCAACTCACCGCAAATAATGACCGGCTTGCGGATCTTCTGTTCCAATTCATCAGCGGTTGTGGTTATGGCCGGACCTTCCGCCTGCCACCCGTTTTCAGTGGGTTTGTACCAACCTACTGCCAGACGGCCGCGCCCGGCTTGTACCACGGCTGCCAGTTTCCGGTCCGAAAGAGGGACGGCAGCCACTACTATATCCAGGGTTGGAATCCCGATCAACGGCAAATGCCGCGCCAGCGCCAATCCCTTGACAAAGGCCAGTCCCACCCGCAGACTGGTGAACGATCCGGGGCCGATTGCCACGCCCAGCGCCTCGATTGAGTCCATCGTCAAGCCGACCCGTTCGAGGAGTCCCACGAGGGCCGGGGCGAGTTGTTCGGTATGGTGGGCGCGGCTCTGCCAGACGAGTTCGCCTGGTATGTTTGCCCCATCATAGACTGCCAGTCCAATCTGGGCAGTGGAAGTGTCAATTGCCAGCAGCATCAATCGGCTCCATAAATGTTCTGCCGGAGAGCATCCAGCAAGCTTTCATGGCGAGTACCGTGCGCTGCAAATCGCATGGAACGGTGTTCTTCAGATTCATATTCCAGCCAGGCCCATAACCGTTCGGCTGGCAGGATGGGCTCAACTCGCTCCGGCCATTCAATAAAGAGTGGGCTTTGTGAAAGGAGGGCGTCGAGATCCAGTTCTTCGGCTTCGCCCAGGCTTTCGACCCGGTAGGCGTCGAAATGGGAAAGTTGCGCGCCATCCGGGCGGCGGTAGGCATTGACCAGGACAAAGGTTGGGCTGGAAACTTCGTCCATCGCGCCCCAGCCGCGGGCCACACCCTGCACAAAGGTGGTTTTTCCCGCGCCGAGCTCTCCCTGAAGGCAGATCAAATCTCCTGGTTGGAGCAGCGCGCCCAGGCGCATTCCCAGGCGGCGGGTCTGTTCAGGGGATTTGCTGAAGAATTCAAATGTATGCGCGTCCAGGATGGGCATGGCGAGAAGATTATACTACAGGGTGTTTGGAGAGTATTCAGTCATCGAGGAATGTTGATCTGTTATAGATGTAGTCCTTGCCTCGACTAAGATGCCTCCATGAGAGTACCCAGAGGAAACGCAGAGTCGATTTTGAAATCAAGACTTGGAAACTTCAAGAGTTTCGTGTGTCAGACCAACCTGCTTTCCCAAAATGAGCGCAATCTGGTGTGCTGCGTCGGGACGGGCAGCCCGGCGGCAGTTTATTACCACTTTCTGCCGTTCGTTTGGGCGGCAAACCCAGCGCGTTAGAGCGCGGACCACTGCCAATGGTTCCGGAGCCCAGACACCCACCCCCTCGGATAGGACAAAATCCACATTGCCGTCTTCCTGTCCGGGTAATTTGGCATACAAGATGATGGGTAGTTCAGCTATAAGCGCCTCAGCAATCGTCCCCGGCCCGGCTTTTGTGACGATGATGTCAGCAGCGCGCATAAAGCCTGGCATGTCATGGACAAAACCATATATAAAGGCGGGGTTCTGCCAAGTCTGTTCTTTTAATTCCGATTCGAGTTTGCTATTCCGCCCGGTAACAATTACCAGGCACACGTCCAGACCCGATTCGTCAATGGCGCGGGCCGTCTCGGCCAGCGGTCCCATTCCTTCGCCTCCACCTACCAGCAGGATAACCTTCTTGCTCTTTGGCCAGCCAAGACCCTTGCGCAGATGATGTTTATTACCCATCGGAGCGCTGCAAAGTTGTGAGACTGGCTGCCCAACCACACGGACTTTTTCGGGTGACATGGTGTAATTAATTGCTATCTGGCGGGCCATTTCGGTTGGGACGATGGTCAAATCAGCCCGCTGGTCAAACCACAGGGCATGCGTGGAAACCATGTCTGTTACGACGGTGACAAACGGCGGGCGGTTCTTCCCAAGGGCCTTTAGTGCAAAGGTGGTTGCCAGCGGATGAACACTGACCAGCATTTCACTGTGATGCTCGCGCACCAAGCGGCGGGCGGCACGCCGGACGTAAGGCCAAAATACCGATGTCACAAAGCGCGCCTGTGACCGCCCATCGCTAATGTCAAACATGGCACCCCACAGTTCAGGCACACGGACCAGATCCGGGTAGGCTTCAGGCAAATGGTTGAAAGGAGGCGGGGCATAATCTTTGAGGAAATCCACCATTTGCGTTATCACAGCCTCATCGAAATCAGAATGAATCGCCTCGATGATGGCCTCACAAGCTGCACGGTGCCCTCCACCCGTATCCGAAAAAAGGAAGGTTATATGGGGTTTGTCAATTCGAAGGTCCGTCATGGGGTTCCTCTGATAGTACAGCCTTCACCCGCCTGTTGAGTTCACGGCGTGTTAACATAACTCGCCGTCCACAGCCTTTGCATTCCAGGCCAATATCTGCGCCGAGGCGGGTGACAATCCATTCGTAGGAGCCGCAGGGATGCGGTTTGCGCAAGCGCAGCAGGTCATTAAGTTTCAAATCGGGGAGCACACGCAGATTCTAACGCAAATGGCGTAAATTGACGAATATCCGCCAATATCTTTTGTGATAAACTTACTCCAACCATTTTACCCGGAGAGACTCCCATGCGCGATCATGAAACCTACTCGATTGAAATCGCCGGCATCAAGCGCGACCTGCGGTTGTTTGAGATCAAGCCTGGCCTTAGGATCGCCATCCTGAACATCCTCGGCGATACCGAGCTCGTCCAGGCAGCCGCAAAAGCTCTGGCAATGGAACTCAAACCTGTAGGTTTTGACATCCTGGTCACAGCCGAAGCCAAGTCCATCCCGCTGGCGTATGCCCTCGCTGTAGAGATGAAAAAACCATACGTCGTCCTGCGCAAAGTCTACAAACCCTACATGGGCGCTGCACTTATTGCCGAAACACTGTCCATCACCACTGGAGAACCGCAGACCCTGATCATGGACGAAAAAGACCAGGACCTGGTTCGCAACAAGAAAGTCGTTCTCGTGGACGACGTGATCAGCACCGGCTCAACCTTGCAGGGGATGCGCATGCTAATGGAGAAAGCCGGGGCTGAAGTTGTATGTGAGGGGGCCATTTTAACCGAGGGTGAGCGTGCCAAGTGGGATCATATCGTTGCCCTGGGACATTTGCCCCTTTTTACCAGCTAAATTGCTGAACAAATTCGGTGTTTTAGTCTGCTTATTTTGCAGGGGACTCAGCCTGATTTTTAGGCATATCCTTTAATTTTTTACCTCGACCCCGAAACCGCTCCACCTCTGGCGGGTGTCCATGCCGAGATAAATTTTCAGGAGCAAGCAAATGAAAAAATCCATATTCGAACGCATGGTCGAGAAGGCATTTTCGGGCCTGGAAGCCAGGTATGGTTTCAAAAAGACCGAGACCAAATTCGAGAACCGCAGTGTGACCGTCCACTACCAAAATACCACCACAGCAATTATTTTAAACTATGAAATCGGGAATAAACCCTGGTTGGAAATTGCCAATGTGCAAAACCCAGGGAATAAATCCACGCTTGGATGGCTGCTCGTCGAGGCCGGCGTTGACAAATCCCCGTTGCCGGAGCAGGCTTTTCTCCCAACGCCAATCAACGAAGCTGAACTAGAACCCATTCTGCAAAAAATGGGCCAGCAACTGCTGGATCATGCCGCAGATCTGCTTAAAGGCGATTTCTCCATCATGCCAAAATTACAGGACCGCGCCAGGAAATATGCCCTTGAATGTGATCGCTATTTATCCATCCGCAAGCAGAAACCTTAAAAATGTACTCTTTGGTGCGCCCGCTGCTCTTCAAACTTGACCCGGAGACTGCCCACCAGCTTACCTTGCACCTGATCCGTCTGGGGGCCTACCAGCCGTTGAACTCACTCCTGCGGATAATATACGCATCACCTGAAAAGCCAGTGGAAGCCTTCGGGCTGCATTTTAAGAATGCCGTCGGGTTGGCTGCCGGGTATGACAAGGATGGTCTTGCCTGGCGCGGTCTGGCGACTCTCGGCTTCGGTCACGTCGAGGTCGGTACTGTCACTCCCCACCCGCAGCCGGGGAATCCGAAGCCGCGTGTTTTCCGGCTGGTGGAGGATGGTGCGGTGATCAACCGCATGGGGTTTCCGGGACAGGGGGCAGATTATTTGACTGGAAAGCTGCGTCAGCGAGGCAACCGGCAAGTGATCGTGGGAGTCAATCTGGGCAAGAATAAAGATACCCCTCTCGAAAATGCCGCAATTGATTACATTTCCCTCCTGCGACAATTCACTCCATTGGCTGACTATCTCGCCATCAACATCAGTTCTCCCAACACCACCGGCCTGCGCCGATTGCAGGGACGGGAAATGCTCGAAAATCTGCTGGGCGCGCTTGCGAAGGAGCGTCAGATTATTGCTGCAGGCCGTGGGGGAAGGGTCCCCATCCTGGTCAAACTGGCTCCAGATCTGTCCGATGAGGAACTCGACGACGCCCTCGAGGTCATTGTACACACAGGCATGGACGGCGTGATCGCCACCAATACCACCCTGGGGCGGAATGGACTGCAGTCAAAACAGCGGGAAGAAGCCGGCGGGTTAAGCGGTGAACCACTCCGCGTCCGAAGCGAGGCAGTTTTAAGGTCGGTCGTAAAAAAACTGGACGGACGCCTCCCGGTGGTCAGCGTGGGCGGGATCATGAAACCGGCTGACGCCCAGGCGAGGCTGGATGCCGGCGCGGTGCTGGTACAGGTCTATACCGGGCTGGTGTATGCCGGGCCGGGGCTGGTCAAACAAATCGTTCAACAATTGTAAAAGATTGGTGTTCCCGGTTCTTATTTTCCAATTAAACAGACATCCCGCTGAGAAAACTGCGGGATGTCTGTTTGCAATTTTTAACTTCTATGGTTCCAAACAGAAGGGGATGGAACTACTCTGTCCGTTGGGTGTTTCTGTCTCACCATTCTGATCGTAAATCTTGATCCATTGGATTTCTGTGAACTGCTTGAAGTTGGCGAAGATCAAATTCGTGATCGTGTAGGTTGATCCCTGGGAAGCGCACGTCCCGACCAGATAGACATGGGCAATGCCATTCTCGATGGTCAGTTTACTAAATCCGGTTGTACCGCTCAAAACCACTGCCAACCCCTGTGCCTTTTCAGATTCCGTGGGACCGAGGAACAATTGGGTCAGGACTGCCTCCGGCAGCGAGGCAGGTGCCGGTACCGTCCTCATTACCGCCACTTCGTACGGCTCAGTACCAATCTGGTATCGAGCCATATCGGTGAAATAGACGGTGAGGGTCACTGATGCCGGAGGAACCGGTGTGGTTGGCAAGGGGGAACAGGGACTGCAACATGCCATGATAGCCAGTGCGAGAGACAGAATGGGGAAGATTACTCTTTGCATACTCTCTCCTTCCAAATGATCAGACAAAATTTATTGAACGCCGGTCGGTATCCGCACTATCCCCGACCAATCTATTTCGGTGAATGCGAAACGATGAATATGTAGCGTGATTATACACGTTTGGGCGCGATATAATCACCTGATAAGGATGATCCATGCATATTCTGGTCACAAATGATGACGGCGTTCAAGCCCCCGGACTTTTGGCACTGGCCCAGGAACTGCGGAAATTGGGCAAAGTAACGGTTTTCGCCCCGGAACGCAACTGGAGCGCTTCAGGACATGTCAAGACGATGGATCATCCATTGCGCGCCCGTGAAGTGATCCTGGCGGATGGGACTGCCGCCCTCGCCACAGATGGTGCTCCCTCGGACAGCGTGGCGCTGGCCCTGCTGGGGGTGGTAAAAGAGAAAATTGACCTGGTGGTTTCGGGAATCAATCCGCACGAGAACATAGGTCACGACGTGACCTATTCCGGGACGGTGACATCTGCAATGGAGGCTGTCATAGGCGGTGTGCCTGGGATAGCCATCTCACTCAATTCCCCGGAGGATTTCCAGGGGTCGCTGGATTATGAACCTGCAGCCAGCGTGGCGCGGCGGGTGGTGCAGAAAGTGATGGCTGAAGAATTGCCCGAGGGCGTGTTCTTGAACGTGAACGTGCCGTACTTGAAAGAAGACGAAATCAAAGGCTTTGTGATCACCCGCCAGGGGCTGCGCCTCTATCGCGACGAATTGGATTCCCGAAAAGACCCGCGCGGCAAACCGTATTACTGGATCGGCGGCCAATTCCCGCTTGGCGTTCTCGAAGAAGGGACCGATTATGGCGCCATCAAGGCTGGATATGTTTCCATCACGCCGCTGCAGCTCGACCTGACGGCCCGCGAGGCGATGGAAGAGATGAAAAAGTGGAAATGGAAATAGGAAATGGAACCCCTGAACCAAATCCTGAGCCTGCACTTCACCTGCACCCCGCTCATGCAAGTGCAGGATGTTTATAAATTATTGCACCAGGCCGCAATGGGCAGCGAGCATGCCGTCGGTGATGAGCAGGCCGCGCGCGACTGGCTGGAGTGCGAACTGTCTGAGATGGGAGCTGGTCCCGACGATCCATTGCTTGAACCGCTCTCTCCGGATGGTCAAATCCTGCGCGTTCATCTGCGCCCATATCTCCGGGCAGGAAAGAACCCGGAGACGCTGCTGCGGGCTTTTATTCAAACTGCCAACGAATGGCGCGGTTCGCCGGAAAAGCTGAAAGAATATGGAGTGGCCGCAGCACGCCTCTTGACCCAGGCGGGAACCGGATCATTCAAGCAGGGAGATTTCGAGGCTTTTTTTGCAAAAATGGAAGCACAGGGTTTTCCGGCTGTGCATCATTCCGGAGAATACGAGCGTCTTTACCGGCCCGCTTATCGGGTGGTTGCCCGGCAGTTTTTGGAGGCTGAATGAGTCCATTCGCTTCTCCCCCTGACAAAATAATTTTCAATAACCAGGTGTGGGAAATCGTCCGGCAGGTGCCACCCGGCAAGGTAACCACCTACGGGCAGATCGCCAAAATGATTCCCCCGCCAGGCAACATGCCGCAGCGCAGTTATGACGCCTTCGGTCCGCGCTGGGTGGGCGGGGCGATGGCTGCCTGTCCCGCGGACGTACCCTGGCAGCGGGTCATCAACTCGCAGGGCCGAATCAGTCTCCGCCCGGGAGTGGATGACCAGCACCGCCTGCTGGAAGAAGAAGGCATAGAGTTCAAAGAAAGTGGCAAAGTGGACTTCGAGCGATTCGGCTGGAATGGCCCCGACCCGGCCTGGTGCCAGGACCACGCCTACCTCATCTCCCTGCCCCTTTCAAAAGAACAGGCACGCTTGTTCTAGCCGGTCAACCCGTTCTATTTCTTCGCCAAGTCTACAACTAAAAGGTCCAAAGCCAGGTCGAGCGGGACCTGGCTCGTTTTTACCCCTTCGTCAATCTCCAGCAATTTGTGGTAAATGACCTCCAGGGCAGGCAGCGAAAATCGCTTCGCCTGGTGGGTCACTTTTTGCGCCACGAACTCGTGCAACCCAAGCTCTTTCTGGATCTGGGGGATGCTCTCACCGGCATCCAGGAGTTCACGCGCCTGGAGCAGCAACCGGAACTGGCGGATAACCATGCCCCACAACGCGAAGGCTTCTGCCTCCTCCAGTAATTGATGGAGCACATGCTGGGCCTTTTTCCCATCCCCAAGACCGAGTGCGTCCACCAGCTCGAAAATGTTCCCTTGCGCGCTGGCGATGCTCACCTGTTCCACGTCCAGCATGTTGACCGGGCGTGCAAAGTTGACGTAGGTAAGCAGCTTGGTAAGCTCCTGCGCGGCAATGCGCGGATCTTCGCCGACCATTTCAGATAGACGCGCGGCCGCCCCAGGTTCGATCTTGCCACCCAATTTTTTCGTCTCGGACTCAATCCAGCGCGGCATTTCCAAACGTTTGGGAAGGTTGTAAAGGTGGACCCCGACCGGAGGGACAGCAAGAGACCCAGTTCCAGCAAGGGTTTCCCGGTTCCCGGACGGGATATGGGAGGCCGCCCATTTTAACAGCCAGTGATCGCGTTTGAGTTCGGTGTATTCTGCCAGGACGATGGCCGTTGTAGGCTGAGCTTTATCCAGCAGTTCGAGGAACTTTTTCCGGGTAAACAGCCTATGGTCGCTCTTGAGTTCGTCGTCTCCTGCCAGGGCGCCGGTCGTTTCAGGCTGGGCTTTATCCCGCAGTTCAACGGATTTTTTCAGTGTCGCCTGGGAACCAAAAGCCGAGACCGGATGCACCAGCACCACCACACGGCGCGGCGCCAGGAAGGGAGCCGCGTTGACGGAAGTGTTAAAGGCCTCGAAATCCAGGCCCAGGCGGCCATCGAAGCGGGCAATATTCATGTCCGCTGTGGATGGGTCGCCAAGACCGGCACATAATTTTTCAATGTGCCCGGCGATGGCAAACTCGTCATTGCCGTGCAGGATGAGGATCGAGGGAATTGCCGGCATTGGAGAAAACCCTAAAGATGGTTATCTACAACCAAGGCACGAAGGCAAAATTATTAATCGCCCAGGTGCATTAAAGCCTTCGTAATGATGACCCGCTCAGGCGGGACGACTAACCCTCTGTAACAACCCGGTGAAGCGAGAACTGGCCGTATCGGATGGGAAATACATCCACGATGGACATTCCTTGCGGGTCTCCGGAAGTAGTGATGCGCTCCTGGATGACAGGACCCAGAGGCTGGCTGGCGATAAAACCGACGGTGGCCAGGGCGATGACCAGCGGTAAGCGCTCCAACTTGTCACGTTTACCTTTGGCCCCGGCCATTCCCAGCCACGCCAGCAGGCCCGCCACAAAGCCGGACGCGGCGTAGTTCGTGCCGCAGTGATCATGAATGGCGAGATATCGTTCGCCATTGTTCAATCGATCCAGCGCCTGGACGACGGCTTCACGCAGATCATCAGTGGGGATGTCACCGAGGATAAAGAATCCGCCCGGAAAGGAATAACCCGCCAATCGCCGGAACGGGAAACGCTGTGCCAGGAGGTTGATGGTGGCATGTTCCAATCCGTGGTTGCGGCGGATACGGGAGATCACAGGGTTATCGAGGATGGTCATAGTTGACTCCGATCTGAAAAGATTATACCTGTAAAAAAGGAGGCTTTGGGAAGCAACCATTCGATCATCAAAATAAAACTTCCGAAGTTAATGAACCTTCGGAAGTCTGAGAAGGTCGAGCAGAAAACTAGCTCGCGGCTGCGGGGGCTGATTCTCGCACCGGCACGGTCGTCGCCTGGATAAAGCCAATATACATGAGCACGACACCGATCAACTCGGACAGGTAAAGCCCATCCACCAGGCCCATCTTGACAAATGACCCCGCCATGGCTGGAGCTAGAGCACCGATGGCGATCAGCACGTTACCAACCATGCGGTTGAGCAGCACATGCTTGCGCCAGAAGATGAACGCCGAATAAATCGCCCCTCCCACCAGGGTCAAAGTGCCATAGATGTTCAGGATGATCGTCAGGGCTATGGTCAAGCCGCCGCGGGTCAGGATGTCTTTGTATTGAGATGAGATCGCCAGGGTCAGTTTATAGGATGCCGCGGCAGTTGTCAGCGGAGCGGATAGGATCAGGGTCGCAGCCAGCAGGGAGACGGCGGCCAGGATCCCGGTCAAAGTCCAGGCGATACCGCGCTTCCGCACGAGCAGGTGGATGGTCCCCTGCCCCAGCCAGGCCGCGGTCAGCATGGCTCCACTCAGATACCACAGTTTCAGCACCAATCCGCTGAACGACAGGCTGAGAATCACCTCACTCAAGGTACCGATGCCAAAAAACAGCAGACCGATGCTCCAAAGCAGAAGGTGCGGGCCATGTTTCAGCAGGTAACGGCGGAAAACCGCCGCAGCGAAGGCAAACGTTACCAGGGTGGAAAGGAAAGGCAGGTAATGCATGGAACCTCCAATCGAAATTAATATGACCACTTCATAATAGCCGCGCAAGTTAAAGACGGTATGAAATGCGGCTTAAGGTTTGATTAAAATTGGAGGGTAGCCGCTTTGTGAAAAGGCCGGTTATCCACCGGCTCTTAATATTTTCGTGGTGTACAAACCCCTCAACCCGGTGCATAAAAGTTTACCCCATCGCCCAAATCTTCGATAAGGATTTTTCTGCGTTCCCGGAGAACCTTAAAGGCGATCCACATATCGCCAACCGCTCCAGCCGCGTTGGCGACAATTCCGAACAGGATGGCAGCAAGAGTTCCGGCCGGCACCACTGCCACGAGGACCATCCCCAGGATGGACAGGAGGATGAGCGGGGCGAGCGCAATCACCAGATATTGACCAGACGGGAAGAACCAGCCGGGCGCGGCAGCAAAGGCATACCAGCCGCGGAAGCCAAATTTCGGCCGCTGGCGTATAAAGACCCAAATGAATATGCCATGAATAAGTTCGTGTGCCACGGTCTGGGCAACAAAGACACCGATCAGGATGACGATAACCAACAAGGGGTTGAAAGTGCCTGAAAAAACCTCCACCATGATCCCGGGCGGATCTGCTGGACGAAAAATAAGAACAGCCATCCGAAGAGGAACAGAAAGAGCAGGCTGACCCCGTTCATGGCCCACATTGCAGGTGTGTTATTCGTCAGATTAAACGAATACACCAACACTGCATTTTCAGGCCGCACTTTTGTCGCCTGGAATGAAGCGGGCATCAGGCCACCTTGCGCCCTTTTGGCAGTTCGCGCTGCACTCCAAAAGCAAGTTCCAACGCCTGGTAGACGGAACGCGCTTCCACGATTTCGATTTCCTTTGGCCAGGGCTCGCCCTTGCGCAGGCGTTTGGGGACGATGGCCGTCTTGAAACCCAGCTTGGCGGCCTCGCGCAGGCGAACCGGCATCTGCCCAGGCATGCGCAATTCTCCGGCCAAACCGATCTCACCGATCAGCACCGTGTCCGCCTTGACCGGCAGGTCGCGCATGGAGGAGGCCACCGCGGCGGCAATTGCCAGGTCCGCGGCGGGTTCGTCGATCTTAAGACCCCCGACCACGTTAACGAAAATGTCTGCTTCCCCCAACTTGAGCCCCACCCGGCGGGTAAGCACGGCTGCGATCATCAGGAGGCGGTTGTAGTCCACGCCATTGGGGGTGCGGCGGGTATTACCAAACTGCGCGGCGCTGGTCAAGCCCTGCACCTCCACCAGCAGCGGGCGGGTGCCTTCCAGCGTCACGGCGATGGCTGAACCGGCCGCATTGACCATGCGCTCAGCCAGGAAGGCCTCCGACGGGTTGGTCACTTCGGCGAGCCCGCGCTCAACCATCTCGAACACGCCCACCTCGGCAGTTGCACCGAAGCGGTTCTTGACCGAACGCAGCAGCCGGTAGGCCTGGAAACGGTCTCCTTCGAGATACAGCACCGTGTCCACGATGTGCTCCAGCACGCGCGGCCCGGCAATCGTCCCCTCTTTGGTCACATGCCCGATGACAAACACCGCGGGTCCCGACGACTTGGCCAGTTCGCGCAGGCGGCTGGCCGACTCGCGCACCTGCGAGACCGACCCGGCTGCGGAGTCCATCTCGGGAATGTAGACGGTCTGGATGGAGTCAACGATCAGCAGGTCCGGTTTGACGGCCGCGACGTGTTCGAAGATCGTTTCCAGGTTGGTCTCGGTGACGAGGAATAGGTCTTCCGGGAATTTTGCAGCGGAGGCGATGCGCCTGGCCCGCATCTTGATCTGCCGTTCGGACTCCTCGCCCGAAACGTAAAGGACCCGCAGCCGGGCAGCCATTGCGAGGGCCACCTGCAGCATGAGGGTGGATTTTCCGATGCCCGGGTCACCCCCCACCAGCACGATCGAGCCGGGGACCAGGCCGCCGCCCAGCACGCGGGAGAATTCACCGATCGGAACGGGGATGCGGTCTTCGGCCTCCACGCTGACATCCGACAGGCGATGCGGGGTGGAGCGCCCGCTCAGGCCGCGCGGGGCATTTTTCCCACCGGACGGCTCGTCGGCCACGATCTCCTCGACCATACTGTTGAACGAACCGCACTGCGGGCACTTGCCCATGAAACCGGCGGAGACGCGTCCGCACTGCTGGCAGACAAAACGGGTATAGGTTTTTGGCATGTTTGTATTATACCTTTGCGGGGAGGCGGGGAGGATGGCGAGACGGAAGGCGCACACGCGATCGGTAGGGTGCGCGAAGAGGAACAACCCTTTTGCCTTGAAAAGGGGATTTTCATCGAGAGGTTTTTCATTATTTGGGCTCCAAAAATCAGCGCGGGGGGTTGATTTGGGGGTTGATCCTGAGGAACAACCTAATGGGGCTAAAAAGGCGAACGCTGCAGTGCGCTTTGCCGCTGACTCATCCCCAGGGGGACGCTCCGCGAGAAAACGGGGGACAGGCAAGCGGGGACTCTGCCTTGTCAATAGCCGCCCCATGTATACCAGTGATAGCCGTATTGGTATGTACCACCAAAAGGAGTGTGGAGGGGGTTAGGATTCTGGATTTATTGGGGTATCAGAAGTAGGTTTGTTCGAGGCAATTTCCTTTCTGCGGCCACGTTGGCGGAAGCTATCGCCGCGGATCACGATGGTGTGGGCATGATGGGTCAGACGATCGAGGGCAGCGCTGGCGAGCAGATCGTTGGCAAAGATCTCGCCCCACTCTTCAAAGGCTCGGTTGGAGGTGATGATCAGTGAGCCGCGTTCATAGCGTTCGGTAATGATCTCGTAGAGATCCTGGGCACCCTGGGGAGAAATGGATTGCAGGCCGAAATCGTCCAAGACAAGCAGGTCGTAAGCCAGGGTACGAGCGAGGATGCGGGGATGTGAGCCGTTTGCCCGGGCGATCTGCAGATCCTGCAACAGGCGATGGGTGGGTTTGGCCAGGACGCGGAAGTTGCGTTTCAGGGCTTCAATGGCAATGGCGTTGGCGAGATGGCTTTTCCCAACCCCGGTCGGTCCGCACATCAGTAAATTCTCGTGGCGTTGGATAAAGACACAGGAGGCCAGGTCCTGGATCAGGGTGCGGTTGATCCCGGGGGCGGCCGAGAAGTCAAAATGAGCCAGGGTTTTGTTGCTGTCGCATCCGGATAGAGCGAGCTTCAATACCAGGCGTTTTTGGTTGCGTCGTTCCAATTCATCGTCGAGCAGCAAAGCCAGGAACTCCAGCGGAGCGAGTTGCTGATCCACTGCCTGGGAAACGCGCACGTCCAGGGTGTTGAGGATGCCCGAGAGTCTGAGTTGGCGCAACTTGGGGAGAAGCGGGTGAGACATCATGAGTGGCTCCCAAAGAATTCTTCTCCACTGCGGGCGAAAGCATGGCTGAGGGCAGGCTGCGCTGGCTGCGCTTCAGGCAGGGGTTCACGATCCAGAGCCGCATTCAGGATCAGTTTGATCTGCCGATAACGTACATCCCCAAAATACGCAGCCCGTGCACAGGCGGCTTCCAAACGTTTGGATCCCACGCTCTCTTCCAGTCGCAGGATGGCCTGCACTGAACGCAGGCGGTCAAGCGGCCGATCCGCCAGCAGCTGCTCCACCACACTCTGGGTGGACGGGCCGATCTTCGCCCCAAGCTTCTTGCAGTAATCCGGCGTGCGGATCAGGTAAGCGGCTTTGGCGGGTGGATAATCTTCCATGCGGGTATGCCACTGCCCAGGCCGGGTGCTGTGCGGGTGGCTGGAGACTAATTCCAGCCCTTTGTAGATCTCCACGAAGTTCTCGCTCACGTGCGCAGCTAATTCCTGGCCAATATATACAAAAGGCACCGAATAAAAGCT
>DASVKG010000218.1:0-3015 GCA_036385495.1 Anaerolineales bacterium | reverse complement strand
GGCTGTAAGCGGGGTGCGCAACTCATGGCTGACATCGCCGATCAACTGCCGCCGCATGGCCTCCACCTGTTCGAGCTTTTCCGCCATCTGGTTGAAGGAATTTGCCAACTGCCCGAGCTCATCAGAACCAGCAGCCTGAACGCGCTCCCCGGAATGCCCGCCGGCGATGCGCCTGCTGGCGGCCGTCAGAACGCGCAGCGGAGCGACAACGCCCCGACTCAGAAGCAGGCTGACCAGGATGGCAACGACACCTGCCGCCAGGAGAGCCAGGAGCAGGGCCTGGTTGAAGGTGGCCTGGAAGCTGCTGAACAGGTCGGACATCATCCCTCCGCCCGGGCCACTGCCTGACATCATTCCCTGACCGGTTCTCAGCGCCAATCCCATGTGGCTGTTGAAGGCTCCGGGGACGGTCAAGCGGGTTGCCAGACCGAGAACGACGGCTCCGACCAGGATGACGACAAGATAAGAAAGGAATAGTTTTACAGCCAGATGACGGCGGAAGAAATCGATCATAGGGTTTCATCCTCGAAGCGATAACCCACGCCTCGAACTGTGGCAATGTATCCATTGGAACCAAGTTTCCGGCGGATGTTTCCCAGGTGCACGTCCACGACGCGCATTTCGCCGTAATACGCGCCGCCCCAGACGGTCTCGAGCAACTGCGCACGGGTCAGCACCCGCCCACGGCTTTCGGCCAGGGCCTTCAGCAAATCGAATTCGCCTGCGGTCAGTTCGACAGGATGCCCGTCCACGGTAACCTGCCGCGCCGCCATATCGATGCGCACATGGCGGAAGGCGAGAATTCGATTTTCGTCTCCCGTGCCCGTCCCCGGCTGCAGCCGGCGCAGGGCGGCCTTGATGCGAGCCACCAGCTCGCGCGGGCTGAAAGGCTTGGTGACGTAGTCATCCGCCCCCACCGAGAGGCCAACAACCTTGTCGGTCTCCTCAGTTTTAGCTGTCAGCAGGATCACATACACACTCGACTCGCGGCGCAGTTGAGAGAGCACCTCGAAGCCGTCCTTTCCGGGCAGCATAAGATCGAGCACGATAACGTCCGGCTTGTAGGCACGTGCGGCCTTCAGGCCGGTGTTTCCGTCCGCGGCGGTAAAAACCTCATACCCTTCAGGTTTGAGGTAGGCTGTAACCAGGTTGACGATGGAGGGTTCGTCGTCGATGACCAGGATCTTTGCCATGGGAGTATTGTAACGTAAAAAGGAGGGGCGGGTTTGCGCCCGTCCCTCCAGGTTCAGGAAAATTAGTAATCTTGTGTAGCGATGAACGTTCCGTGCCACGTATGCAGAAAAACCTGGCTGCTGGTGCCGTTGACGCTCAACATGCCGATGATCTTGCCATCCCGAAGGATGTCGATAGTATGGTAGCCATAAAAGGGATCAGCATCCGCAGCCGTTTTGGTTCCGGGCAGTCCTGTATCCAGAAACTGCTGGGCCGCTTGCAGAGCCTGTGCGGAAGTGACCGGCATGGTTGCGGAAACAGTTGGCGGCGTGGCGTTGAAAGTGGAACCGCCCAGCATGCCATTGCGACCACCCATCATATATTGATGGTTCAAACCAGAATATTTGAGATTCCACATCATGTTCGGGCCAGGTTCGGGAGTCACCGCTAATGAAGCCGGGTCCACCAATAATTCGAAGGCTCCAATGCCTGTGCTCTGCTCGACAACGCGTACGTAAGCGTTATTATCGAAGACCATCACCTCGGCGATCTTGAGGTCCGGAATGTTCAGCGCGGCGAGATATTTCCCGGCGGCCTGGTAGGCCTGGTCCACCGTCAGTGGCGTGACCGAAGACCAGTTGTAGCCATAGCCGCCCATCATACCGGGGCCATAACTGCGACCGCTGCCTCCATTCATCATACCGTAACCAACCCCACTGCCCATCATTCCCGGGCCGTACCCGCTGCCCATCATTCCCGGGCCTGTGCGGGTGCCGGGGCGTCGATCGGTATTCATCATGCGGTAACCGGACTGCGGCCAGCCAAGTCCGTAAAAATTGCGGTGACCGATCCAGGTACCGGCGAAAACCAGACCGCCTGCGACGACCAGGAACCCGATAACGATCAATGTGATCCGTAAGGCTTTACCCATTGTGCTGTTCTCCTTTAGTTCATCTTTCAAATGAATATTGTTGATTACGTTGGAAGTATAGGACAATAAAATAAATGAACAGTGAAGGGTTTGCAAAGATTGTGTAAAGGTTGAATGGTCGTTTTCACCAATGCAAAGCACCCATTTCCGAAATAGAAATGGGTGCTTTGCTACTGTTTGATTTTTACGTTACTTTCCTGCGCGGATTTTAGGGCCGCTCATCGGAGCGCCAAAGAGGGGGGCAAATACGCAGAAGTCGAACAGCCCGGCCAGCAGCGGTACCAAACCGACGACGGCCAGGATGCTGCCACCCACGCCGTGAATGACCAACAGGCCCAAAGCGATCAGGGCAATGCCTGCGACAATACGGGTGAGGCGACCTGCGGTGGAAGCCATAAATTTCACAAAGGGGTTCATTTTTTATCTCCTATTTAGTTTGGATTGATTTGTATTCCAAGTATAGGCGAAAGGGGTAATCCTGTCTGTGACTAAGTCACACAGCTGAATGGGCTTCAAGAGCATCCCTGTCCAATATCTTAATGCTCCCCCGTGACACCTCGATCATTTCCTGCGCGGAAAAATCCTCCAGGATGCGGCTGATGACCTCCCTCGAACTGCCCAATTCAGCGGCGATCTGCTGGTGGGTCATACGGAGGATGCCGGACGACCCGCCGCGTTCCGATAAAAGTGCCGCCAGGCGGGTATCCATGCGGCGAAAGGCCACCTCCTCGACAATCACCATGACTGCAGAAAGCCGCTGGGAAAGCAGCTCGAAGACAAACTCACGCCACAGGTCATAGCGACGCACCCAGTCCCGGAAGGTGTCCGCCGGGATCATGACCGCCTCGGCTTCCTTTTCCACCGTGGCAACGGCAGGAAAACCTTTTTGGCTCAGGATGGCATTGGCGGTC
>DASVKG010000217.1:0-23160 GCA_036385495.1 Anaerolineales bacterium | reverse complement strand
TAGCCGATGTGGTAGAACCACGGGTCGCAGGAGCGCATCAATCCCTGCGGGAGGGTCAGCAAACCGCTGGGAGGCCAGGAGGGACAGGTGTCTTGCCCGGTATTCTGTTTCTGGGTATTACAGCGGTCCAAGGTCCAGTCGTACAGAGGCGGGCCGCCGCTGGGAACAAGTTCCAAGTAGGAGTACTGGCAGTCCCATGTGCTCAGGGGGGTGAAGTCTCCGCTCTCCAGCGCGGCTGCCATGGTGATGATCTTGAATACCGAGCCGAGTGGATAAGTTCCCTGGGCGGCGCGGTTGAAGGTTGGTTGTTCATCTGTGAACCGTCTGTTGATGTTGTTTACATCGTACCAGTTGGGGTCAAACCCCGGCGAAGAAACCATTGCCAGCACGCGCCCGGTCTTTACTTCCATCACCACAATTGCGCCGGGGAGGCCGTCCATGGCGGCCTGGGCCTGTTCCTGTAAATTCGAATCCAGGGTCAGGGTAATGGAGGATGCGGGTTCAGAGTTCACCTGGGCCAGAACGGTTTCATAGGTCCCGTCTGCGGAGGTGATGTTTAGCGTAGCGCCATTGCGACCATGCAGATAGCTTTCTCCCCACTTTTCGATGCCTTCCCATCCTATCCGTTCCGCTCCGCTGTAACCGAGCCGCCGGTAGGTATTCAGTTCTTCCTTTGAGATGAAAAGGGTATACCCGACTGCATTTGGGGCAAGGTTCGGTTCATAAAAACGGGAGTTATCGGGGGGAACTGGATAAAGGGTGGCCTGTACACCGCTGAAACCCATGACGCCGGAGGCATTTACCGCCTCGGCGCTGGCCTCGCCCACCGGCACGTAATTTCCTGGTGCATAATTTTCATAATTATTGCGGATGATCTCGGGGCGCACACCGGTCAGCCGCCAAAGGCTGCTGAAAACTGCGCCTTCATTATCTGGTGAGACATCTCCGGCTACCAGGCCCAGGGCATACGCTTGAGTTTGGGCGGCGATGGCGTTGCCATTGCGGTCGTAGATGTCACCGCGTGCCGGGCTGACATAACTTGTAACCAGGCGTTTCCCGCCAGCCAATTCGGGCAGGATCAGGCCGTCATCCCATGGGAGCCGCCATTTGCCGTTCTCCAGCACCATATTTGTATTAAAGTCACGCTGGATGTCGCCGAATAGGCTGGTGTGGTAGATGATATGGAAGGACACCTGGGAATTCTGCGGATCTGTCAGCATGGACAGGATGTTGTATTCGACCGTTTTTGCGCTCAAGGCGTTCAGGTCATCGGTGTAACGCTTGGCAAAGTCATCCTGGGTGATGGCAGCCTGGCTGGCTTGCGTGAGCATGGAATACATCGTGGGGTAATTTTCCACCACCATGGCGTCCAGGTAGGTGCGCAGTGCCTCATCCGCACTGGGGACGTGGGTAACGCTAACCTCGGCGGTTGGCAGGGAGCTGGTTGGGGTGCCACCTGTGACCCCGCTGCCGCATCCGGCCAGGAAGGTGAGCACGAGCAGCAGGTTTAACAGGTGTACGGGTTTCATTAATTCACCTTTCGAGTCAACCGACCTGTTCGCCGCGTAATACCGCGGCGGAGATCGGGCATGTGTATTTCAGCCAGGATTGGCACTCAGCGGATATATCGGTCAGGGGGGTAATGTCGAGTTTCCGCAGGGCGCGGGTCAAGTGGCAAAGCGGGAGTCCCATGACACTGGCATAGCAGCCGGACATCCTTTCGACCGGATGGAATTTTGGGTTCTGGATTCCATAGGCCCCGGCTTTATCGAGCGGGTCCCCGCTGGCGACATATTTATCAATCTCTTCATCGCTATAGGCACGCATTGGTACTTCTGTGACGCACAGGTCTGTCCCCAGGTTCCCGTCCGACATTCTCATGACAGCGATTCCGGTGTAGACCTGGTGTGTGCGGTCCCGCAATTTCCGGAGCATTTCCACCGCCTCGGTCGTGTTCCCGGGCTTGCCCAGGATGTCTTTCCCATCCACTACAGTGGTATCGGCGGCCAGGATGATAAACTCCGCGCGGGTGGTTGCGGCACAGGTGCGCGCCTTGCTTTGGGCAAGGCGGGTGACATAAGGCCCCGCCCCTTCGCCGGGGAGCTGGCTTTCATCCACTTCAGCGGGACGAGTTCTGAACGTCCATCCGCCGAGCGCAAGCAGATCCCGCCTGCGGGGTGAGTTCGAAGCCAGTACCAGGGAAGGTTTACCCATTGGCGGGATTCTAACACACTAGCGGGTTCTTCATCCGCGTTGTAAAATGGATGATTATCCTGGCAGATTATCGTCCCTTTCCCAGTATGGAACCGGGAGCCTCGTCCCGTACGAAAACCGGGATTACCTCAAAACGCTGTCAGGTTTTTACACAACGCCAAAGAGGAGACCATTTGTGCTGGAACTCATGGAACGCATCCGCCGCGAGGGGAAAAACCTCGGCAACGGCATACTAAAAGTGGACGGGTTCATCAACCATCAAGTTGACCCTGCTCTGATGGACGCCTGTGGACGCGAATTGGCCCAGCGATTTGCCCATGTCGGCGCGACCAAGGTGTTGACGGCTGAAATTTCCGGCATCGCTCCTGCTTTTACCACCGCTCAACACCTGGGCCTGCCGGTGGTCTATGCAAGGAAATCCAAGCCGATCACCATGCCCGACCAGGTCTTCCTGACCATGGCCCCTTCACATACCAAGGGGCGGATGGTGGACCTGATCGTCTCGCCTGAATACCTGGCCGGCGGTGAAAAAATCCTCATCATTGATGATTTCCTGGCTTCCGGGGCTACCATCTGGGGCCTGGTCCGCCTTGCGCAGGCAGCCGGGGCGACCATCGTGGGCATCGGGACGCTGATCGAGAAGGTTTTCGAGGGCGGGCGCGAACGGCTCAAAACGGTTGGAGTGCCGATCGAGTCACTGGCAGTCATCACTGATATGGGAGGCAACAAGATCACCTTTGCGCATGAATAGTAATTACCGTTTCGGAATGTTGAACGTCCAATGTTTAACATACGGTTTTTGAATATCTCTTTTGAATCCCATGTCCCATCATTCCATCGCCATCCTCGATTTTGGTTCCCAGTACGCCCAACTGATCGCCCGCCGGGTGCGCGAGGCGCACGTCTACTGCGAACTCTTCCCATGGGACGCGCCTGCTGAAAGAGTGCTGGCGCTCCGGCCCAAAGGTTTCATCCTCTCGGGCGGACCGGCCTCGGTCTATGCCGAGGGAGCTCCGACCCTGCCTGGCTATATCATTGAGTCCAGCCTGCCAGTGTTCGGTATTTGTTATGGGATGCAGTTATTGGTACATACCCTGGGGGGCAAGGTCGACCCGTCCACCCAGCGCGAATACGGCCCGGCAGATATCCAGCCGCTGATCCCTGGCACCATCCTGGATGTCCTGTCCAGAGTCTGGATGTCGCATGGTGACCGGATCATGGAAATGCCGCCTGGATTTGTTGCAATGGCCAAAAGCGGCAACAGCCCCATCGCCGCCATGGGTGATTTTGCACGCAAGTATTTCGCCGTCCAATTCCATCCCGAAGTTCATCATACGCTCAACGGCGCCCAGGTGCTCGAGCATTTTGCCTTGGAAGTCTGCGGCTGCGTACCGGACTGGACCCCGGCGTCGATTATCGGGGAAAGTGTGACGAGCATCCAAACCCAGGTTGGAGGGGAACGCGTCCTGGCAGCGGTAAGCGGCGGTGTGGACTCGTCCGTGGCTGCTGCTCTGGTACATAAAGCGATTGGCGACCAGCAGGTGGCTGTTTTCGTGGATACCGGTCTGCTCCGCCAGGGGGAACCGGAACAGGTCGTGCGCACCTTCCGCGAACAGATGGGTGCCGAACTGGTGGCGGTGGATGCCGCGGGTGAGTTTTTCGCCGCCCTGCATGGCATCCTCGACCCGGAACAGAAGCGCAAGATCGTTGGTGAGAAATTTATCCGCATTTTCGAACGCGAGGCGAAGAAACTCGGCGCGCCGTCCCGTGCTGGAACCGGGACTACCACGAAGTTCCTGGTGCAGGGCACGATATACCCGGACGTGGTCGAGTCTGCCGCGCCGGACCGGGACAAAGCCGCCAGGATCAAGAGCCACCACAATGTGGGCGGCCTGCCCGAGCAGATGGAGATGACGCTTGTCGAGCCGCTGCGCTACCTTTTCAAAGATGAGGTGCGGGCAGTGGGAGAAGCCCTGGGCTTGCCTGAAAGCATGGTCTGGAGGCAGCCGTTCCCGGGTCCGGGGTTGACCGTGCGCTGCCTGGGAGAGGTGACCCCCGGGCGCGTTGCCTGTTTGCGCCAGGCAGATGCCATCTTCACCCAGGAGTTATCCGCTGCCGGGCTGCTGGGGAAGGGAGCAGGCACCAGCCAGGCGTTCGCTGTTCTGCTGCCGGTCCGCTCGGTGGGGGTGATGGGTGACGAACGGACCTACCAGGAGGTGTGCGCCATCCGGGCGGTGGTGACCGATGATTTCATGACCGCCGACTGGGCGCGCCTCCCGTATCAGCTGTTGGCGAAGGTTGCCAACAGGATTGTCAACGAAGTTCACGGAATCAATAGAGTGGTGTATGATATTACCAGCAAGCCGCCCGCCACGATCGAATGGGAATAAAGCGGTTGGTAACAATCTACCCGCCGAAGGTCTCTCCAGGGGAAAGGATGAAGAGAAACGGGCATTTCCAAATGGAGATTAAAAATGTCAAACGCAATTGAACCCACCAAGTTGATACTGCCAAAGCCCCGCCATTCCATCCCGCCTGCGCCCATCCATCCACTGGCTGCGCTGACAACCATTGTGCTGGATAATGTTTTTGGCGTTTTCGAATTGATCGACCCGCTGGCCCTTATCCTGACCAGTGTAACGGTGGGTATATTGGGCACGGCAACCACAACCCTGATCCAGCATTACCTGGCGAGGGATGAATGGGGGCCATCGCTGGCAAAGGGATTGGTCATGGGCATTATTGCCGGTGTGCCCTTCCAGGTGACCGGAACGGCGGTCGGCGCCGTCTTGCTGGGCTGGGCCGGGGCCAGCCAGTGGATCAAACTACCCGCGCCGAAGGGCAATCCCGAAGAGCTTCCCGCGTCAGATGATATCGTGGATGTGGAAGTCAAGGATGTTAAATAAGGGGTTCAGCGAAAATATTTGGGACCAACCCGATGGTGGTATACCCCCGGTTCAAATGCGGCCTCAACGCTAAAAAAATCCAACCTGTAATGGCTAATCTGATCGCCTCACCGAATGCGTAAATTCCCGGCGTTAATTCTCAGCGTTACCTTGCTATTTATAGGACTGATCCCCGCCCGCGCCCAGAGCGGTGCCCGCCTCAGTCTCTATGCATTGCAGACCGCTTCCTTCCCATCCATAACTGCCAACTTGGACGTGTTCGATGCGTCTGGCAACTTCGTCACCGGGTTGGCGCCTGAGGCTGTCACCGTGCTTGAAGACAAGCAGCCCCGTGTGCTCAACAGCCTCGAAGAACTCCAGCCGGGGACGGAATTCGCCGTGGCATTGGACCCCGGTCCTTTCTTTGCCTACCGGGATACCAACGCTGTCACCCGTTTGGCAAAAATTGTGCAGGCGCTGAAGGATTGGGCAGCCGCACATCCCGACTCGCTGGGCGATGACCTGAACGTGGTTCCCACCGGCGAGGCTCCGGCAGTGCACCTGGCAACGAGCGCGGCTTTTTCAGATGCCCTAAGCGCTTACCAACCCAATCTGTCGAGTCTTGTCTCAAGCCCGCAAACACTGTCAGCCGCCCTGGATGCGGTCTCGGAACCCTCTTCCCAACCCGGTCAGAAACCCGTCGTGTTATACGTTACCTCCATACCGGCCGCGGGTGACATCCCGGTTCTTCAAAACCTGACCCAGCGCGCCGTGGCCGGGTTTATCCGCGTCAATGTCTGGATCGTGGCTTCGCAGGATTTCTTCTCCTCTTCCGGTGCCACGGCCCTCAAAGATTTGGCCATTCAGACAGGCGGAAGTTCTTTCCTTTTCTCCGGTCAGGAACAGTTGCCCAGCCCGGAGACATACCTTGCGCCCCTGCGCCACACCTACCGCATGGCATATTCTTCCGGCACACTCACCTCCGGCGCACATACCCTGGGGGTGCAGGTCAACCTGACTGGTGAGACGATGACTTCCGCGGATCTGACCTTTGAATTGGATGTTCAGCCGCCCAACCCGATCCTGGTTGCCCCGCCGGTGCAAATTGTCCGCAACGCGCCTGATGAACGCACCACCGAGATTTCATCTTTTCTTCCCACTCAACAGACGATCAACATCATTATCGAATTCCCTGATAAACGGACACGTCCAATGGTCCGCACCGTATTGTACGTGGACGGCGTCCAGGCGGGCGAGAATACTTCCGAACCGTTCGACCAATTCACCTGGGATTTGAGCGGCTACACTGCCAGCGGGCAGCATATCCTGACCGTGGAAGCTGTGGATAGCCTGGGCTTGAGCAAGGTCAGCCTGGGGGTTCCGGTGCTGGTCACCATTGTCCGGCCGCAGGTTGGTTTGCTGCCCTGGCTATCCCGTAACAGCCTGTGGGTTGCGTTGGGGGCAATCTTTTTCGCCGGTGGGGGGCTGGCTGTGATCCTCACCCGCAGCCGGGTAAAAAATCGTCGTTTTGCAGCCGCAAGCCGCGGCTCCCGCCATGACCCGCTGACCCAATCCGTCCTGGCCGAAAGAGGGAAGCGCGGGGTACGCCTTCCTGGGATCCGTCCGACCAAACCATCTGCAGCCTACCTGATCCGCTTGAAGGAGGACGGCGTTCCAATTACTGCGCCGCCCATTCCCATTACGATGCAGGAAATAACCTTTGGCTCAGACCCGATCCAGGCCAGCTACATTTTGGACGACCCTTCGGTTTCGCCGCTGCATGCCCGGCTCAAGGAAGGGCATGGCGAATATATCCTTTCGGATGAAGGCTCCGTCGCCGGGACTTGGATTAATTACGAACAGGTGACGACCCCCCGCTGCCTGCAGCATGGTGATGTGCTCCACATTGGCCGGCTCTCGTATCGGTTCATGCTGCAGAATCCGCCTGAACGTCCCAAGCCGCGCGTCATCCCGACGAAAAAATGATCCGCCCTTAATTAACCTTACAATATCGACATTCACCTCTTGTAATTTCCCAATAATAGCTTATACTCCCTCCGATTAAATCTTGTCGAAAGGTGAAAAAATGACTGCTCCAATGCAAGAAAAGGAAAACGATAAACCTCCCAGTTTGGACCCGCGCCCGGCACGTCCGTGGCGGGTGGCCGTGCTCGCCAATATCAAAGAGCATGGCAAGTCCCTCCCAGCGGATGTCCCTCCAGATGCCGGCGCGGACTTCGATTATATAGAGACCATAGACAAAATCCGGGCTGCCATCGAAACCGATGGCCATCAGGCAGTCTTCATCCAGGCTGATCGGGATCTGCCTTATGCATTGAAGAAAACGCGGCCCGACATTTGCTTCAATATAGCTGAAGGATTGGGGGGCGATGCACGCGAAGCCCAGGTTCCAGCACTGCTCGAGATGCTCAAAATCCCATATACCGGTTCGCGCGTTCAGACCAATGCCATCGCGTTGGACAAAACGCTGACCAAGCGTATCTGGCGGGACCGGAACCTGCCCGTGGCGCCCTTCCAGGAATTTACATTCGGCGACGAACCGCTGCGCCCTGAAATGCGCTTCCCGCTCTTCGTCAAGCCTGCCCGTGAGGGCACCGGCATGGGCGTAACTGAAAAAGCCATCGTCAACAACGAGGCCGAACTGCGCGAACGTGCTGAATACGTCATCCGCCTGTATCACCAACCGGCGCTGGTTGAGACCTTTTTACCCGGCCGCGAGTTCACGGTCGGTATCTTGGGCCGCCATGATACCGTGCTCTACTCCCGCCACCCCGAATGGTATGAAAAAGACGGTTTCCTCCGTCTGCCAGTTTTGGAGTTGGACAGCAGCCGTTCCGTCACTCCCGGTATCTACGGTCTGGAAGCCAAGGCCCAATCGGTCGGCTCGCAGGGGGCACCTGATTATCTTTGCCCGGCCCCGCTTGACCCGGATCTGACCAGGAAGCTCCATCGTTTAGCCTGGCGGGCGCATATCGTCCTGGGCGCTTGTGACGTCTCCCGCACTGACATCCGTCTTGATTGCGATGGCAATCCGCGCCTGATCGAGATCAACCCTCTGCCCGGCCTGACCCCGGGTTATAGCGATCTGTGCATTCAGTGCACCGCACAGGGGATTTCATACGAAGATTTGATCCTTGAAATCCTCTACCTGGGGGCCTCGCGCTGGAATTTGCTCACCCCGCGCGATATTCCGGTGCCTCAAAAGAAGAAAACCGGGCCCTTGAACGGGAACGGTAAAACAACCAACGGGAATGGCAGCAGTTCGCTCCCACAAGCTCAACCCGTGCGCATTTCCATTCCGTCAAAAGAAGTAGTACGGGCCCATTAACGGGGCTGCCAAAACATTAAACGGATAATAATACCTAATATTGGGCGACAGTTGATGACTGTCGCCCAATATTTTTCGTTATGGTATAATTCGCCCGCCTTACGGAGAGGTCGCGTAGCTGGCTTAGCGCGCACGCTTGGAAAGCGTGTAACCCTAAAGGTTCGCGGGTTCGAATCCCGCCCTCTCCGCCAGAAAGAACCTGCCGCATCCATTGCGCGGAGGTTCTTTTTGTTTCATTTGTCGATGGAACCTGCACCAGGCAGCGAATCCCGTCGATAAATATCTCGTGATATACTCGGCCCAACAATGAACCATCCTCACCTTCCCCGGGCACTTATTATTCTTCTGTTCTTCCTGATGGTTGCAACTTTTTTTGTCGGGACCCTGCGCACATTCGCCTCGGCTCAAGCCGCGGCTGTTTTGGATGACAGGGCCCCAACAACCGGCCTGCTATCCGTGGATAAAAACCTGGCAGCCGCACCCACCTCAACCACGATGATCCCAACCTCCGGGCATACTCTGACCCCGCCTCCAACCAAAGTTGCCACTTCCATGCCAACCCCGGTTTCCACACCAACCCCAACAGCCGCTCCAATCACCGAACAGATATATGTCACCGACATGACCGGCATCATTGCACTGACCATTTTGCTGGTGGTCGTGATCCTGGTCGGCGTGACCTTGAGCGGACGCACCTCCTGGAATAAAAAAGGACCAAGATAGGAATTCCTCCGGGTTTTCAACTATTGACAATCCTGCAATTTTGCATATAATCACGCCCAATACTTGAATAACGCTGAAGAGGACGAGTAAACCTCATACGGCGGATTAGAGAGCAGGCGGTAATTGGTGAAAGTTCTGCCCGCACGATGGAGTTGAATGGACCTCGGAGTTGCCAGGCGAAAGGCGCAAGCCGAGTATCCCGGGCCGGAGCGGCCACCGTTATCAGGGCCAGGTCATTTAGCCGGGTGCGATGTGTGCGACACGTCAAACCCATAACCTAGCTGACCGACAAGAGTGAGGCTGGCTATCCCCTGTGCATCATGCAGGGATTTTTTGTTAAGTCAACCTAATTCGGGTGGCACCACGGACTACGCGTTCGTCCCGTTTTACGGACGAACGCGTTTTAGTTTAAGGAGCCGCAAAATGTATCCCATTGCATTTCACCCACCCTGAAGGGTCTCTCATTAATGTGCACCTGCTTCACTGATTCCCGAACCCTCATCCCTGAAAGGAGATTACCATGTCTGACCAAACCCGTTTTATGCTGAACGAAACCGACCTGCCAAAAAATTGGTACAACGTGATGGCTGACAGCCCTGTCCCGCCCACCCCGGTGTTGAACCCGATGACGAAAGAGCCGATCACGCCCGAGTTCCTCTCGGTGCTGTTCCCGATGGAGATCATCCTGCAGGAAGTCAGCACCGAGCGCTTCATCCAAATCCCGGAGGAAGTGCGCGAGATTTACAAACTTTACCGCCCCACTCCGCTCGTCCGTGCCCGTCGGCTCGAAAAGGCGCTCGACACGCCTGCCCACATTTACTTTAAGAACGAGACCGTCTCGCCGGTGGGCAGCCACAAACCGAACACGGCCATCCCGCAGGCTTTTTACAACAAGGTGGCCGGGACGAAAGCCATGACCACCGAGACCGGCGCCGGTCAGTGGGGCACCGCACTGGCCATGGCCTGCAACTTCTTCGGTATTGACCTGGAAGTCTACATGGTCAAGGTCTCTTACGTCCAGAAACCCTACCGGCGCATCTTCATGCAGACCTACGGAGCGCAGGTCTTTGCCAGTCCATCGGAGCGCACCCAGTATGGGCGCAGCTTGCTGGCCAAGGACCCTGACAACAACGGCTCGCTGGGCATCGCCATTTCTGAGGCGGTGGAAGTGGCCGCCACTTCCGGTGGTGCCAAGAAATACAGCCTCGGCTCGGTGTTGAACCACGTATTGATGCACCAGACGGTCATTGGCGAGGAAGCCCTCAAGCAGATGGACCTGGCGGGGGAATACCCCGACGTGGTCATCGGCTGCGTGGGCGGCGGCTCGAATTTTGCTGGGATCGCCTACCCGTTCCTGCGCCAGAACCTGAAAGACGGGCAGCGCACGCGCCTGTTGGCGGTCGAGCCCACTGCAACCCCCTCGCTGACGAAGGGCACTTACACCTTTGATTACGGCGATACCGCCCAGATGGCCCCCATCGTCAAGATGTTTACCCTTGGTCACACTTTCATGCCGGCTGGGATCCACGCCGGTGGTCTGCGATATCACGGCATGGCCCCCAGTGTCTCGATGTTGTTTGATGCCGGGTACCTGGAAGCGGTCGCCGTCCCCCAGATCGGGACGTTCGATGCCGCCGTGCAGTTTACCAAGGCCGAGGGCATCATCCCGGCGCCGGAATCGGCCCACGCCATCCGCGTGGCGATTGACGAGGCGCTGGATGCCAAGGCCAAAGGCGAGAAGCGCGTCATCCTGTTCAACCTGTCCGGTCACGGGCACTTTGACATGACCGCCTACCAATCCTACCTGAACGGCGAACTGGAAGATTTTGAGTACCCGGCGCATGCCATCGAAGCAGCCATGAAGGATTTGCCTCAGGTGACAGTGCAGGCGTAGACCAACAATAATTTAAAGCCTGGGAGGCTTTTACTGATCCTGGGTTATCGGGGTTTCTCCTTAGAACCCAAAAAAGCAGGTCTCCGGAATTCCGGAGACCTGCAATCTATTTTGCTTCGATCGGTTCGTTATGCCATTTGCGGAATCGGAACGCCCAACTGTGCCAGGATCCCGTTGACTCCGCCGCCCGGTACGACCTCTGACTCCAACCGGGTAATTTTTCCGTTTTTAACAGTGACCGTCATTCCTTCCTTAGGGAGGGCTATATGCTTTCCGGTAGCCGGGAATTTGTGAAACCCGGGCATGGGCAAATTCAGCTCGCCCGTTTGAGTCCCGGTAATCTGCGCCACGACTGTCACTTTGTCGCCATTCAGTTTGAAATCCTTTGCATTGAACTTCCAGTCAGGGATGGCAGCCACCAGGGCGGTCATCAGGCCGATGAATTCACGTTTGCCCACCGGCTGGGGCACCGGCCCGGCGAAGACCATATCGTCTGACAGGTACTCTCCAAGTTTAGCGGGGTGGCCCGATTCGGAGGCGGCTAATCCGGCTTTAACTACATCAATAGCATTCATACCTTTAAACTCCTTTCGATAACTTTATAGTTGAGAGGGGGAACCACATTGAGTATACCACATAAATAAGATAATGTTTGTCATAATATACTATTCAATAGTACTGAAATACTGCCCTTCTCGCGTCTGGAAACAAGGAGTGACGGGGTGAAAAGCCCATTCGCTCGCCCGGGATCTCCATACCTGGGAGGTTTTCATGGCAAAAGCCAGAACATCCGTGCGAAAAGCCCTGTGGTAGAATACAGGCTGTTGAAAGATAAAGAAGCAAATGTCCATAAATACTTCGCAAGGTAAATTCCCCCCGCCTCCGGGTATGTTCGCCTCACTGATGGCGGGGTTTGATTCTGTCGCCAGCCACATCGCGCTCATCTTGCCGCCGGTGTTGCTCGACCTGTTCCTGTGGCTCGGCCCGCACCTGCGCCTGAAGCAATTCCTCCAGCCGGTCATTGCCCAACTACCTTCCATGGCGATCGCCTTCCCATCCACTTTCCCCGACCTTTCCACCATCCAGGCGGCTTGGTCAGTCATTGCGGATCAATTCAACCTGTTTGTCATCCTGCGCACCTTCCCGGTGGGGATCACCAGCCTGTTGAGTTTCGAGATGCCGGTATATAACCCGTTGGGGAGCCCGGCGAGCCTGGATGCCGGCTCTTTCGTCGGAATCCTGGGCTGGGTCTTGTTCCTGGTCTTCCTGGGCTGGATCGCCGGCGCTTATTACTATTATTGGGTATCCAAAGTGGCGCTTAAATCGGATGTGCGTTCGCTGTGGAAATCCCTCAACCAGGCCGTGCTGCTCTCGCTCATCTGGGTGGGGCTGTTGTTCTTGATCGGGCTGCCGGTTTTGGTGGTCTTGACGATCGTGACAGCCGTCAGTTCGGTTTTGGGACAGGTGGCGTTGTTTGCCGGGGCGATCATCCTCATCTGGCTGGTGATGCCGGTCTTCTTCTCGGCCCATGGAATTTTTACCATGCAGTTGGACGCCTTGCGCGCCATCCTGAACAGCCTGCGCATGGTGCGCTTCACCCTGCCCAATACCGGCCTGTTCCTGCTGCTCTTTGTTGTGATCAACCAGGGTCTGAACTTCCTTTGGAATACCCCCCACGCAGACTCCTGGTGGATGCTGGTGGGCATTGCCGGGCACGCCTTCGTCTCCACCGCCCTGCTGGCAGCCAGTTTCATTTATTATCGGGATATTAATGTCTGGTTGAAGGTTGTCTTCGAACAGCTTCAACGGCAGACAACTTCAGCAAAAGTATAGATTCTGGGTACCGCGCAAATGACTGAATCTACATCACGTTTATCCTGAGCTTTTCGAACCATGAAAGCTCATCGATTTTGCAGGAAGCAGTAGAGGAATTTATGGCAGTAATCAATGGAAGTTACGACGCAAAAGATATCCAGGTCCTGGAAGGACTGGAAGCCGTCCGCCGCCGCCCCGGCATGTACGTGGGCGGCACCGACATCAAGGCCCTCCACCACCTCGTTTATGAAGTGGTCGACAACTCGATCGACGAGGCCCTGGCGGGAGTCTGTACGCGCATCGAAATTATCATCCATGAAGATTCATCCGTCACCGTCATCGACAACGGGCGCGGCATCCCGGTGGATATGCACCCCACCGAGAAAAAATCAGCCCTCGAGGTGGTGATGACCAAGCTGCATGCCGGCGGCAAGTTTGGCGGTGGCGGCTACAAGGTCTCCGGCGGGCTGCACGGGGTGGGCGTCAGCGCCGTCAATGCCCTTTCGGAGTGGTGCGAGGTCGAGGTCAGCCGGGATGGCAAGGTTTACTTCCAGCGTTACGAGCGCGGCCATCCCAAGGAACCGGTCAAGGAAATCGGCAAGGCCAAACCCGGAGTATCGGGCACCAAGACCACCTTCAAGTTCGACCCGGTCATCTTCACCGAGGCGATCGAATACCGCTTCGACACCCTCGTCCAGCGCTTCCGCGAGATGGCCTTCGTCACCCGCGGCACCACCATTTACTTTCTCGACGAGCGCAGCAACCGCGAAGAGACCTTCTACTTCGAGGGAGGCATCACCTCCTTTGTGCGTTACCTGAACCGCAACCGCGAGACCCTGCACCAGGTGGTGCACGTTGAAAAGGATATCGAGGGCATCGGCATCGAATGCGCCGTCCAATACACCGACGCTTACACCGAGTCCATTTACTGCTTCGCCAATACCATCAACACGGTGGACGGCGGCACCCATCTCACCGGGATGCGGGCTGCCCTGACGCGCGTGGTCAACGATTATGCCCGCAAGAGCGGGCTGCTCAAGGAAGCCGACCCGAACTTCTCCGGCGACGATACCCGCGAGGGTCTCACCGCCATTATCAGCGTAAAACACCCCGACCCGCAGTTCGAGTCGCAGACCAAGGTAAAGTTGATGAACCCCGAAGTGCAGACCTACGTCACCCAGGTGGTGGGCGAGGCCTTCGGGACGTTCCTCGAAGAGAACCCGCAGGCTGCCAGGGCCATCGTTGCCAAGTGTCTCACCTCGGCGCGCGCCCGTGACGCCGCCCGCAAGGCGCGTGACCTGGTCATCCGCAAATCCGCCCTCGAGAGTCTCACCCTGCCCGGCAAACTGGCTGACTGCTCCGGGCGGGATGCAACCAAGACCGAGCTCTACATCGTGGAAGGCGACTCGGCTGGCGGTTCGGCCAAGCAGGGCCGCGACCGGCACTTCCAGGCCATCCTGCCCCTGCGCGGCAAGATTTTGAATACCGAGCGCGCCCGCCTGGATAAGATCCTGGGGAACAATGAGGTCAGGTCGCTCATCTCGGCCCTCGGCACAGGCATCGGCGACAATTTCAACCTCGAGGGCCTGCGCTACGGGCGCATCATCATCATGACGGATGCCGACGTGGACGGCTCGCACATCCGCACCCTGCTGCTCACTTTCTTCTTCCGCTACATGCCCACCCTGATCGATGAAGAGCACCTCTTCATCGCCCAGCCGCCGCTCTACCGCCTGGCTTACAAGAACAATGTCCAATATGCCTACAACGATGCCGACAAGGACAAGCTGCTGAAATCCCTGGGCGTCAGCGCCGACAAGGTCAGCCTGTCGCGCTATAAAGGTCTGGGCGAGATGAACCCCACCCAGTTGTGGGAGACCACCATGAACCCGGACCACCGCACCCTGCTGCAGGTCACTGTGGACGACGCAGCCGAAGCCGACCGGACCTTCGACATGCTGATGGGCGACGCCGTGGACCCGCGCAAGCGCTTCATCCAGACCCACGCCAAGGCCGTAAGGAATTTGGATATTTAGAATTGACCAGGCTGGATCCATTATTGGTCAGCTAAATGTGGCACTTTCGCTGTATTGGACCGGTGTTATGATTGCGATGGTTTGGCGCCAGAAAAAATATCTTGATATTTTTTTGATTACCAATATGATATTAATTAATGACGTCACAAACCAGGTGGCGTCATCATTTTTTTGACCACAGGAGTGATTCCATGAGCATCATCGAAGTAAACCATCTGACCAAGTATTACGGAAAATCCCGGGGCATCGAGGACGTCTCGTTCAGCGAGGAAGAAGGGGAGATCTTCGGCTTCATCGGACCGAACGGCGCCGGCAAATCCACCACCATCCGCCTGCTGCTTTCGCTGATCCATCCCACCAGCGGCAGCGCCAAAGTTTTTGGCAAGGACGTGGTGACGCACGGCCCGGAAATTCGCCGCGATATAGGCTACCTGCCTTCGGAAGTCTATTACTATGAGGGCATGAAAGTCATCGACCTGCTCAAGTATTCCGCCAGTTTTTTCGATCACGATTGCACCCAGCGCATGCACGAACTGTCCGAGATCATGGAACTGGAACTGAACCGCCGCATCAGTGACCTCTCGTATGGCAACAAGAAGAAGGTCGGCATTGTCCAGGGTTTGCTGCACAGCCCCAAGCTGCTCTTCCTCGATGAGCCCACCAGCGGCCTCGATCCGCTCATGCAGCGCAAGTTCTTCGACCTGGTCCGTCAGGAGAACGCCCGCGGCGTGACCGTTTTCTTCTCCTCGCACATTTTGGGCGAAGTGCAGCGTCTGTGCACGCGGGTGGGCATCATCCGCGAGGGCAAAATTGCGGAAATCTCCGATATCCGCACCCTGCAGCAGAATAACTACAAGAAGATCAACGTGACGGCAGACGGGCTGACCCCGGGCTCCTTTGACCTGCCGGGGGTGACCAACGTGGTTGCGGAAAACGGCGTGATGCATTTCTTCTTCAAAGGTGATATCAACGCGGTGCTGCAAAAAATCAGCGCAATCCAGGTTGTCGATGTGACCATCGAGGAGCCGACGCTGGAAGAAATCTTTATGCACTACTACGAATAGGCAGAGACCATGAACGCAAACATCTACCGACACGAATTCCGTATCCGGTTGAAATCGGTGATCATCTGGTCACTGGCTTTGACGTTCCTGATCGTTTTCTTTTTCTCGCTGTTCCCAGTATTTGCCGACCAGGTTGCGCTGATGAACGAATTCCTGGCAAGATACCCGCAGGAACTGCGGGCCGCCTTCGGTATGGATAATATGGATCTGTCCACCGTGCTGGGTTTTTACAGCTTCATCTTCATGTTCGTCCAACTTTGCCTGGCGATCCAGGCCAGCAACTACGGCTTTGGGCTGGTCTCGATTGAAGAGAGCGAATTGACGGCGGACTTCCTGTTGAGCAAACCGGTCAGCCGCGCCCAGGTGCTGACCAGCAAACTGCTGGCCGCGCTGACCAGCCTGACCATCACCAACCTGGTCGTGTGGGTGAGCAGTTTCGTAGCCATCTTGCTTTTCCGCGAGGGCCGTGAGTATGATATGCCCACGCTGCTCTTGCTGATGCTCAGCATCGTGATCTTCCAACTCTTTTTCTTGAGTGCCGGGCTGGTCATTTCGCTGCTGGTCAAGCGCGTGCGCAGCGTGACGCCGTATGCCCTCGGCCTGGGCTTCGGCATGTACGTGTTGAGCGCGTTCAGCGGCGTGTTTGGCGAGGTGGCGCTGGAGTTGGTCACGCCCTTCAAGCACCTGGATGCGCCCTACATCGTCAAGCACGGCGCATATAACACGCCGCTGGTGCTTCTCAATGTGGCAGTGACCGTGGTTGCCCTGGCAGTCAGTTATTGGCTGTACATCCGCCGCGACATTCCGGCAGTGTCATAAGGAGGCGCATGATGAACATTTTTCTTCGTGAACTGAAAGCTAACCTCAAATCGCTGCTGATTTGGAGCTCAATAATCATACTGCTGATCTTTATGGCGGCGGCCAAATATTCCGCTTTTGCTGGCGACCCCGAGCTGCTGAAAATGCTGGATTCGATGCCTCCGGCGCTGCTGGATGCCTTGAGCATGAGCGCCTTTAACCTGACTACGATCAGCGGTTTCTACGGCGTCATGTTCATCTACTTTGCACTGATGGCCGCGATCGCAGCCGCCATGTGGGGCAGCGACAGCATATCCAAGGAAGAGAGGGACAAGACGGTCGAGTTTAGCCTCGTGCTGCCGGTCTCGCGCAGCCGGGTGATCACAGCCAAGGCGCTTGCGGCAGTGGTAAATTGCATCGCCTTTGTGCTGATCACCTGGGTGGTGTCGCTGGTGGCGGTGCAGTCGTACAACCCCGACCAGGCCTTCTACAACTTCCTGGCGCTCGAAATGCAGGCCATGTTCGTAATCGCGCTGATCTTCCTTGCCATCGGGCTGCTGCTGGGTTGCGCCATGAAGCAGTACAAACGCTCCGGTTCGGTCGCCGTCTCCATTATTCTGGTGGCCTACTTCATGTTCATTATCACCGGTATGCAGGCGAACCTGGATTTTCTCAAGTACTTCACGCCGTTCAAATATTTCGACGCGGCACAACTGCTCAACACCGGCCGGCTGGACGTGACGTACCTGCTCATCTCGGCAGTGATCGTCGTGGTGTGCGTGATCGCAGCCTACTGGGCTTACAACAAGCGCGATCTATATATTTAGGACTAAATACAGGCCTCCGGGTTCTCAAAGAACCCGGAGTTTTTGTTTAATTAAACAAGGATGAGACAAGGATGAGACCGCACCAAAATTTTCCTGGGGGTGTTATCATAAGCGACATTTCAGCAGGAATGGACTAAAATAACCCGCAACCTAGAATTTGGAGTTGATTTATGGCAAAGTCGGAAACCACGGTTCGCGCATTACTGGATTTGGCCGGTGTCGGGATCAACGGCAGCCGCCCCTGGGATATGCAGGTCCATGATGACCGCGTTTATGACCGCATCCTGCGCGCTTCATCGCTGGGCCTGGGCGAAGCCTATATGGATGGCTGGTGGGACTGCGAATCGGTCGATGAGTTCATCAACCGGGTGCTGAGAGCGCGCTTGGACGAAAAGGTAAAAAATAACCTGCGCCTGGTTTTCCAGGTTGCAGCCTCCAGGTTGTTCAACCGGCAGTCTTCCGCTAGGGCTTTCGAGGTGGGCGAAAAACATTATGACTTGGGCAATGACCTGTACCTGGCCATGCTGGATAAACGTCTCAACTATACCTGTGCCTATTGGAAGGACGCACGCAATTTGGACGAAGCCCAGGAGGCCAAGCTGGAACTCGTTTGCAGGAAGATAGGCATCCAACCCGGAATGCGCATCCTGGAACTGGGCTGCGGCTGGGGGTCTTTTGCCAAATATGCAGCCGAAAAATACAACGCCTCCGTCTTGGGAGTGACCGTTTCAAAAGAACAGGTGGCCCTGGGAATGGAGCTGTGCAAAGGCCTGCCGGTGGAATTACGCCTGCAGGATTACCGTGAAGTTACCGGCACCTACGACGCGGTGATTTCGATCGGGGTGATGGAACATGTCGGCTATAAAAATTATGCCGGTTATATGCAGGTGGTGGACCGTTGTTTAAAACCGGACGGGATTGCTTTCGTTCATACCATTGGCGGCAATACCAGCATCACCACCGGGGAACCCTGGAGCGACAAATATATCTTCCCGAACGGGATGCTCCCTTCCATTGCACAGTTGAGTCGGGCGATGGAAGGCCGCTTCGTCATGGAAGACTGGCACAATTTTGGCCCCCATTACGATCGAACGCTGATGGCCTGGCACGCCAATTTTGAAAATGCCTGGCCTGAATTAAAGAAGAATTATGACGACCGCTTTTACCGCATGTGGCGCTTTTACCTGCTCTCCAGCGCAGGTGCGTTCCGCTCACGCAACAACCAGCTCTGGCAGATCGTCTTCACCCGCCAGGGGACTCCGCAGCCGGACTGCCGTATGGCTTAAGGGATGGTTATGATCAAGACCGATGTGCTGATCATTGGCGGGGGTCCGGCAGGTTCGTCCTGCGCCAGGCGGTTGAGGCAGGCGCATGTAAATTGCATCCTGCTCGATAAGTCAGCATTTCCGCGTTTTAAACCCTGCGCCGGCTGGATCACCCCCCAGGTGCTCAAGTGGGCGGAAATGGATATTAAAAGCTATCCCTTTGGATTGACCGAATTTACCGGTTTTGACGTCTCGATCAAGGGGTTGAAATTCAAATTACCCACCCACCAGTATTCCATCCGCCGTTTTGAGTTTGACAACTGGCTGCTGCAGAGGACCGGAGCGGAATTCCATGTGCACGAAGTGCGGGAGATCCGGCAAGAAAATGGGGCCTACGTAGTCGACGGTGAATTCTCGGCGCCCTGTATTGTTGGCGCCGGAGGCACCCACTGCCCGGTTTACCGGACATTTTTCAGCGAAATTTCAAAAAGGTCGCCGGGCTCCCTGATCGTCGCGCAGGAGCAGGAATTTCAATTTGCCGTTCAGGATCCCCGCTGCAGACTCTGGTTCTTTGAAAATAAACTCCCGGGCTACACCTGGGTCGTTCCCAAAAAGGACGGGTATGTCAACGTCGGCCTGGGTGGGTCCGCGCAGCACTTGAAGCGCCGCGACGACACGCTTAAAGATCATTGGAATTCATTTGTGAAGCAGTTGGATAATTCCGGCTTGATCGCCGGCCATGTTTACAAGCCGGCCGGTCACAGTTATTACCTGCGCCAGGACCTGCCGGAGATTCGCATCGGCAATGCCTTCCTGGCGGGAGATTCGCTCGGGCTGGCGACCCTCGATATGGGCGAAGGCATCGGGCCGGCCATCCGCAGCGGGCAGTTGGCAGCCGAGGCCATCCTCACCGGGGCGGCTTACTCGGTTGCTTCCATCCCGCGCTATTCCTTCCCGTCCCTGCTGGGAATCAGAAAAGACGGGTGATCATTCCGCCTGTATATCCGGGTGTTCTACCCGTGCTCTGCCTTCCCTGCATCCGGGGGACACAGGGAAAGTGCCCGGAAGGGGCGGGGATGAGGTCGCGCAGGTCGCTACATATTTAGAAACTTCAGCGCCGCGTAGACCAGCATGGCGGGCCAGACGATGCCTTTAAGAAACCCGAGCACGCCAACCAGGATCGTGGTCGCATGGCCAAAATAATAGACCCAGGCGCCGATGAGACCCAATCCATAGACGGCTTCTGAAACGCCGCCTTGGCGAATCACTTTTGGTTTCCGGTGTTCTTGTTCTGTTGGGGTTGGTTCAGTGGTCATTTTTTCTCCTTGTTGGTAGATCATTTTCATGGAAATATACGTGATTCGATCAATCAGGGTTGCGCCTGGGCTGGCAGCCCTCGACGGGGGCAACGCCGTGGACTCATAAATAACCACGTGATACTTATTGTCTCGGGTGTGTATTTGCATTATATTTGTTTGTATATAGTGTAAAATAGGTAAATATTATAGTATTAATAATCGAATCATTGGTTGGGCGCTTTTGTCCACTCGTTTTTGCAGTGAAGCCTTTAAATCGTCCGAGGACAGAAAACATGAACATGAAAGACAATATTATTATTGCACTTGTCGTGCTTGGGATTAGCTTGTTTTTCGGATTCGTCGTAATTGCTGCTGGCTTGGGGAACTTTATTCCTCCACTAAATCAGGTCGCAAAGCCCATCGTTTGCGGCAGCGGTGAGTTGCAAGTGGTACCGCATGTCTATTCCTATAAACCTGGCTCAACATCCTACACGATCACGATATATTGTATCGATGGTACGACGGGTGTCAAAAAGGATGTGACCAATCTGGCGAAATCCGTTATAGGGTTGTTATCCAGCGCGATCCTCTTTGTGCCAATTTTATTTTTTGTCCTCCGGGGTATCAATAAACTCAGGCAGCAGCAGGCAACAGGCAACTACTGATCCCGCTGCCCTTTCAGGGCGCAATGCGAACGCAACCTGTTGAGCGTGCCGCTACAGACTGACAAAAAGGAGAGAGTTATGAAAAATGGTATTTGCCCCATGTGTCAATCAAACGAAGTGTATATGACGGACGACGATGATAATTTGTCTCCCGATGGGATGCTGATGTTTTCGGGGGGAGCAGATCGAGAGTTCGCAAGCTATCACTCTGATCTTTACGTCTGCCTCGCTTGCGGCTATATGGCGCTGTTCGCCCGTCCCACGGTTTACAAGGGAAAACACCAGGAGCTCACATTTTTACAAAAAGCCAAAGGGTGGAAAAAAGCAGCGTGACCCATAAGCTGGTTTACGGAATTAACCTTTTGCTTGTGAATTGACTGCGAGCCAACCTGTTGACAGGGCTCGAATTTTGCTGCTCAGAAAGACAGGAGGCTCGCATATTGCGAGCCTCTTGCTCAAATGATCCTGAATATTATGGACAATTCAACCATTCGATGGGCTGGCTGCCAGCACTACCCAGTCCATAACCAAAGGGAAAGAGCGGAGCAGCACAACCGGTGAGATTGGCTGAGTTGTTGGTGTTGAGGGGTAACTGATCGTTTGAACGCGGCCAGGTGTACGGGAGTTTGCCGACGAATGGATAATCCCCAAACAATACATCGGTCACGCCCGCCCCCTCCGAGCCCGGCAGCCAGGCCGCCACCCAGGCATCCGCGGTTTGGTACTGGTCAGTGATCACCAGCGGACGGCCAGAAAGGATCACCACGATCAATTTATCCACTTTCGGGCGTAATGCGTTGATGACATTCAGATCCACCTTGTAGAGTGTTAAATCGGCCCTATCCCCCAGTCCTTCTGCATACGGTACCTCACCCACAATCGCAATACCCACCGGGGCCTTACTGCTGAAACTCGCAAATTGACCCAGGCTGTTGTATAGCACTTGAGTATTGGGACCAACCAGCTCTTGGATCCCTTCCAGGATGGTTGTCCCCGCCAGGGTGTTTCTTTGCTCCCCCTGCCACTCCAGCGTCCAGCCGCCCGCCTGGATCCCGGTGCTGTTGATCCCGGCCACCAGGATGGTCGAGACATTTTTATCAATGGGAAGAGCATTATTGTCGTTCTTTAGCAGCACCAGCGACTCGCGTACCGCCTGGCGAGCCAGGGCTCTGTGCTCATCCGAGCCGACCGTCACGGCCAGGCTTGGATCACCATAAGGATTTTCGAACAAGCCCAGCATGAACTTGGCGCGCAGGATCCTGCGCACCGCATCGTCAATGCGCTCTTGAGGTATATCGCCATTCATCACCGCCTGTTTCATGATGGCGATGAACATCTGATAATACGTGGGCACCATATTCATATCAATGCCCGCATTGATGGCAGTCACAACTGCCTTGTAGTAATCGGGATCCACCCGATTGATGCCGCCCCAGTCAGAGACGACAAAACCCTGGAAACCAAGTTCACCCTTGAGGACATCCGTCAACAAATACCGCTGGGCATGCATCTTTACCCCATTCCAACTGCTGAAGGAGACCATCACGCTCATGGCGCCCGAATTCACGGCCGCCTGATAAGGAGGCAGGAATAACCGGCGCAGCGTCGCCTCGTCCACCCGCGTGTCGCCCGTGTCCAGCATGTACTGATGGTACATGTACTGAGGGATTGAGCCCCAGGCTGTGCCTCCATCCCCGATATAGTGCTTTGGGGTCGCCAGGGCATACAGGCTTTGACCCTCACTGGCCGCGTATCCTTCGGGGACGGTTTGAAAACCCTGGATATAAGCCGCAGAGAGTTCGGTCACCAGGGCGGTATCCTCGCTGAAGCCTTCATACGTGCGGCCCCAGCGGATGTCTTGTGGAACGGCCACGCATGGCGCAAAGTTCCAGGGGATACCCGCGGCGCGCATCTCCTCGGCAGTCACATCCCCGATCTGGCGCACCAGCTCCGGGTCACGCGTGGCTCCCAGGCCGATGTTCTGGGGAAAAATCGTAGCGCCATTGACGTGCCCAAAACCATGCACCGAGTCCACCCCGAAGATCAGGGGGATGCCCAGGCGCGTCTTAACCGCTTCAACCTCAAAACTCTTCGCCAATCCGTTCCAATCTGCAAGCGAGTAATAGCCCGAACTGTTCCCTCCGCTCAGAACGGAGCCGATGAAATATTTGACAATTTCAGATGGGGGAAATAAATAATAAGGGGAAATGCTGTTACTTTCCACCTGGGTCATCTGACCGATCTTCTCTTCCAGGGTCATGCGGGAAAGCAGATCTTCGACGCGCACAGCCACTGGCTGGCTTGGATCCTTATACGGCGCCGCTCTC
>DASVKG010000216.1:0-5675 GCA_036385495.1 Anaerolineales bacterium | reverse complement strand
GAGACGCTTGAAATCCTCCAAACTTCCATAGTCGGGATGGATGTTGCAATAATCCGAGATGTCGTACCCGTCATCCTTGAGCGGCGACGGGTAGATTGGCAGCAGCCACAGGCAGTCGACTCCCAGCTCTTTCAAGTAATCGAGCTTTTCCCCCAGCCCATTCAAGTCGCCATGGCCGTCGCCGTGGCTGTCTTTAAAGGCGCGCACATAAACTTCGTAGAAGACAGCATTCTCATACCAGAATGGACCTGTTTGCGTCATGGATCAGTCCAGTGCCGCCAGTATCTGTTCCAGGCGGACACCCGCCAGGGACGGGAACACCAGGTCGGCCGCGCCGACCGGTTCGATGGGTCCCAACCCGATCGAGCGGAATCCACCCGCCTGGGTGTCTTGCGCCGGTTGCACGTCTTCTGCTCCGCCTGCCGAGGACGATAGCCACGCCGCTCTCGATTACGATTGATATCGTGACCAACCGTTGATTTGTGTACATGCAGTAAACCGGCTATTTCGGTGTGATTGTGTCCCATTTTCAATAATGCACTTGTCTGGTTTCTTTGTTCTCGGGTAAGCTGTGTGTAGGACCGCATGAGTGCTCCTTTGAACTGGTTGTCTGAGAAGTATTCATCCTACACCAGTTTACCTCTCATGTCGACCTTCAAAGTTACACTTGGAAGTTGAATCTGCGTATTGTATTAAAGAATGAAAAGTGCTATAGTTAATGCGAACGTTCGCCCGAACGTTCGCATCCTTAGTCAGATGGACGAATTTTATGCCGAGACATGTAACGATCAAAGAAGTCGCTGCAGTAGCCGGTATTAGTTACCAGACCGTATCCAAAGTCTTAAACCACCAGGTCAAGGTTTCAAAACAGACCGAAGAGCGCATTTGGACGGCTGCCAACGAGTTGGGTTATCATCCTAATTTTATCGCCCGCAGCCTCCGTTCTCAGTGCAGCGGAATGATTGGGTTCTCATGGGAACCGACGCCCCCCGATCAAACCAACCAGATTTATAGTCAATTCATGGAAAGCATTATCCATTACTCAGAGAGTGTCGGATATCATATCTTGGCGTTTCCTTACAAGCCTGGCGGTGAATGGATTAATGCTTACCGCAATCTAATTGAGACTAACCGGGTGGATGGATTCATCTTATCCAGTGTTGAATATGAAGATACCAGGATTACTTTTCTTCAGGAACAGAAATTTCCATTTGTGGCATTCGGTCGATCAAATCCAGAATGGAAGTTCCCATACATAGACGTGGACGGCGCTGCTGGAATGCGCATGGTGGTTGAACACCTGGTCAGTCAGGGACACCGGCGTATCGCTATCCTCAACTGGTCCGAGGCAAAATCTACAAGTGTCGGCAAAAATCGTATGAAGGGATGCATGGAAGCCCTGAAAAACGCTGGGATTGATACGCCACCACAATGGATCGCGCGTGGAGAAGGTGACTTTCCCTTTGCTTACCAGTCTAGTGTGCAATGGCTTGACCTACCCCCCGCACAGCGTCCAACAGCCATTGTAGCCTTTAGCGATATCATGGCCATCGGTGCTATGAATGCGGCTCTGAATTTAGGTGTCCGTGTGGGTATTGATCTGGCAATTACCGGTTTTGATGATTCCCCCTTGATGCAGTATCTGATCCCTAATCTGACCAGCGTACGTCAGCCAATTTGGGAAGTGGGTCGCACAGTCGCAGAAATGCTTCAAGGGATTCTGAATGGTAATCCACCCCAAAATCAAGCAGTTTTATTAGAACCAACGCTCATCGTCCGCGATTCAAGCTCGCAGCCTGCCCGTTCGTCTTAAAAGTCACTCCTTATTCTGGTATGGTGATTTTAATAACAGGTTGATAGGAATAATCAGAAACAATAATGGATAATTGGCACATTCTTGAAACTAAGTTCGATCCAAATAACCTTCGCTCGCTTGAGACCGTATTTACAACCGGTAACGGTTATCTGGGCACGCGCGGAACCTTTGAAGAAGGTTTCCCAGCAGACCAAGCAGCGACTCTGATTAACGGCCTTTTTGACGATGTTCCCATTGTATATACCGAATTAGCCAATACGCCCAACTGGCTGGATCTACAGGTATTAGCGAATGGTTACCGTTTTAATATGAAAGACGCCAAAGTAAAAGGCTACCATAGAGATTTGAACTTGCATAACGGAGAGATCACCCGATCACTTTGTTGGAGGGTCCCATCTGGTGGTCAGCTAGCGTTGGAATTCCAACATTTTGCCAGCCTCTCGGATGAACATGTTGTAGCACTTCGCTGCCGGGTGAAATCGATCGATTTTTCTGGCGATCTTGAATTTCAGGCAGGGCTGCCGGGTCATGTGGATAATGAAGGCTTTCTCCATCTGGAATGGCAAGATCAGGGCAAGATCGGTGAGGATTCAGCTTTCCTCCAAGTAGCGACACGTAGTACACATACCACTCTGGCAGAAGCATTTAATTTGCGCCTTACAAAGGGAGAATCACTCGAATCAAACTTCTACGATAGTCGTTGGTATCCCACTCACATACTCCGGGTTCACATGGAACCTGACAGCGAGACTGCAATCGAAAAAGTTGTAACCATTTATTCTTCTCTGGACGTTTCCAATCCAAAAAAGTCAGCGATCAAAAAGCTAGAGTGGGCTTCAAAATTGGGTTATCAAACTTTATTGGCAGAGTCCATTTCTGCCTGGCAAAAAGAATGGCGTACCAGTGACATTACCATTGAAGGCGATGATGAAGCTGATAGGGCTGTCCGTTATGCATTATTCCAGTTGCTGATCACAGCACCACGCAAAAATGATCATGTCAGCATCCCGGCAAAATCCCTCAGCGGATTTGGCTACCACGGCCATGTATTCTGGGACACCGAAATCTTTATGCTGCCATTTTTTACATTTACCCAACCCAAAATTGCCCGGCGATTATTGATGTACCGGTACCATACCCTCGCCGCTGCACGTCGAAAAGCAATAGAAAACAACTATGAAGGAGCCCAATTCGCCTGGGAGAGCGCCGCTTCGGGAGATGAGAATACACCGCGCTGGGTTCCACTCCCCGATGGCAATCTCGTCCGCATCTGGTGTGGGGATATCGAGAATCACATTACTTCCGATATTGCCTACGCCATTAATCAATACTGGCAAACAACCGGCGATGACAAATTCATGCGCGGTTATGGAGCTGAAATCATTCTGGAGATAGCCCGCTTCTGGAGTTCACGGGTGGAGTGGGACGAGACAAATAACCGCTATAACATTAATGATGTCATCGGTCCCGACGAATACCATGACCATGTCAATAACAACGCTTATACAAACACCTTGGCCCGTTGGACACTCCAATTTGCGCTTGAGGTTTTGGATTGGCTAAAACAATATGCCCCGGCTAAAGCGGGCGAACTGGAGAAAAAGCTTGACCTGAATCCAAAGAAGCTCGATCACTGGCGCCACGTGATAGACCATCTCTTCCTGGGCTATGATCCTGAGACAGGACTTTTTGAACAATTTGAAGGATTCTTTAGCCGTAAAAAAATCGACCTCAATGCTTTTGAACCACGCACAAAATCCATGCAGGCATTATTGGGCATTGAGATGACTCAAGAATTCCAGGTCTTAAAACAACCCGATGTTATTATGTTGTTTTACTTGATCGGTAAAGAGTATAGTGAAGATTTAATCAAAAGGAATTTTGATTATTACACACCCCTCACAGACCTCACATACGGCTCCTCTCTTGGCCCCCCTATCCAATCTATCATGGCAGTCCGCGCGGGTGATTTAATAACTGCTTATGATCTTTTTAAGCTTTCAGCAGGCACTGACCTTGGCGATGGGCGGGGCAATTCAGCCGACGGAATCCATGTTGCTACAAATGGTGGGGTATGGCAATCAGTGGTCTTTGGTTTTGGTGGCCTCGAGTTAGGCCCTAATGGACCGGTTGTCAAACCAAATCTGCCTCCTCAATGGAACCGTTTGCACTTCCACATCGTGATTAACGGAAAAGAATTCGAATTTGATATTCGGCCTTCGGAGAAACTATCCAGAAAAGCAACCCGGCCACTGCTGGGTGCCATATTCGATTTGGATGGCGTTCTTACTGATACATCAGAGCTCCATTATTCAGCCTGGAAGCGCCTGGCCGACGAAGAAAGAATCCCTTTCACACGGAAAGAAAACGAAACTCTACGTGGAATTCCACGGCGAGAATCATTACTGCTGATTCTGAAAGACCGAAAAGTCAGTGAAGGCCAGATTGCAGAAATGATGGAGCGGAAAAACCGTTATTATTTGGAATCCATTTCAAATTTAACCAAGCACGACCTGCTCCCAGGAGCACGCGAACTACTTGAAAGTCTACGGGTATCTGGGATCAAGATCGGCGTTGGATCAGCAAGTAAGAACGCTAAGACAGTGATTGAAAAATTGGGGATAGCAGATCTGTTTGACGCGGTAGCAGATGGGTCAAGCGTGAATAGACAAAAACCTGCGCCAGATCTTTTTCTGCATTCTGCCAGTCTTTTAGGAATTCCTGCCACACAGTGTGCCGTTTTTGAAGACGCCGCTGCAGGTATCAAAGCTGCCCGAGCAGGCGGGATGTGGGCGATCGGGATTGGACCCCGGCAGCGTTTGAAAGCAGCCCATGTGGTCTATCCGAGTCTGAAAGAAATAACAGTTGAGAAAATTGTTGATCAGCTAACCCGGATAAATGAATAGCGAACTCATGCGGAAATCCGTCAGTATTTCGATGGCGGAACAAGAAAAAAGGATGCTTAAGGAAGGAGGTGATGAATTGAATCATTAGAAAGGTTGTCAAAATATTGTTTCAAAACCCTATATTTTGAACCATAAATCTAAAGGAGAAGAAAATGAAAACCAAGTTTTTTGTTGTGATCAGCATGTTCGTCGTACTGACAATACTTCTTGGTGCCTGTGGAAATTCTACAGCGGTTCCTACCACTGTACCCACCAGCGTGGCACCCACCAGCGCGGCACCCACCAGCGCGGCACCCACCACCGTGGCACCCACTGAAACTCCCAAATCGACCTGCCCGTTACCAGTAGAGACAGGTGCCACAATCGTCTTTTCAGGATGGGGTGATCCGTCCGAACAAAAGGTCTACACAGATTCCATCGCACGATTCAAGTTAGTATGCCCGGATGTAACTGTTGATTACCAACCCATCCCGGATAAATTCCAGGACAAACTAAAGGCCATGATGGCAGGCGGAACTGCCCCGGACGTCTTCTATGTCGACGATCAACTGATGACAGCTTTTGCGCCTTCCGGCCAGCTCCTGGCTCTGGATAGCTACATGGCTCAGGCCGGCGTCTCGCGTGCGGATTTCGTTCCGGCACTGCTCACCATCTTCACTCAAAATGGCAAAACTTATGGTTTGCCTAAAGACTGGGGAACTCTTGGTCTAGTCTATATACCCGAAGCTTTTACAGCTGCTGGCATCGCAGAACCCACTGATAGCTGGACCTGGGATGACATGCGAACTGCTGCCCAGAAGATCGCTGCTACGGGCAAGTATGCCGGTTTCTGCATGGGTGCTGATTGGGCTCGCTTCGCGCCCTTTGTTTTCTCCAATGGTGGTGCTTTCACGAGTGCTGATTACAAGACCGCTACACTCGACACCCCCGAAGTCAAGACAATGGCTCAGTTA
>DASVKG010000215.1:0-7768 GCA_036385495.1 Anaerolineales bacterium | reverse complement strand
GGTGCCCGCCTGACCCTTATGTTCAGCACGGAGAATGAAGATAAGGCAGACCTGAAATCCCTGCGCCATGACATGCAGAAACTTAATCAAAAGTCCCAGGTGGAAATGCGTCAGATCGGTCCGCGTGACGTCGCCAAAATGCTGGGCGGGATGGGCGCATGCGGTATGGAGACGCGCTGCTGTTCCAGGTTCCTGACCGAGTTCAGCCCCATCTCCATCAAAATGGCAAAGGAGCAGGGCATTTCGCTCACCCCCACTGAAATTACCGGTATGTGCGGAAGATTGCGCTGCTGTCTGGTCTATGAATACGAGCAATATGCCGCTGCCCGCAAAGAACTGCCCAAACGGAATAAACGTGTCGTCACTCCGTTGGGCGAAGGCAAAGTTCTTGACGTTAATCCTTTGCAGTTGACCATCCGCGTGGATATTCCTGATGTAGGTTGGCGAGAATTCTCCCGTGAAGATGTGGAACCCTGGGATGAACTGGAGGCCTTGCGGCGCAAATCCAAGGAACCCTGCGAGAATTGTCCCTCACCCGAAAAAGATATGCATGAGCGCAGGTAGTCAAATTGCTCCCGATTCCTGGGAGAAGCCCCAAAATATCTTGGTCATCCTGGCTCATCCAGATGACCCGGAATTTTTCTGTGGGGCTACGCTCGCCCGTTGGGCAAAAGCCGGCCACGCAATCGATTATTACCTTTTGACAAATGGCGACAAGGGTGGTGGACCGGAAGTGACACCCGAACAGTTGGTTCCTCTCCGTCAGGCCGAGCAACAGAAAGCGGCTGCCATCATCGGCGCCCGGTCAGTGGTTTTTCTGGACAAGGAAGACGGTTATCTCGTCCCTAACCTGGAATTGCGCAGGGAAATGGTGCGCCTTATCCGTCGAGAAAAACCCGACATCCTTGTCACCTGTGACCCCACCCTCCTTTATTCCTGGTTTGGGCGGGTAAATCATCCAGACCACCGTGCAGCTGGACAAGTAGTTCTGGATGCTGTCTTTCCAGCCGCTGGAAATAGTCACTTCTTCCCTGAATTGCTTACCAAAGAAGGTTTGCAGCCTCATACCCCTCGCGAGGTCTGGGTCTCGTTGGCTGCTAGCCCCACCGTTACCTTGGATGTGACCGGCACTTGGGAAGTTAAAATGAACGCTCTGAAAGAGCACAAATCACAAATTGGCGACCCAATCTTGTTTGAGCAGCGGATGCGCTCTCGTCGTACCGAGGACAGCAGTGATGTTGCTCCGCGCTATGAAGAATATTTCCGTGTTTTAAAATTTGCATAAATCCAATAATGACCATTCTGTCAGGTGAGGATTCCCATGCACGATTTTCTTTCTGAAGCCCAGGCATTGTTCGAATATACCCAAACCATGCGCCGTGACTTTCACTCGCACCCTGAACTTGGCTTTCACGAAGTCCGCACGGCTGGAATTGTAGCCAGGGAATTGACCGCTCTCGGTCTGGAAGTGCATCCTGGGGTTGGTGGCACCGGAGTGGTGGCTCTGCTCGAAGGATCCAAACCAGGTCCGGTAGTGTTGGTGCGAGCCGATATGGACGCCCTCCCCATCCATGAGGAGACTGGTGCCTCCTATGCATCTCAGAACCCCGGTGTAATGCATGCCTGTGGGCATGACGGCCATACCGCAGTTCTTCTGACCGTCGCTAAAATGCTCAACGAACATCGCGGCGATTTGGCTGGAACAATAAAATTCATGTTCCAGCCTGCCGAGGAAGGCATGGGCGGTTCAGAAAAAATGATCGAAAATGGTGTTTTGGAAAACCCCAAAGTGGATGTTGCCTTGGCCTTGCACGTCTGGAACGAAAAACCCGTCGGCTGGATCGGCATATCCAGCGGTCCGGCCATGGCAGGAGCAGAGATCTTCAAAATCAAAGTGCTCGGAAAAGGTGGTCATGGTGCGGTACCTCACCTGGCTGTGGATCCGATCCTGGCTGGCGCACAAATCGTGTCAGCACTGCAGGGGATCGTTGCCCGAAACGTTGCACCCCTTCAGACGGCTGTAGTGAGCGTCTGCACCATCCATGGCGGTGAGACATTTAACGTCATTCCACCCGCAGTCGAAATGACCGGAACCATCCGCACCTTTGAGCCGACTGTCCGGACTCGGGTATTGGAACGGTTTAAGCAGACAGTTTTATCAATAGCTGAAGGGATGGGCTGTCAGGCAGAAATTGATCTGCAGGTTTTAACTCCCGCCACCATTAACCAACCCGGTATTGCTGGGCGGGTCCAGGAAGTTGCCCGCCGCATGTTTCCTAAAGCGGAAGTGGACACTTCAAATTACATTACAATGGGTTCGGAAGATTTTGCTTTTGTATTGGAAAAAGTTCCAGGGTGCTTCTTCTTTATTGGATCGGCCAATCCTGAAAAAGGGCTGGATGCAGGGCATCACCACCCTAGGTTTGATATTGACGAGTCAGCCCTGCCGCTCGGCGCGGCGTTGATGGCTGCTGCGGTATCAGATTTTTTGATTACCTGATCATTTGGCACGGCTACTGCTCGTTGGCACTATATTTATTTCTCGGAGAATTTTATGCGGATGCCGCCAAAGGTCGCTCGAAATTAATCTTACCCAATACTTCCGCTGTTACGCATGATTTTTACTATCGCTATCTTGGTTCCTTCCTTTTATTATAAATGTATATATTTCCCTGATTTTCCCCTTGACCCTCCCACAGGTTTGATTTACTATCAACAAGCCTCTTTTTATCTTATTTGGCATCAAAATATTCAGGAGTTGTCATGTCTGGAAAAGTAATCAATGATTTTTCTGTTACCATCGCCACTGTCAACGGATCCGGTTCGCAGACCGCCAACGTCACGTTATTACGGGCTTTATTTAAAATGGGCATCCCAGTCTCCGGCAAAAATCTATTCCCGTCCAATATCCAGGGCTTGCCCACCTGGTACACCATCCGTGTCAGCAAAGATGGATATACTGCCCGGCGTGACGAACAGGAGCTGGTTGTCACCCTGAACCCTGTCTCCTTCTCCAGGGATCTGGCTTCGGTTCAGCCTGGTGGAGCTTTTTTTTACGCAGATGATATAAAACTCTCCATCACTCGCAGTGATATTTCCATTTATCCAATGCCGGTGAAACAAATTGCGCGTGCGGCAAACGTCTCCCCTGCTTTGCGAGATTATATTGCCAACATGGTCTATGTCGGTGTTCTTGCACAATTGCTTGGCATTGAAATGGAAACTATCAAACAGGCGTTGAGTTTCCATTTTAAAGGCAAAAAGGAGGCAATTGACTCCAATTTCAGCACGATCAAAACCGGCGCAGAATGGGCCGCTCAAAACCTGAAAAAGTCAGACCCGTATTCAGTCGCCCGCATGGATTCCACCTCCGGCTATGTCATGGCCGACGGGAATACAGCCGCGGCTCTGGGTGCCGTATATGGCGGCTTGCAGTTCGCCGCCTGGTATCCGATTACCCCGGCCTCCTCACTCGCTGAATCACTCAATGTTTTTCTCCCTCAATTTCGAAAAACCGCGGAAGGTAAGCAGACTTATGCCGTTATGCAAGCTGAAGATGAATTGGCCGCAATTGGTATGGCAATCGGGGCGGGTTGGGGCGGGTTGCGTTCGATGACTTCGACCTCCGGTCCTGGTATCAGCTTGATGTCTGAATATGCCGGGCTGGGTTATTTTGCAGAAGTGCCGGTTGTCATCTGGGACGTGCAGCGCATTGGGCCCAGCACTGGTCTTCCAACCCGCACGGCTCAGGGTGATTTGACAGAGATCTATTACTTGAGTCATGGCGATAAACAAAATGTTATCCTGCTGCCCGGTTCTGTTCAGGAATGTTTCGAGTTCGGTTGGAAGGCCTTCGATCTGGCGCAACATCTTCAAACGCCCATTTTTGTGATGAGCGACCTCGACTTGGGTATGAATCAATGGATGACGAAACCTTTCGAATATCCCGACGCCCCGCTGGAGCGCGGCAAGGTTCTCTGGGAAGCCGATCTGGAAAAACTTAACGGGGTTTGGAGCCGCTACAAGGATTCAGATGGCGATGGAATCACCTTTCGGACCGTTCCAGGTAACAAACATCCCTCTGCGGCCTGGTTTGGGCGCGGCACAGGCCACGACGAGGATGCCCGTTATACTGAAGATGCTGTTTCCTGGGAAAGTAACATGGCTCGTCTAAGAACAAAATATAATACTGCACGGACCCTGGTACCGAAGCCCGTTATCAAGGAAAGCAAAGGTGCGACAATTGGTATCATTGCTTACGGCTCGACCGAGCCCGCAGTGGAGGAGGCTTTGGCTCTACTAAAGGAAGCTGGCAGTCCGAAGGCCGCATTCCTTCGCCTGCGCGCGCTCCCCTGCACATCAGAAGTACAGGATTTCATTAATAAATATCAACGTCTCTACATCGTTGAGGCAAATCGCGATGGTCAACTGCGCCAGATCTTGAGCGCCGTTATGCCAGACCAGGCTCCCAAGTTCCGTTCAGTCTGTCACAGCGATGGTTTGCCGTTGACCGCCAAATGGGTAAAAGATACCATTCTGGCTCAGGAGGAGAAATAATGACCACCCCCGCTCCAGCTCTAATCAACAAAGCTGGCTTGTCAAAAAACGATTACCGCGGCTTGCCCAGCACCCTTTGCCAGGGCTGTGGACATAATTCCATTGCCAGCCAGATTATTACGGTCTGCTACGACCTGGATATTGTCCCGGAAGAAATCTTGAAATTTAGCGGTATTGGCTGCTCGTCGAAAAGCCCGGCGTATTTCCTGAACCGCTCCTTCGGCTTCAACGGCTTGCATGGTCGGATGTCCTCATTTGCCACCGGCGCACTGTTTGCCGATGCTTCCTTGCGCGCCATTGGGATTTCTGGTGATGGTGATACTGCCTCGATTGGGATGGGCGGATTCAAACATATGGTTCGCCGCAACGCACCGATTGTGTACATTGTCGAGAATAATGGTGTCTATGGACTGACTAAGGGTCAGTTCTCAGCTACAGCAGAGGTGGGACTTAACCTTAAACACCAGGGCATCAATCAATATATACCCGTGGATATTTGCATGGAAGCCTTGGCTTCCCACGCTACTTTTGTGGCTCGTTCCTTTGCCGGTGACGCTAAACAAGTAAAAGAATTGTTGAAAGCCGCCCTCAGCCATCACGGAGTGGCGGTGCTTGACATAATCAGCCCATGTGTTACCTTCAACAACCAGGATAATGCCACTCACTCCTACACATGGGGGAAGGATCACGAAGCCCCTCTGCAAGATATTTCCTTCATCCCGGCGTTGGACGAAATCGAAATCCAGGGTGAATTTGCCGAAGGAACCGTGCGCGAAATCAGTATGCATGACGGTTCGACCATCCTTTTAAAGAAACTTGAAAAAGACTACGACCCGACCAATCGGGCGAACGCCTTCCAGATGCTGGAAAGTGCCCAACTAAACAACTGGCTGGTGACTGGGCTGCTTTATATTGACGAGTCTAAACCCACCTTGGTCGAAGCCTTCGACCTGGTGGATATCCCCCTCAATCGTCTCGCCGATTCTGATCTGAGGCCCGCCCGTGAGACGATAGACAAGATCAATGCGATGATGTTTTAATTCCTCACGATTTATCCCAATATTCAAGGGAACGAGGGGAAATCAGACTCTATTTATCTCAAAGGATTGAATAGCAGGTCGATGTATGGCTTGGGAGTTAAATTTATCCATGCTTCCGGTCACACCCACCATTTCCATTCCTCGCCGCGAATTGATCATCAACTTCGTTCGCTCCTCCGGTCCAGGTGGGCAGAACGTCAACAAAGTTGCCACAGCGGTGCAACTGCGCTTTAACGTGCGCACCTCTCCATTGCTTGCAGAGGAGATCAAAGCTCGCTTGAGTAAATTGGCCGGCAATAGAATGACCCAGGATGGGGAGATCGTCATTGAAGCAAAACGATACCGGACACAGGAACAGAATCGTTCCGACGCGGAACAGAGATTGATCGCGCTAATTCGTAAGGCACTTATTAGACCAAAAAGACGGCGGCCTACCCATCCAACTACATCCTCCCAAATGAGGCGGGTCGAATCTAAGAAACTTAGAGGGAAAACCAAAATTTTGAGAAAATCGCTCGATGAATAAATCGATTTGAATTCTTTCCGTGATTTTAAAGTAACATATCGATTTCTACATTCCCACCGTGTGTAACAAAGCCATATTGGGCAGCCTGAAATCGCGTACTGGAAAACCAGTGACCACCACAACCTGTCCCCCTGGCCGGACGAGACCGCTCTCTCGCAGAGCCGTTTCGACATGCCCGATCATTTCTTCCATCGTATCCGCCCATGGAACACGGTAAGGTGTCACTCCCCAGACCAGCGCCAGCCGTCGATACGTTTCTTCGACCGGTGTGAAAGCCAGCACCGGTACGCATGGACGTACCTTCGACATCAGGATGGCCGTCCGTCCACTTCGGGTGAAGACAGCAATTGCTGCCACGTCCCGGTCCTGGGCTAATTCCCTTGCGGCTCGGGCAATGGCAGTAGCATCGTCATGACCATTGGTATCCAGGGTCTGCCCGTGCCCCCATTGGTCATATTTATCTTCGGCCTGGTGAACAATCCGATTCATCAACTCCACACTTTCCACTGGATACTCGCCAATTGCCGTTTCCGCGGATAACATGACTGCATCAGTCCCATCGTAAATGGCATTGGCAACATCTGAAGCTTCAGCTCGCGTTGGAAGCGGATTGTGAATCATCGACTCAAGCATTTGTGTGGCTGTAATGACAAGTTTGCCCTTGCGGTTGGCTGACTGAATAATGCGTTTCTGTGCATTTGGTACATCCTCCGGAGCCATCTCGACCCCCAGGTCACCACGGGCCACCATCACCCCGTCCACTGCATCCAGGATTTCTTCAAGGTTATCCAGCGCTTTTGGTCGCTCCAATTTTGCAATGAATAACGGGCTGTTCTCACCGCCCTTTTTGACCAATTCCCGCACAGTCTTCACATCCAATCCTGTTTGCACAAATGACATCGCTACAATATCCACCCCAAGCGAGAGCCCAAAGGCAAGGTCTTCTTTGTCTTTCTCTGTGAATGCCGGGATATCAAGCGAAACTCCTGGTAGGTTGATCCCTTTGTGGGAAGATAACGCGCCGCCGGTAGTTACCTCGGTAGTCACCAGTTTTCTCCCCACGGATTTAACAGTTAGAACCAGCCTTCCGTCATCTAACAGGATATGGTCATCTGGTTTGACTGCACCAAAGAGTTGTGGAAATTCAACCGGGATGGACATTCCTGTGGGTTTGTCAGTATTTTCTGGATATAAATGCAGCTGCTGGCCCACTTTGATAGACAGCGGCTCCGTTAGCTCCCCGACGCGGATCTTAGGTCCTTGCAAGTCCTGAAGTATCGCAAGGGGTCTATCCAGACGTGCTGCAACGGCACGTAGGGCTAGTATCCGGGCCGCGTGCGATTCTTGGGTCCCATGCGAAAAATTTAGACGGGCGACATCCATCCCCGCTAAAATCAATTTTTCAAGAATGGTCGCATCCTGGCTGGCTGGACCCATTGTGGCTACGATTTTCGCTTTTCTGTTCATCACCCTATTATATGACAAAGGACGGCCTCTTGGCCGTCCTTGGGTTTTATTGTAGTAACATTTTTATCTATCTAGGTCCATTTAAGTTCGCTGGCTTGTTTTTCTAAGTCGGCTCGAAAATCCGGATGTGCTATGCCAATAAGCGCCTTGACCCGTTGGCGAATGGACTTACCATATA
>DASVKG010000214.1:0-13726 GCA_036385495.1 Anaerolineales bacterium | reverse complement strand
AGTGATATTCGTCATGCTTTACGGGTAAAAAGTATAACACACTCACCGGGGGTAGTTGTGCTACAATCGTACAGCGATAGTTCAATAATCCACAATGAGGATATCATGCTGCGATCATTTTTGATCTATCTTTCAAAAGCTGCCTGGGCGCAGCGGTTGGTCGTTGGCTGGAAATTTGCAGGGCGGGCAGCCAGCCGGTTTGTGGCGGGGACAACAATTGAGAATGCAATTGAAGCTGTGCGTGGACTCAATGCAATTGAAATCAATGCCACGTTGGACCACCTTGGGGAAAGCACTTCGACGCGTGCAGACGCCATAAAAGCGGCTGATGATATTATAGAATTACTAGACCATATTGATGCAAGCGGGGTCCGAGCCAATGTCTCGGTCAAGCTGACACAGATCGGCCTTGCTCTAGACGAAAACCTGTGCTTACAAAATCTTGAGCGCATCCTCACCCGAGCCGAAAAATATCAAAACTTCGTGCGCATTGATATGGAAGATACACCCTACACAGACCAAACGTTGCGCATGTATCGTGAGATGCGTGGCAAAGGCCATGTGAAAACCGGGGTAGTTGTTCAATCATATTTATACCGAACCGAAAAAGATACACGCGAGCTGCTCGATGAGGGGGCGTGCTTTCGCCTGGTTAAAGGGGCTTATAAGGAACCGCCCGAACTGGCCTTCCCCAAGAAAGCGGATGTGGATGCAAATTTTGACCTGCTGACACAAATCATGATTGATGCCACCAAGGGTACTGGTTCCCCCATGATAAGCGCGAATGGGCGCATTCCGCCCATTCCAGCGATTGGTTCGCACGATCCCAAGCGCCTTGAATTTGCCAGAGTTTATGCTGAAAAAGTCGGCCTACCAAAACTGGCGATTGAGTTTCAAATGCTTTTTGGAATCAGGCGCGACCTGCAAGAGCACTACAATAAAGAAGGATACCCTGTAAGGGTTTATGTCCCATATGGGACACACTGGTATCCGTATTTCATGCGACGTCTTGCGGAACGGCCGGCAAATGTGTGGTTTTTTATCTCGAATTTCTTTCGTAAATAAATTGCAGGGCTCATATGAGAGATGGACGTTTCCGCCCTGAAAACACGCGGTCAGGCACCCGGTCCAGAAGTGACCGACCTGAATGTGCCCTCCCAAAAAACCAAGTCCAATGAACTCAAGATGGAAAGCATGCCCGCGGCCGCAACTCAACCTGCGGCAATTAGTGTAAAGGTGGAAGATATGGAATCTAATGCCGCTCGTGAAACGATGATAGAAATATTGAAAGAGTTCACCGCCCGAATCGCGATAGACAAGGAAATTGCCGACTTTGCGAAAGACAAGAATGTGGTTTTCTCCTTCACGATCAAAGATATGGATCAAGCTTTCTTTATAGGCTTCGTGAATGGTAAAGTGGATTCGGGCCTGGGCAATCCGAGCAGAGAACCGGATGTTAAACTCAAAATGGCCGCAGATATTCTGGATGGAATGTTCACTGGCAGAATCAACCCAACCAAGGCGGCAACCAACGGGAAACTCTCTTTCAGTGGCGATACCGGCAAGGTCATGTCGTTCCTCCGTATCCAGGGCAATATGAGCAGGTTATATACCGCTGCACGTGAAAAGATTGGCGATCCGGGCGACCTGACGAAATTAGGCTCTGCGCCCTTGGCGCTTTCCGGACCTTCAAGCGCCGAATCCACTTCGACTGCAACGCAGGCCGAGGTTGCCAGCATGCCGACTGTCCCTGCTGTGGTCAAGACCGGAGATGTGCGCGACCAGATCTTGATGGTCACCAACGAACTCTTCGCCAAGGGACTTATCACCGCAACCGGTGGCAATATCAGCGCTCGTTGTGACGACAACCCGAACGAAATCTGGATCACTCCCAGTTCCGTCTTCAAAGGTGATCTGCGCCCCGAAATGATGGTGCGAATTGACCTGGAGGGCAAGATCATTGGGGATACAGAATACACCGCCTCCAGTGAACGGCGAGTGCATTGTTCAATATATAAAATGCGTCCCGAAATTAATGCTGTAATTCATACTCATGCCCCACAGGCTACCCTGATGGCAATGACCGGCACTCACTTCCTCCCCATTTCCACCGAAGCGGCTTTCATTGGGGATGTTCCGGTAGTACCCTTCATCATGCCCGGAACCAATGAACTAGGGGACGAGGTAGCCAAAGCGATTGGTATGACCGGCATCGCTGCTTTGATGCAAAACCATGGCCTGGTGGTAGCGGGAAGCAGCCTTCGCCGCGCCGCGGATTCGACCGATGCTGTGGAGGTGACGGCCCATAAAATATTGACTTGTAAGACATTGGGTATTCCTCCAACTGTGTTACCGGAGGATGTCGTCAAGAGCCTTATCGAAATTGGAAGTATGATGGCATAATGAAAAAAGGATGGTAAGAATAATAGTTAGATGAAAAAGAAGTCAAACAAAATAAAACCGCCTAATTCAGCGGTTTTATTTTATGGAGCGGGTGATGGGACTCGAACCCACGATATCTTGCTTGGGAAGCAAGCGTTCTACCACTGAACTACACCCGCATGTCGCCAAAAATTATACCAGAATTTTAAATCTCATCTGCAACCCGGAATGGTCACGCATCCCGGATTAACAATTTAGTCACCATTTCAAATAATGCTTCGCCGGCCTCACCCTTGGGATCGGCAGTACGCAAGGACAAGAGTGCCATATCGGTCATCTGGTCGGCCGTTTCCTGTGTAAAAAGACGCGCTCCCTCTGCAGCTAACTGATTTGCAAGAGCAGGGATATCCTCGGGATCAAGCGCACCCTGGGTCCAGCGCTGCGCAAAAGGACCTTTCTTTCCAAGACCAAATAGTACCGGAAGGGTAATTTTCCTGGATACAAGATCTGAATCCGCGGATTTTCCTGTAACCTGCGTATCTCCCCAAATTCCCAAAAAATCATCTTGCACCTGAAAAGCAAGGCCGAGGTAGTGACCAAATTCCCGGTAGGCCGCCTGGGTGGCTTCGTCTGCCTCGCTGAGCAAAGCGCCAAGAGCGCAACAGGCAGCCAATAAGGCAGCCGTCTTGGCACCAATCATCGACCAGTAATCTTCCATCGTCAGGTCATCACGATGCTCATATGACATGTCCAAAAATTGGCCGCGCGTCAGGTCAAGACAGGTAGCGTGGAGGATTTTTGCTGCGTTGACGACATTCTCAGCCGGGATGATTAGCCCAAGGTCTAAAATGGCCTGGTTGGAGAGAACAAACAGGGCATCCCCAGCGTTGATCCCCTGGGGCATGCCCCATTTTACCCAGATAGTATCCCGCCCGCGGCGTTTACCAGAATTGTCCTGGATGTCGTCGTGGACAAGTGAAAAGTTGTGGACAAGTTCGACCGCGGCCGCAGCCGGGAGAGCGGACTTCCAGTCAGCATTGCAGGACGCAGAGGTCAGTAATACCAACAGCGGGCGGATGCGTTTCCCCTGCGCCTCAAGGCCAGCCCCTTCACCAACCCAGCCCATATGGTATGAGAGCATCTCGTGGAGGGGGAGGGTGCGGGGGTTGTCAAGGCGGGCGACTTGTTTTCGAAGTTCTGTCTCGATCGCGAGAAGCATGACAGAAGATAATTCTTTCAAGCTCATATCACAACTCCATCAGGGAAAAAGGAGGGCGAGATGTTCCACCGGGAGAAGCAACAGACTCAAAGTAATGAAAAATAGAAGTAATATGCGCGTAGCCAATAATGCATCTTTCTAATATGCTATTTAATAGAGCCACCGGACAACTTTCCACAAACCAAACCTTTTAAATTTCCTGTGCCACTAGAAAACATGGTCACTTCAATTTGCTTTTCTATCAATTTAATCAGTTCGATTATTTTCTCGGTACTTACATTCGCCGCCTTCAAAAACTGTCCAGCCATTCCACCCAGGGTCGATCCCAAAGCGATACATTTAGCGATATCGAGTCCGTTCTTGAGGCCTCCACTTGCGAAGATAATCACATTGGGAGCTGTTCTCGTTACATTAAGAATCGACTCTGCGGTTGGAATTCCCCAGCTTAGAAACGTCGCAGCAAGTTGACGGTTGAATTCATCAGGAGCGCGATGCAATTCGACTTGCGACCAACTCGTACCACCCGCCCCAGCCACATCGATGGCAGCGACTCCACACTCCGCCAGAGTCTTTGCTGTATTTTCGGAGATACCCCAGCCGACTTCCTTAGCAATAACAGGGACTTCGATTTTTCGACAAATGTCCTCAATTTTCCTTGCCAGCCCGGTGAAATTGGTATCCCCACCCGCTTGAACTGCTTCCTGTAATGGATTGAGATGCAGGCAAAGTGCATCGGCTTGTAGCATTTCAACGGCGCGACGGCAGTGATCCAAGCTAAAACCGTTATTTAGCTGAATCGCGCCCAGGTTGGCGAAAAGAAGAATATCTGGTGCTACCTTACGTGCGATGGAAAATGTCTCTTTAAGGTGCGGGTTTTCGAAGGCAGCGCGCTGGCTACCGACGCCCATCGCCAAATGCATTTCCTGAGCAGCGTCAGCAAGACGCTGGTTGATCTTTTTCGCTTCCACGGTCCCGCCCGTCATGGATGAGATGAGGATGGGCGCTTTCATTTTTTTGCCGAATAGGGTGAGGGTTGTATCTACCAAGTCAAGATCTACTTCCGGTAACGCCTCATGAATAAAGCGATAGCATTCCAGACCGCTGGTTAACCCAGAACGGACATCCTCTTCCAGATTGATCTTGATATGGTCTGCTTTCCTCCGGTTTATGTGCGCAACTTTAGGCATAAATTTGTGTTCCTCGTATTGAATTATAACGGCGAAACGATTACAATAGTGCAAGTTAAACCTAACAGGAGGCAGAAATGGCGAGTACTTTTGATGAAATCAAGGCAATTATCGTGGACTTGTTGGGCGTGGACGAAGCAAAGGTCAAATCTGAAGCTCGCTTCCGTGAGGACCTGGAAGCGGATTCACTCGACCTGGTCGAACTTATCATGAAATTTGAAGACGTTTTCGGGACCGAGATTTCAGACGAAGATGCCCAGAAGATTACAACGGTCGGCGAAGCAGTCATGTTCGTTGATGCTCAAAAATCGAAAAAGTAATGTTCCAGTTGTTTTTTGATAAAGACGCCGATATCGGCGTCTTTATTTTAAGTCTCTTCCGCCTGCTGGTCGCGTCGGTTAGAATATAGATACAGTTCAGCTTTTTCAATTTACTAGAATCCTCAATGACTTATTTCAGCGGACTTATACAAAGTTTTATCCAGGCACTTCGGAGCGGTCAACTGCCTCAACTTGGCACTTGGACCTATATTCTGCTTGCCGCTCTTGTGGCAGTTGAAGGCCCTTTAGCCACTCTTCTGGGTGCTGCAGCGGCTTCAGCAGGTCTCATGAAACCAGGCTGGGTGTTTATTGCTGCAGCGACTGGCAATTTGATAGCCGATTCTCTTTGGTACACGCTGGGATATATTGGGAAAATCTCCTGGATTCTGCGGATAGGGAAGAAATTGGGGATAAATGCGGATATTCTGGCGCATTTGGAAACTGAAATGCACAAACACGCCGCACGCATCCTTTTTGTGGCTAAATTGACACTCTCCCTAATGATTCCAGCGCTCATCGCAGCAGGATTGGTAAAAGCTCCCTGGAGGCGATGGTTCCCGGCAATTTTCGGTGGTGAAATGCTCTGGACTGGATCACTGATGCTGATTGGTTTTTATGCCACCGAGGCAATAAAAAGAGTGGAACTGGGGGTGGAATATGCCGCATTAGGAGGTTCTGCCATTTTCGTCTTGTTCTTAGTCCTCGTCGGTCGGCGGATAGTCAAGCAGCGATACCAAAGCGAGCTCGAGCCCGGGAAAAAAGAATGATTGCAATTATACAAAACTCATGCGCATTCTGATCGCAGCCTCATCGAATTATATTGCATTTCATGGGCAGGCAATCTTCACGATTAACCTGGCAGAAGGCTTGACACATAATGGTCACTCGGTGATGGTGGCCGCTGGGTCGGAACGAGGTCAGCCTTACCATGGAAATATCAATGGCGTACAGTTAGAGGCTGTCAGGGCGCTCAGCCTGAAGATAATTCATCCCGATTCATACATACCGTTTTTTCCCTCTTTCAAGGCAGGGCGAATACTGGATTCTTTTGATCCGGATATCATCCATATTCAGGATCATTATCCTCTTAGTCGCGCAATGGTCTTAGCTGGGCGAAGGCGTGGGATAAAACTGGTGGGTACTAACCATTTTATGCCAGAAAACCTGGCAGCATATGTACCGCTTATTTCCAGGATCAAGCCAGTTTTTAATTGGGTGCTTTGGCATTGGATGCGGGAAGTATACGACCGCCTGGACGCAGTTGCTGGGCCATCACAGACAGCAGTGAAAATATTGAAGGGGGTGGGGCTGAAAACACAGGTATTCCCCATATCATGTGGTGTCAATACGGATCTGTTCCACCCAATAAACCCTGTAAACCGTTTGGCCTGGCGCACATCTTATGGAATTGACACAAACAAAATTATTTTCTTTTTCGTGGGTCGCGTTGACCGTGAAAAATGTCTGGATGTAATCATTAAAGCCGTCCAATTATTGGATCGAGATGATATTCAATTTGTGATTGCTGGAAACGGAGCGGTAAAGGCTGATCTGATGGAGTTGGTAAAAAGACTGAGGTTGGAGGAGAAGGTGCGTTTTACCGGATTTATCCCAAATTCTGACTTACCTTCGATCTTGAATAGCATCGATATATTTGCTATGCCTGGTGATGCAGAGCTGCTAAGTATTGCCTCGCTCCAGGCGATGGCATGTGCCCGTCCCATGTTGGTGGCAAATGCAGTGGCATTGCCCGAATTGGTCACTGCCAACAAGAATGGCTTACTTTTCCGTCCTGGCGATGTGAATGACGCAGCGCGCTGCATGACCATCCTAGCGGATCACCCGGAGTGGTGGCCAGCCATGGGGGCCGCCAGCCTTGAGCGTGTGAAAACTCACAGTCTACAAAATATTGTACACCGGTATGAGGACCTCTATAATTTGGTCCTTTCGGCCAAATAACCCCCCGGTAGAAAAATGCCAGGGGGTTGTTCTTATTTCAATAGGGATGGAATTTCTTCAGGATGCTTTGCCACTTTCACTCCCGCCGCTTCAAGAGCTTTAACCTTGTCAGCAGCAGTTCCTGAGCCCCCTTCAATGATGGCACCAGCATGCCCCATGCGCTTTCCGGGAGGAGCCGTTTGACCAGCGATGAATGAGACGACTGGTTTGGTCATCTTGGAGGCGATAAACTGAGCAGCCTTTTCCTCATCTGTTCCCCCAATTTCACCGATCATAACTACTTTCTCGGTTCGCGGGTCATCTTCGAACATGGTGAGGCAATCAATGAAATTTGTACCGTTTATGGGATCGCCACCGATGCCAACACATGTCGTGGCACCCATACCAACCAATTTCAACGCATAAAGCACCTCATAAGTCAGGGTGCCGGAGCGTGAGACAACACCTATATCACCGGGAATGGCGATATCACCAGGAATAATACCTACTTTAGCCTCACCAGGGGTCAACAAACCCGGGCAGTTAGGGCCGAGCAGCCGGACTTGTTTCTGGTCTAAATATTCGCGCACGCGCATCATATCCTGAACAGCTACACCTTCAGTGATGCAAACGATAAATGGAATACCTGCGTCCGCAGACTCAAAAATGGCGTCTGGGGCAAAAGCAGCTGCAACAAAGATTATGCTTGCATTCGCACCTGTCGCGTCAACGGCCGCCTTGCATGAATCAAAGACCGGGACTTTGCCATCCAGAACCCATTCACCACCCTTTCCGGGTCGTGTTCCTGCAACAACCTTGGTACCGTAGGCAAGCATTTGCTGAGTATGAAAGAGACCTTCATTGCCAGTGATTCCCTGTACCAATAGGCGGGTATTTTTATCAACTAATATGCTCATTTCAGCCTCCTATGCCTTTGCCGCTAATACCGACTTCTTGGCTGCATCGGCAAGGGTTTCGGCGGTTATCATATGAGCATCTGCCAGGAGTTTCCGCCCTTCTTCGGCGTTGGTGCCCACCAGTCGTACGACCATCGGAATGGTTGGTTTAACTTCCTTCAAGGCAACAAGAATCCCTTTGGCGACTTCATCGCAGCGGGTGATACCTCCAAAAACATTGAAAAGAATGGCTTTAACATTCTTGTCCGAGAGAATGATGCGCATGGCAGCCGCTACTTTATCCGCCCCTGCACCCCCACCGATGTCCAAAAAATTGGCCGGTTCGCCGCCGAACAATTTAACGATGTCCATGGTGGTCATTGCCAAACCTGCGCCATTGACCATACAACCGATATTTCCATCCAATTTTATGAATGAGAGCCCGTACTTGCGTGCCTCGGTTTCAGCCGGGGCTTCCTCGTCCACGTCTCTCATCTCGGCAAGATCAGGATGGCGGAACAGGGCATTATCGTCCAAGAGCATCTTGCCATCCAAGGCCAACAACGATTTCTCTTTCAAGATAACCAACGGGTTGATTTCCACCAGAGTTGCGTCACATTCAACATAGACCCGCCAGAGGCCTCGACAGATATCTCCGAACTGCTTCCAGTATTCCTTCGGCAAATCGATGCCAATCGCAATGTCGCGTGCCTGGTAGTCGCGCAGTCCGAGCAGGGGGTCAATGTGGACTTTGATTATTTTCTCAGGGTTCGTGCGCGCAACTTCTTCAATTTCCACGCCACCGGCCGCGGATGCCATAAAGACCGGACGACGTGCAGCGCGATCATTTGTGATTCCCAGGTAAATTTCCTGGTCGATGTTGGCAGCTTGGTCTACGAGCACTTTACGGACCGGCAGCCCTTTGATTTCCATGCTTAAAATTTGAGTTGCAACTTCCTCAGCTTCTTTCGCTGACTTGGCAAGTCGGATACCGCCAGCTTTTCCACGCCCTCCCACCAACACCTGGGATTTAACAACAACTCGGCCACCTAACTCTTCGGCAATCTGTCTTGCCTCGGTTGCGGTGGCCGCTACCCGTCCCTTAGGGATCGGAATGCCATATTTTGAAAAGATCTGTTTGGATTGATATTCATGCAGTTTCATGCGGAAGATTCTCCCTTTGGAATGTGAAGCGAAAAGATTATATCAGTTTGTCAAATATTTCACTATGTAATTAATAAGCATACCAAAATGACATTTGGTCTGGTTATGGCAGGGAAAACCGCATTAACCGGTTGTTTACTGAGTCGCTAACCCAAACAAGCCCATCTGCGTCCACTGTGATCGCGGTGGCAAGTCCGAAATTCTCTGCGCCAACCCCAAATTCACCCCAAGTACGGATAAATTCCCCGTTTGCTGAAAACTCAAGGACTCGATACGCTTCCGGGTCGGTGACGAAAATGTGGCCTTGATTATCTGATGATAAAAATGGTTTGTTATCCAATGATTCACCATACCATCCGGCTATGTTCCATTGAAGGAGAGGTGAATATGTTAAACCATCCGCACTGGGTGAAAATACTTGAACGCGCTGGTTCCAGGTGTCGGCTACATACAAATAACCTCGCAGGTCAAAGGCCAAGCCGACCGGCTCTTCGAATTGTCCGACAGATAGACCCTCGCTGCCAATTTGCTGGATGAAATTCCCATCCGCGTCATAGGTGAGGATTCGTTTGTTGCCAGTATCTGCCACGAAAACACGACCTTGCGCATCTACGGCAATCCCACGCGGACCCCAGATCCCATAGGGATCCTTGGTGGTTGGATCGTAGAGGGGAAGGCCCCACATTTTTAGGGGCATTCCATCGGCAGTGAACTTTTGGATGCGATGGTTCCAGGTATCAGCAACGTAGACGAACTTCCCATTGTGTGAAACCGCGACCGCCCAAGGCTGATTGAACGTCCCCAGCGGAGCGGGACTGGCATTATTATCGCCGAAAGAACCCCAGGAATTTAGGAATTGCCCAGTAGCGGAAAAATGTTGTATGCGATTATTGTTGGTATCAGCGACATATAGAGTCCCATCAGGGGCAATTGCAATACCATGGGGAGAATTTAATTGGCCCTCGGTTGTACCATTCACTCCGAATATAAGGGCCGCTGGAAGGGATATCTTTCCTTGCTGGTAAGGATCAGCTTGAACGGATGATGTCTTCACTATCCCATATTCCCAAAATTCTTCAGCTAAGTCTTTACGTATGAACAACTGCATTTTGTCACTCGGGTTCCAAGTAGAGATGGTCAACCCGGTTTCCCCGGTGGCTTGGGCATACGGCAAGAAATCACGGTTGAACCAGATTTGCCAGACAGCTGTCCGCATGGTTGGATTTGACAGCACACCCATGATGCGGGCCCAGGTCAAGTTAAAATAGTCCTGGTTGGGCCAGACCATGCGAATATAATTTATCTGATAGTAATCGGTGCCAACGATCGCCTTGATGGAATCAAAGTTCTTCTGATCAACGAGGATGACCGGAACTGCACGCAAGTCTGGACCGGGCTGATCAAACGTGATCTTGTTGGGATAATGGCGCAAATACCATGTGAATGGCCAGGCAACGCCGCTGTCTGGAGCGCTGTTATCGTATGCCAGTGCGAGGGTCTCTCCCCCCGCGGTTGATCTGGAGATTTTGTCTATTTGTTCCATCACATCTTTGATACCGCTTGCCCCGTGAGCGTAGATCAGATATTCAGTAGCATCATTTGGATGGAGATATGTGGCGCGAACTGATGTACGCACAGTAAGAACTGCCAGTAAAGCGAATATTACCAGGGCAGCTAATCGCAATGCGTTACGGATCTGCCATCCGTGTAATAACCAAACCAGTCCGATTGCGCTGATAAGGGTGATAATTGCCGAGAATAGGAACATCCCTGTCGCAGAGAGTTGTGCAAGAGTCTTACCTTGAAAAGGAGAGTTGGCCCCCAAGCCAATAACCATGGATCCTGTAAGACACACGAAAAATATAATCAGGAGAACAATTATCCACCCGCCACGTTCACGGTACTTTATCCAATTCAGACGTTCGATAATTTGTCCCAACCCCCAGCCAGTCAGCAGGATCATTGGCAGTGTGATGTGGACAGTCAACCATGGCATTTTCTCGCCAGCGATGGAAAAGGCAATAAGACTAGATAACGCCCACCAGAGGAGCAATGGGAAGGTAGGTGCGTCACGCAGGACAGCCTTTGCCGACGGCAGAATTTCAGAGTCGGCTTCATGTATCAGCAGGGGAGCAGGAGATTTTTGGCGTAGACCGAAAAAGGCAGCCAAGATCAGCCCGATCGATGGCAAAAATTCATATAGTGGAATTTGAATCAACAGGTAGTAATACCAGGGCTGGCCTCCGCGGTGGACACCCTGTTGTTCCAGCCAATACCCCAATGACCCAACTACTCCAGTTGCCAATCCTGGCCAGTTGCTAAAGATACTGCTATAGAAAAACACATAGATGCCCCAAAAGAGGGCCGCATTAAGCAGCCATCGTTTCCAATCCCAAAGAACCCCAGTGACAATGGCCACAATGAACAGCACAAGCAATATGAAGGCAGTCTTGACTGGGCCTTGAGCCCAGAGAGCTCCCCAATTCCATCCCGGCCAAGAAAAAGCATAATCGAGTGGGTTCCAGCCCATTGCTTTCACGGGGAGCGGTGCCAGTTGCGGCAGTACAAAAGTTCCCAGAAGAATAAGCATGTCAAATGAGCGCTCGCGGCGCAGGCTTTTCCAGCCGTAGCCGATGATTAACAAGATCGCTGCAACGATAAGGGAAATGCTGGCAAGAACATTCAAAGTTGTAACAAATGGGAAAAGGTTCGCAGGTTGCGCGGCTTGTACTGCACCTCCTGGGATGAGGGGTGCAGATGTCTGGCCAGCTTCTGCCACGGATTGGGCGTTGGAGTAGATTGTTAATCCGAGAGCTACGCCTGTCAGTACTATGCCAAACCATAAGGACACGAAAAAGGCTTTATATACAGTTTTGTTTTTCCAGGGAGAGTGAACAACGCGATTGACAAGATAGAACGCCAAAAAGAGCAATGCCTGCGCGCAGTAAATAAAGGCAGTCTCTTTAACCGTGAAGTGCAGGGCGGTGACAATGGTCAGAAGAATTAAATGACGTAGCTTTCCAGTTTCCAGATATCGCAAGATCGCATAGAGCATCAATACCCCCAGGATGGCCACATAAGCCTCATTTCGAGCATAACGCCCATAATAGAGCATATATGGTGAAATGAGCACAAGTGCCGCAGCGACCAGCATTCCGGCCCGCCCAAGATATCTCCTCCAGTTCCAAAGCACGACTACGGTGAGAATGCTTGCAATGGCATATGGCAGGCGGGCTGTAAAATCATTATCTCCGAATAAGAAGTAAGTCAGCGCCAAGATATGGAATTGAAGAGGCCCGTGTGTCGTAGGGGTATGTTGATAACCTTGTCCAATCGAATATAACCAAGAGTAATAAACATGCAGACTTTCATCGTGACTCATGACCCGCACTCCAAGGTTATACAAACGGCTGACAAACATCAAGCAAACGACTAAAGCGAAAAGGAGCATTTCCCCGGTTAGCAACGGGAACGCGGTAAAAAGGGGACGGGCAAGCCAGCGGCGTTTGTCTTGAAAATCGATCATGGGTAATTACCTGTATTTATAACGATGGAGATATTATGAAGCTAGATAGTGAGCAGGCCGAAAACCACTGGATGTAATATTGCGCATAGCCAAACATTACAATATATAATATTTCATAAATCATCAATTAATCCAACATTCGCCAATTGTCCACATCCAGCCGCAATATCAATTCCACGCCGCAAACGGATCGTACAGGGGATTCCTGAATTAATTAGTATTTCTTTAAATTCGTTTGCATTTCTACGCGTTGAAACTCTTCCTGAGTAACCCTGGGTAGGGTTGAGGGGAATGGCATTAATATGGCACAACATCCCCTTAAGTTTACTCGCCAATAAATGAGCTTCTCTTGGAGTATCATTTATCCCATTTATCAGCGCCCATTCGAAGGTGATACGCCGTCCAGTTACAGCAATGTAATCGCGGCAACATTCGAGCAATTCATCAAGCGGGTAACGTTTATTTATCGAAAGCATGGATGAACGCAGGTCATCATTGGCAGCGTGAAGTGAAATAGCCAAGTTCACCTGCCGCTTTTCTGCAGTGAAGCGTTTTATGGCTGGTACCAAACCAACTGTCGAGATTGTGAATCGCCGAGCCCCAAAATCATAACCATCCGAGTCGTTCAACCGATCGATAGCAGCCATGGTGTTATCGTAATTGTGAAAAGGTTCACCCATGCCCATCACCACTACATTGGTAACCACCTCTCCTTGATCCTTTAGCAGACGCGCAAAATACATAACCTGCGCAACAATTTCTCCACTTGATAGATGACGCTTAAAACCCATCTGTCCGGTCGCACAAAAAACACAACCCATAGCGCAGCCTACTTGCGTGGAAATGCAGAGGGTACGGCGCCCATGATGTGTGCCAGGGCCTCGACCTTGTCGTAGACCTGCTCTGGGATCATATTTCATTAAAACTGTCTCTATTGCCTTCCCATCATATAACTTGAATTGAGTTTTGATCGTTTCGCCATCCGTAGACTGTAGCATCATGTTAGGAACTAGGATGTTAAACTCCAAGGAATCTGCCAATTTCTGACGCAAAGAAACAGGCAACATAGTGAATTCTTTCGGTGTATTCCAGAA
>DASVKG010000213.1:0-15957 GCA_036385495.1 Anaerolineales bacterium | reverse complement strand
AATCTACTTTGCAGAATCCATAAATAAAGGCCAGACTTGGTCTATGAAAGTGGACATCTCCACTGCCCCCGCTGGAACCTCACACGCCTTCCCGGCTATTACCGCCACAGGAAATGGTGATGTCCGCATCGCCTGGATGGACAGCCGCGCCGGTACACACTGGAATGTCTTTTACCGCAGTTCCTCCAATGGCGGTGCCACCTGGTCGGCCGAAACAAAACTCTCAACTTACGTGGCGGGATACAGTTACATCTTCGCTGACGGGTTCAGTTTCCCGTTCGGCGATTACTTCGAAATGGACATTGATGAGAATGGCACGACTCACGTTGTCTGGGGGGAAGCATTAAACTACGATACACCCGGCTCGATTTGGTACTCGCAGGGAAAGTAGCGCCTAAAGACTGACCGGACTTAACAGACCCTGAAGGATTAAAACCCTCAGGGTCTGGTCACCTCCGCCTAATGTTCTAACGTCCCGCCTTGATCGATTGGCTCGCAATGCGGTCCACCAGTCCCGGGGCGATCAGCTTAAGCCATTGTCCCAGCTTGCCGCGCAGGGTCATAACCAGTTCCCGCTTCCTCTTGGACATTGCTCCAATAATGAGCCGGGCACAGATCTCCACCGACATGACCTCCCCCTCGCGCACCGGACTGGAAACCAATGGTTTCCCATCCGGGCCATAGGCGCGGGCGCGTACCTCCGAGGCCACAAATCCGGGATAGATCATGGTGACGCTCACCCCGTATGGCGCGACCTCGATGCGCAGGGAGTCGAAGAATCCGACCATGGCGTGTTTACTGGCTGCGTAACCGCTGCGGGTGGGTACACCCGTTTTGCCGGCCAGGCTTGAAACCCCGACTAATAGGCCTTTTGTCTGCTTGAGATAAGGTAGCGCATAATAAGTGCAATACATGCTCCCAAGGTAATTGACGCGCATGATTTGCTCGAAGATATTGAGGTCGCTTACCCCATCGAATTTTGCCCACATGGTGATGCCCGCGTTATTGACCAGTGCATCGATGCGCCCGTATTCTTCCATTGTGCGCAGAATCAGGTTTTCACATAGAGAGGGAATACAGACATCTGTGGATATAACGATGGCTTTGCCTCCTCGCTTCTTGCACTCTGCTTTTGCCGCTTCCAATCGCTCGGCATTCCTGGCTGCCAGTGCCAACCGGGCTCCCTGCTCCGCTAGTTGATGAGCCAATTCCCTTCCAATTCCGCTCGAAGCGCCGGTAATGATCACAACCTTGTCTTCGAATGTTGTATGAGTCATTTTTCCTCCGCTATCGGGTATGCAGATTTATGATTATAACCCGCCCTCATGTCAGGAGGTCCTCCCTGGGTGTAAGAAAAGAATTCCGTGAATTCTCATTGTATTTTTACATCAATATGCTATGATATTGTGTGTGGTCTGACAATTTAAAGATCTTCTCAAAGGAGATTGCCATGTCCAGGATCATCAAGCAAACTGTCACCTTCAAAGCGACCCCGCACCAAGTCTATGAAGCCCTGATGGATTCGAAAAAACATGCCGTCTTTACTGGTGGTAAAGCCAGCATCAGCCGCGTGGAGGGCGGGAAATTTGCAGCGTACGATAACTACATCACCGGGAAAAATGTCGAACTGGTGCCCGATAAAAAAATCGTCCAGGACTGGCGCGCTGTGAACTGGCCACAAGGCTATTTCTCGCGCGTTTCATACAAGTTCACCGCAGTCCCGAAAGGCACCCGGATGGATTTCACCCATGCAGATGTCCCGGAAGGCACCGAAGAAGAGTTCAAGCAGGGTTGGATCGATAACTATTGGGAGCCGATGAAGCGCCACTTTGAGAAATGACCCCCCTAAATTTCCATGAATCAATTCTTCTTAAAACTGTTCATGGCGGTTAATGTTTTTGCCATTCGCATCAGCCGGGGCCGCTTGGGGGTTCGCCTGGGCACACAGACAATCCTGCTGCTTTACACCACCGGGCGCAAGTCCGGCCGCCAGTTCATCACACCCATCGCTTATTTCTTTACGGATGGCTTCTACTTCCTGGTTGGCTCCAACTGGGGCAAGCCGCGGCAGGCAGGTTGGTACTACAACTTGCTTGCACAGCCCCGCACCAGGATCGTGGTGGAAGGGAAAACCATTCCCATCGAAGCACATCTGGCGCAAGGATCGGATTACGACCGGCTTTGGCAATTTGCGGTCGAGCATCACCCCCCCTATCTGCATTACATGGAAATGACTACCCGGCACATACCGATCGTGGTGTTAACGCCGGTCAATTAAGGTCGGGCAACTCCCGGCAGGAAATTGGGTCTTTCTAATGGGAGAATGGAGAAACCATGAAGAAAACATGCTTTCTGCTCTTTTTTGTGGTTCTGTTTTCCGCCTGTGGCCCGGCTTCAAAAGATAGCGGAGCCATTTCTTCCTGCCGCGCCACCTTGGACGCCATGGCAGTCTTGTTGGGTGGGTTGGAGTTTCCGATAAATTTCCAAGCCGAAAACCCGGCTAAAACCGGCGGAGAATTCGATGTGATGCAGTACTTCACTGTGCTCGACCACCTATCGATGCAGCCGGGTTACATTCTGGACTATGTCTACCACTTCGATGGGATGGGCGGCTTTCCGGTCCTTTACGTCCGCCCGACCGGACAGCCACCTTACGCCACCGAAGCGGACCTGGCAACCGTCGGCGACACTACGAGTTACCTGGATTACATCCAGGCAGACGATACTCCCGAAAGTTATTTGCAATTTGTGATGCTGTCTCTGATCGGCAGTCAGTTCTATTTATATTGGCACGCCGACTACAACGACTCTCAAATTGTCTGCGACAAAGCCGCGGTGAGAAGCATCGTCTCCACATTGAATGGAGAATTTGGTTACCGAATTTCTCTCCCCTCGCTCATACGCACAGCATTGCTAAATAACGTCGGCCCGGTTGTCAACATCGGTGACCAGGTAGTGGAGGTCCGGCTCGTGACATTCACCCGCTGGGGTGGTTTCTTCCAGGAAACCTATACTCTCAATCGCTTATTTCCGCATGCAATTCAGGGTATACAGGAAAAGAATCTTGTCCCATACGAGTGCGGAGTGATGTTCTAAATACTGGATAAGCTCGCTGTGCGCTGACAAAATTACAGTCTGGGGGAGGTCTGTGCTATACTTACGCAGATTTTTTCCTCAAGGAGCTACCATGGATATCCACTCCACCGATGATGCCGTCACCCGGCGCATCAATTTCTTCACCGAGCGCGTGAGGAAACTGCGCGAGGACGACCTGTACTTTTACAACATACCGATCGAGGAGATTAAAGGTGGCTCGCGTGTCATTGTTGGGGGGCGTGAGATGGGCATGTACGCCTCTTACAGTTACCTTGGCCTGATCGGCCATCCGCGCATCAACGCTGCTGCCAAGGCCGCCATAGATAAATTTGGCACCGGCACCAATGGCGTGCGCCTTTTGGCCGGCACGCTTACGGTCCATACTGAACTCGAAGAAACGATCGCGGCCTTCAAGCATGCAGAGGCAGCCACCACATACTCATCCGGTTATGTCACCAACCTGACCGTAATCTCAACCCTGATGGGCCGTGGCGATTATGTCATCTCCGACAAACTTAACCACGCCTCCATTGTGGATGGCTGTCTTATGTCAGGGGCAGAGTTTCGCCGTTACAAGCATAACGACATGGATGAATTGGAACGGCGCCTGCAGCAAGCGCCAGCTGATGCGGCAAAATTGGTGGTTGCTGACGCCGTTTTCAGCATGGACGGCGATGTGCTCAATTTGCCGAAGACAGTGGAAATCTGCAAGAAATACAACGCATGGCTGATGATTGATGAAGCCCACTCGGTGGGGGTGCTGGGCAAGACCGGGCGCGGCATCGAGGAGCACTTTGGCCTGGACGACGTGGTGGATATCAAGATGGGTACGCTCAGCAAGACCATCCCCTCGGTGGGCGGTTACGTCGCCGGCAGGAAGGAACTCATTCAGTACCTGCGCCACGCCAGCCGGGCCTTCATCTTTTCAGCCGCCCTGCCCCCGGCGCAGGCTGCCGCTGCCAGCGAAGCCTTCAAGGTTATCCTCGACGAGCCCTGGCGCATCGAAAAGGTTAATGCCAATGGTGAGCAGTTTATCAAAGGGCTGAAAGGCGCAGGTTTCGATACTCTTCTATCTACAACAGCCATTGTACCGGTGCTATGCGGTCCCGATGAGCGCGCCTATAAACTTACCCAGATCTGCCAGCACCGGGACCTATTCGTCCTGCCTGTTGTCTCCCCGGCCGTACCGGAGGGTCTTGCCCGCCTGCGCGCCACCGTCACAGCCGCACATGAGCCAAAAGAAATTAAGCACGCCCTGGATGTGATCGAAAAAGCCGGGCACGAAATCGGGATAATCCAATAACCGGCAGGGGCGCGAACTATCGCGCCCCTGTACTATTTTATGTCAACCCTCATCCTTCAACCCGGACGCGAAAAATCGCTCCTGCGCCGTCACCCGTGGATTTTCTCCGGCGCCGTTGCCCGCCTGGTCGGAAATCCTGGTTCCGGTGAGACCGTGGACTTGCTTTCCGCAGATGGGCAATTCCTGGCCCGTGCCTCCTACAGCCCAAGCTCACAGATCCGTGCGCGTGTTTGGACATTCGACCCGTCTGAGCTGGTGGACCAGGATTTCTTTCGGCGTCGAATCAAAACAGCGATTGCCTCTCGTGACAGCTGGCAAGTGAGGCTGAACACGGACGCTTATCGCCTGATCCATGCCGAATCGGACGGTCTGCCCGGCCTGATCGTGGATCGCTATCCTGATATGCTTGTCCTGCAATCGCTGACAGCCGGGATGGAATATTGGAAAGACACTGTTGCCAGCCTGCTGCTTGAAGTCACCGGCCTGACTAAAATCTTCGAACGTTCGGACGCGGATGTGCGCGAACTGGAAGGACTTGCACCCTGTGTTGGTTCATTGCGGGGCATCATTGACCGTCCTTCATTAATCATCACAGAAAACAGTTTGAAATTCAACGTCAACATTGAATCCGGCCACAAGACCGGTTTTTACCTCGACCAGCGCCTCAACCATCTACGCGTACGCGGGCTCTCCGAAGGTCGCACTGTGCTGGACTGCTTTTGCTACACCGGCGGGTTCACGGTCAATGCGCTTGCAGGCGGAGCAAAATCAGTGCTCTCGGTGGACGCCTCAGCGGATGCGCTTGCCCTCTGCCGTGAAAATGGCTCGCTCAACGGATTCCATTTTGACCGACATGTGACGCTGGAAGGTGATGTCTTCCAGCTCCTGCGAAAATTCCGTGATGAAGCCCGCTCTTTCGACCTTATCATTCTCGACCCGCCCAAGTTTGCCCCCACTGCCGCTCAAGCCGGGAAGGCTGCACGCGGTTACAAGGACATCAACCTGCTGGCCTTTAAACTTCTGCGCCCCGGCGGGATTCTGGTCACTTTTTCGTGCTCGGGCGGGATTGATGCCGGCTTTTTTCAGAAAATCATCGCCTCTGCTGCCTTGGATGCGGGTGTGGATGCGCAAATCCTGGAGCATTTGTCACAAGCCCCCGACCACCCTGTCGCGCTGAACTTCCCTGAAGGGGCGTATCTCAAGGGATTGGTTTGTCTTAAACCATAAGGGCGACCCTATTGGTCGCCCGCTTTATTTCGTGTGTTTGTCCAATGATGTTACGTTCTCCGGAGAGGAGCACCATCCTCTTTCCGGATTGGTACTATCCAAAAGGGTATTATTTGGGAAAGATTTTCAACTGTCCCTTAAAGTTGGAGCTACCAAAGACCGTTAACATAATTCTCTACATCTGGCGTGGGCTGAACACCCTTTTCGATCGTAATATTGTCTGTATAGAATGTCCTTTTCGAACCGTCTGCCAGGACTACTAGACGTTCAAGTCTAAGAAGCAGTCCACTTTCTGCATCAAAATACGCGACAGTTCCGGCGGCGTCTATTGGTTGGGTATAATCCGTGGTCGTGCGTGGTGTTGTAAGCTGCTCGTCCAAAGTGAAAACGGTGGCGGTTTTCCCATTTACCTGAGCCTTTGTCACAAGAGGATGGTTCCCGCTTCTGGATATAAAGTTGTCCATCTCATCCGGGAATTGAAAGTCCAGGGTAAGGTGATATGGATTCATGGGATCGGAAATGTTGGTCGTCAGGTTGTACGCAAGATTATTTCGGAACACGGTAGCCTCGATGGTTTTTCCATCTTGCGAACTCATGGTCCATACGAACTGGTAGACGAGTTTTTGTTCGTTGATATGGTACCAGATATCAACTGTTTGAATCAACGGAACCGTCTGCCCGTTTGACAATGTTCCCCGGTCCTGCTTGTCGGTGTCATATACGATTTTTTCGGTAACATGCACCCATCCTGGCTGGTTGACCAGGATCCTGGCTTTGGAAGTCAGGTCCAACAGAAGCTTCTTGGCATTGCTGTCTCCGGATGACCCACCGCATGCAGCAAGTAGGCCGGCCAAAATTGATGAAACCACTAAACACGCAAAAAATTTCTTAAGCATTTCAACTCCTGCTGTATCTGTATTTATTTCAGAATCTTATAATCCAGAAAGACCCGTATTTCTCGGGACCTCGGTTCACATATTTTCATACTTTCTGGAATGACTGCAGTATTCAAGCGGAACGTTACTCCGCGCCCCCAGGTTAATCCTCTCCCAGCGACAAAATGGAGCGCAGTAACCCGGCTAGCAACACACCCAGTTGCACACCTTTAGCAGGTGTCATCGCCAGGGATCTGCCTTTCTGTTCCGCCCGTTTGGTTAGCAGGAATGCCGCCCCCACACCAACCAGAGCACCGATCGACCCGCCGATGAGTATTGCTTTATACTTCCACTGGTTGTCAGGCGCGGGTGTTTCAATAATTATAGTTTCATCCATGATACTTATCCTTTCGTGCATTAGAAGCAGGGTTCCTGCCCTGGTTAACGAAGAAAGTAGCTACCTTCTGAATATGGATTTAACCACCGCACCGGCCTGTTTGAACCAGAAGAAGGGCTTCGTCGACCCATCCGCTAGTTTGCGCGTCCCGGCGGATAGCCGGGTGATCATGTCTTGGGTTTTGCCGATGTAGCGCGGCAAGATTTGCAGCAATTTGACCATCCCATAGATGATGGTAATCACAAGTACCATTAACGCCAGGGCGAGGAAAAGTGCCGGAATCAGCAACCAGATCACAGAAACGTCGGCCCAAACGCTAGTCCGGGTCGCACCTCCTTTGACGATCAGCGCTGCCCCGGTGATGATCACCCCTGCCATCACCAGGAAAGGCAGAAGGATCTGCCAGGCAAATTGGCGCTTATGAGCACGGATGGTCGGGCGGTCAACAGGAGGCTGGTTTTCCATGGGATGATTCTAGCACAAAAAAAGACCAAACAGGTCTTCTTAGACCCGGGCGGTTTGGTTTTCTGGCGCTGGAGGGATTGAGATGGGTGCGTTGGGTTGGCGAAGCCAACCCAACGCACCCTGTTTATACTATCGCGGCAGAGATTCCCGCAGGACCTTGAACCATGTCAAGTCTGATCAAAAATGATGTTCTTTTATTTGCGGCTCATTGCGTCCATCACCGCCACAGCTGCCATCTCGACGATGGAATCCACTTCATCGCCGGTCTGCAGGACGTGGATGGGCGCGCCGGTACCGAGCAGGATCGGGCCAATGGCGTGGGCGTTGCCTAGGCGTGCCAGTAGTTTGTAGGCAATGTTGGCCGATTCTAGAGATGGAAATACCAATACATTGGCGTCTTTGACCGTGCTGAAGGGATAACGTTCTTCCACGATCTCAGGCACTACCGCAGTATCCGCCTGCATTTCTCCATCCACTTTCAGATCGGGGCGCTCCTTCTTGAGCAGTTCAACTGCCTTGCGTACTTTGTCTGAATGCGGATGGGGGGTGGAACCGAAGTTGGAAAAGGAAAGAAAAGCCACCCGCGGCTCGATTTCTAGCCGCTTGGCAAAATCGGCAGCGAGACAGGCGATTTCGGCTAGATTCTCGGCAGTCGGGTCGATGTTAACCGTGGCATCGGTGAACAGGAAGACCCGCTCCCCTACGATCATAATGTAGACACCCGCAACCAGCCCGCTGCCTTGGGCATGGTTAATTTGCAAAGCCGGACGGATGACATCCGGATACTCGTAGGTCAGTCCTGAGACGAACGCGTCCGCGTCGCCCAACCGGACCATCAGCGGGCCAAGCACATTCGGTTCGCGCACGCGCTTTTGAGCGTGCGACATTGTCATACCCTTGCGGGCACGCAGATTGTAATATTCCTTTACATAGCTTTCGTATTTTGAAAAGTTGCCCGGGTCGAGGATTTCGCCTTTGAATTCGAGTGCCAGTTCCTTGGTCTTGCTTTGAATGACTGCGGGCCGTCCAACCAGGATCGGAGTGCCAATGCCGTCTTCCTGAACCTGCACAGCGGCGCGAATGATCTTGGGTTCCTCGCCCTCGGCAAAGACAATGCGCTTCTTCGGCTTGGCCGACTTGGCTTTATTCATAAAGAAGTAGCGCACCCGCGCACCCTTGCCCTGGCGGAAGGCCAGTTGCTCGCGGTACTCGTCAAGATTAATTGGCTTGCGAGCCACACCAGTCTCCATGGCCGCCTTGGCGACTGCGGGAGATTCCCACAGCAGAACACGCGGGTCGAGCGGTTTGGGGAGGATATACTCTGGGCCAAATTTCATGCTTTCCACGCCATAGGCCCGCAGCACAGAATCGGGCACATCTTCGCGGGTCAGGTTATATAGTGCTTGCGAAGCCGCGAATTTCATCTCCTCGTTAATGGCACGCGCCCGCACATCGAGCGCGCCGCGGAAGATGAACGGGAAGCCAAGCACATTGTTGACCTGGTTCGGATAGTCCGAGCGGCCGGTGGCGACAATTGCATCCGGGCGGGCTTCTTTGGCTAATTCATATCGGATTTCCGGATCTGGATTCGCCATCGCACAAATGAACGGCTTCTCTGCCATGGATTTGACCATTTCCGGGGTCAGCACATTCGCAATTGATAGACCGAGGAAAACATCGGCACCGCGCACGGCATCTGCAAGCGTGCGGCAATCAGTATCTACAATAAAGCGCTCTTTGTATTTATTCATCCCTTCAGTCCGGCCTTTGTAGATGACTCCCCTGCTGTCGAGCATCATAATGTTTGACCGTTTGATCCCCCAGCGAATCGCCAGCTCAGCGCAGGAAACTGCCGATGCGCCCGCGCCTGAAATGACCATTCTTACGTCACTATGCTTCTTGCCAACAATCTCGAGCACATTCGCGAGCGCAGCCGATGAAATGATGGCCGTGCCGTGCTGGTCATCGTGAAAAACCGGTATGTCGAGCATTCCCTTCAATGTCTCTTCGATATAAAAACACTCCGGCGCTTTGATATCTTCCAGGTTGATCCCGCCGAAGGTCGGGGCGATCGCGCGCGCTACCCTGATGACTTCATCCGGATCGTGGCTGTCCACTTCGATGTCAAAGACGTCCACGTCGGCGAATTTCTTGAATAAAACTCCCTTGCCTTCCATGACCGGCTTGCTTGCCAGTGCACCCCGGTCGCCCAGGCCGAGGATGGCTGTGCCATTGGTGAGGACGGCTACCAGATTGCCCTTCGAGGTATACTCATAAGCCGCTTCCGGATCTTTCTCGATATCCAGCACTGGTACTGCCACGCCAGGGGTATAGGCCAAACCAAGGTCGCGCTGCGTATCCATCGGCTTGGTGGGCACGACGGCAATCTTGCCAGGTTTTCCATTCAACTTATGATAATCACGGGCATCTTGATCAGTGATATTGGGCATATATCCTCCATAATGGAATCGTTTATCGTCTACCGCCTCATTATCCCACAAGTTGGAAGCGCACTGTTAGTTTCTTTTGTCACAATAAAGGCAAATCTCTTTCCCCCTTTTCCGCGAAGAATTACCGACCCAAGTCGGAATCCGACAAAAGTTCCGGAATTTTTAATGTATAATAGTGTTGTCTGGATATTTAACGAGCCGCTGGAATAATCAACATGAATGGCGGTCACGGCCTAAAATTGGAACTCTTGGAAAATCCCGGGTATGTCCCTTAACCCGAAACACGGGCATTTTTATGGGAAGTCTGAACGAAATGAATGCGACGAAGAAAACAGGCAGGTTATCTGTAAGGATTAGGGACTTCCCCTCACAACCCGTATTAGGTGCCGAACCCGTAACCGGTTCCTGATAGAACCATCTGCATCTCTACCCAGGGCAGGATGCAGCACAGGTTGACATCCAGGAGATTTTTCCACAGCCGTGGCCCGCATACAGGCGGTCTGCGGCTGTGCATATTTAATTTGTTCCCTCACCTTTTGGTGGAGGATTCTAAAGATATGAACAAAATCACGGCGATTGAACCCCAGCAAAAGGATCCTCAACGGGTGAACATTTACCTGGATGGAGAGTTCTCATTCGGATTGGCCCGGGTTACTGCCGGCTGGCTGAAGGTTGGGCAGGAATTGAACGAGGCGAAGATCGCCGATCTTCAGACCGAAGACGCCAACGAAATGACTTACCAGAAAGCTCTGCACTTCTTGAGCTATCGTCCGCGCTCCTCGGCAGAGGTGCGTCAGAACCTTACGAAACGTGGCATCCCTGAACCACTTATCGAGGAGACTGTGAACCGCCTTCTGCGCGCCGGGTTGGTCAATGACCAGGAATTCGCCCGGGCCTGGGTCGAAAACCGGAACACTTTCCATCCACGCAGCAAGTCAGCTCTGCGGCTGGAGTTGCGCCGCAAAGGTCTCAGTGACGAGATTGTCCAGCTTGTGCTGGATGAACAGGTGGACGAGGAATCCCTGGCCTTCAATGCCGCCCGTAAATATGCTCCCCGCTTGGCGGGTCTGGAATGGCTCGATTTCCGCCAGAAGTTGAGCGGATTTCTCGCCCGCCGCGGTTTCTCTTATTCCACCTTATCCCCGGTCGTCTCTGAAGTCTGGAAAGAAATCCGGACGGCGGGCGATGGGGGAACTCTAGATGATAAGGATAGAACATGGAACCAATTGTTGGAATCGTGATAGCCAGCTTGACCCTGTTGCTGGGTCTCGCCATCGGCTTTTATATCAGCCGGGCCCAAACTGATAAGGCCCATCGCACCCAGCGCGACAAGACGGAGAAATTCCTGCAGGAAACACGCGAACAGGCGCGCACCATCGAACTCCAGGCGCGCGATAACGCCCTAAAAATCTCCCAGGCGGCGGAAGGAGAAATCACCCGCCTGCGCACGGAACTGAACCGCGAAGACGAACGGTTGCAAAAACGCCGGGCCGAACTCGACAGCCGCGTTGAACGACTGGAACTGCGCGAACAGACGGTGAATAAGCACCAGAGTGCCGTTGACAAACGTGCCAATGAAATTGAGAAGTTGCACGAACAGGAAATGGTGGAACTCCAGCGCGTTGCGCAGATGAACTTGGACGAAGCCCGTGTCATCCTGCTTGCCGAGGTGGAAAAGGATGCCCGCAATGATATGGCTCGTATCATCCGCCAGATTGAGTCGGAAGCACGGGAGGAGGGAGATAAGCGTGCCCGCAAACTAATTGCCGATTCTATCCAACGGGTTGCCACGGACCAGGTGGCGGAATTCACCACATCTCTCGTGCCGCTGCCCAACGAAGAAATGAAGGGCCGCATCGTGGGCCGCAATGGACGCAATATTCGCGCCTTCGAGCAGGCCGCAGGAGTGGATGTTATCGTGGATGATACTCCCGAGGCCGTGACCATCTCATGTTTTGAACCGGTGCGCCGTGAAGTAGCTCGCCGCTCCCTGGCACGTTTGATTCTGGATGGCCGTATCCATCCGGCACACATCGAAAAAGTCCTGGAGGAAGAGCAGAAAGCTGTGGACAAGGTGATCGCGGAGGCCGGCGAACAGGCTGCCTTTGACGCTGGTGTTACCGGTCTGCACCCTGAAATCCTGCACATGATGGGCCGGCTCAAGTTCCGCACGTCCTACGGGCAAAACCAACTTGCTCACGCTGTGGAAGTGGCGAAGCTTTCCGGCATCCTGGCAGCCGAGCTGGGCGCAAATGAGGATGTCTGCCGTCAGAGCGGATTCCTGCATGACTTGGGTAAGGCCATGGATCATAACCAGGAAGGCACCCATGCCTTGCTGGGAGCAGAGTATGCCAAACGGTACGGCGTAAAACCGATCGTGGTCAATGCCATTGCTGGCCATCACCACGAGGTGGAGCAGGAAAGCGTGGAAGCCGTCATCACCGAGTCCGCCGATGCGATCTCCGGTGCCCGCCCGGGCGCACGTCGCGAGGACCTGGAAGCCTACATCAAACGCATCCGCACCCTGGAGGATATGGCTACCGCCTTCAAAGGCGTATCGCAGGCCTACGCCATCCAGGCAGGACGCGAAGTGCGCATCATCGTCCGCCCGGAAGAAATTGACGATCTGGAAGCAGCCCGCCTGGCACGTGATATCGCCAAGAAAATCGAGGAGACCATGCAGTACCCCGGTCAGATCCGGGTGACGGTCATCCGCGAGACGCGGGCGACGGAATACGCCAAGTAGAAAAAAATCAGGAGCAGGCTGACCAGCTTGCTCCTGAAATTATGAACAAATCCATGACACCCACATCACGGGGGCGTGAATTCTGGCTCGGCGTCCGTGACGAAGCACCTATCTTGCTCGGCGTGGCACCATTCGGCCTGATCTTCGGCGCACTGGCGATCGCAGCTAATATTTCTGTCCCGGTCGCGCAGGCCATGTCATCCATTATTTTTGCTGGTGCTTCCCAGATCATCGCCGCCCAGATGATCGGCGCAGGGACCTCTGTATTGGTTATCATCCTGGTCGTGTTCGTTGTCAATCTGCGGCATGCCCTTTACAGCGCCTCTGTCGCGCCGCACGTTCGTCACCTCTCCCGAAGTTGGAAGATACTGCTCGCTTACCTCCTGACCGATGAAGCTTACGCCGTTACCATTCGTCACTACAACCAGGAAGGCGATCCGGTCAATAAGCACTGGTATTTCCTGGGTGCGGGTCTGACCTTGTGGGCGACCTGGCAGATCAGCACAGCGTTGGGTATATTTATTGGGGCGCAACTCCCGCAGTCTTGGCCGCTCGATTTTGTCCTCCCACTGACTTTCATCGCAGTAGTTGTCCCGGCGCTTAAGGACAAGGCCGGGGTTGCTGCGGCTGTCACAGCAGCTCTGGTGGGTCTCCTGACATTGGGCCTCCCGCTCAAGACCGGGCTGCTGATCGCCGCTTTTATTGGAATCCTCACCGGCCTTCTGGTGGAAGGGAGGCCGAAATGACCCTATGGCTGGTCATCCTCATTGCTGGCCTGCTCACATTTGGCACGCGCCTTTCGTTCATCCTTTTGCTCCACCGCATCAAGTTCCCCGGTTGGTTCCTGCGCGGCTTGCGTTTCGTGCCGATGGCAGTCCTCTCGGCCATTATCCTACCCCAGCTCGCCACCCGCAATGCGACCCTGGATCTTTCATTTCACAACCCTCAGTTGTTCGCCGGTGCACTGGCTATCCTGGTCGCCTGGCGGACTAAAAACGTCCTGTTGACCATCCTGGCAGGAATGGTAGCGCTGTTACTTTTCCAGGCCGTGCTGGGTATTTTATAAAAACAGGGCGGTAATTGCCGCCCTGTTTTTTCGTCAGGTGGACACGCTATCCGCTCATACCTCTCAGGTACCCACGAATGGGTTCCCGCGCTTCTCCTCCCCCACTGTGGATTTCTCCCCGTGTCCGCTAAGCAACTGTGTCGCATCCGGGAGTGTAAAAACCTGCTCCGATATGCTTTTAGTCAGCGCCTCCCAATCGCCGCCGGGCAGGTCAGTGCGGCCGACGCCGCCTTGAAAGATCAGGTCGCCGCAGAACAACACTGCTTCCGTTTCGCAGTAAAACACCACATGGCCTGGGGTGTGACCGGGTGTATGCCGGACCTCGAATTCGATATTTCCCAAACGTAAAATCTGGTTGTGAGCAAGTTCAACTGTCGGCTCTGGGCCGGGGTCGATATGCATTCCAAAAAGTGGAGCGCCGCCCTGATTTTGCCAGAGCTCATGATCGAATGGATGCAGGGCCACGACTGGCGGCGGATTCAGTGCTTTGGCGATCTCGGCCGCGCCGCCGAAATGGTCGAAATGGGCGTGCGTGTACCAGAGTTGTCCGATATTCCAACCGTGCACCTGCGCTTCCGCCAGGATAACCTGGCCGTCCCAGGCGGGATCGATCACTGCCGCCTGGCAAAGGTCAGGGTCGGCGATCAGGTAACTATTGGTGGAAACTGGTCCTAAGATAAGGGGAATGATTTCCAGCATGACTATAGTTCCAGGGATTGGTTGGCTGCGGCCGGTTCATTATCCAGCTGGCGCGGAGTGAACACAATGGACAGCAAAAGCGCCACTCCCACCAATCCCAGGCTGATTGGATACACCCTAATCGGTGATTGGGTATACAAAACCCCCGCCAGCAGCGGTGCCAGGGTCATGGAAAGAGAATTGAAGGTTTCCGCCACGCCATAAGCCAGGCCCATCTGCGCCGGATGAACCAAAGGACGCGCTTGAGCGTAGATGAACGACCTGGCAGCGCGGTATCCCCCTAATAGGAAGTAGCCCAGGGCATACCAGGGTACGCCCATCCCTTTCCATAACAGCAGGCTGAAAAACGCCACCGAGGCTTGCGCCAGCAGGAATCCGGTTCGGGCGGCGTATTGTCCCAGGATCAAGTTCAGGGCGGCATTCCCAAAACTACCCACCGAACCAAGCAGACCGATGGATTCCAACGTCAGCCCGCGCTCATTTTGCAGGAATTTGGGTGTCAGCGGTTGGGGCAGATACATTACGAACATCGCCAGAAAGACGATCCCCACTAACGTGATGAAGCGCGTGTTCGTCCATAGTTTGGCCGGGGGTGCGGCTGGGTCGTGTTCATCGCGCGGCTGTGAACGGATGAGAACCACGATACCGGTCGAGACAATGAATATGCAGGCGGCAACCAGGTATACGGTCCGCAAGCCAAATCGTTCACCGAGCCAGCCGCCGGAGATCGGTCCTAGCACGGCGCCGAGGTTGAAAGCGGCCGACATCAACGTCATGGCGCGCACCGGGGTAAGCTTCCCGCGCGCCGCGGTCACGTAAGAATTCATCGGCGAGGAGACAAAGGCAGTCAACCCGTACAGCAGCACCCCCACGATGAATGCAGGCAGCGTCCTGGCCAGCGCCATCACCCAGGTGGCTATCAGGCCTGAGGTCCAGGCCGCGATGATGATTGGTTTCCGTCCGACGCGGTCCGCCAGGTAACCAGCCGGGATATGCGCCAGCATCATCGCCAGTCCGAACGCGCTGAAGACCGATGCAATGGTCATCGTGCTCGCGCCCAGTTGTTGCAAATAAATGGGCTGGAAATAAATGAACATTCCCTCGCCTATCCCCCAGGTGAAGAGGGAAATAAACAACAGGATTAGGTCAACGCTCATGCCAAAGCGACCCGGTTGATGAAATCAGCTGCTGCTTTAAAGACCTTCTCGCGCGTCGGCTCCTCTGTGATGACATGCCCGCCGCCTTCCACCCATAACATACGCTTGTCACTGCTGCCAAGGGCGGCATGGATTTTCTCCATGCTGTCCCTGATGACATAATTATCATCCCGGGAATGGATAAGTAACACCGGAACACTGACCTTCGACAGCGATTCCCGCATCACACCCAGCAGTTGGTTAAATTCCCCCGCAGAGCGGACCGGGTTCTTGGAATAAGAGACGTGCTGTTTGAATGCATTTTTGTCGAACCAACCCTCATCGAGCGTCCCCTTTCTTTTGGGCATATAAGGGATGAACCAGGAGATGAGACCGGTAAAACGGAGCAGCACATTGTCGGGGAGTCTGTATGGGGTGGACATTGCAACCACACCCTGTACCGGGAGACTGCTCGCTGCAATTAGAGACAGCACCCC
>DASVKG010000212.1:0-10095 GCA_036385495.1 Anaerolineales bacterium | reverse complement strand
CAGCTTGGTTGAGTTTATCACCCTGCTTCCCTTTGTTGTCCCGGCTATCGTATTGGTTTTTGGATTGGTGCGCACTTTCAGTCAGCCGCCGCTCTTGATCGTCAACAGCCCCGCCTTGCTTATTGCTGGCTACGTGATTTTGTCCATGCCATACATGTATCGTTCCATTGATACAGGCTTGCGAGCCATTGATGTGCGTACTCTCACCGAAGCTGGGCAAAGTTTGGGTGCTGGTTGGGGATCAATCCTTTTTGACATTATCCTTCCTAATATTCGCGTCGCCATTTTGAGCGGTGCCTTTCTGAGTTTCGCCATCGTGATGGGCGAATATATTCTCGCCCAGTATCTTGCCAAGCCGGCCTTCGCCCCTTATATGTCTTATCAGATGCAGCAGAAAGCTTATGAGCCGGCAGCGATGGCCATTATCAGTTTTGCTCTCACCTGGGCAGCCATGGGTATCATTTCGCTGGTCGGTCGTGGCGGTGGCCAGGCACAGGTGGGGGGCGGACACTAAATCATTCGGGAAAGACAATTTATGATACACCTGACATTATCCAACATCACCAAGCAGTTCGCTGGTACCATGGCGGTAGAGAATTTTAATCTGGAAGTCGAAAAAGGCGAATTCGTTTCTTTCCTCGGTCCATCTGGGTGTGGAAAAACGACCACCCTGCGCATGATCGCCGGCTTCGAAATCCCCACGACTGGGACGGTCAAAATTGATGACGCCGATATTACGGATAAAGCCCCCAACCAGCGCAACGTGGGTATGGTCTTTCAGGCTTATGCACTCTTCCCGAACATGACCGTTGCGCAAAATATCGGCTATGGCTTGCGCATTCGCAGGGAATCCAAGGCAGCTATTAAAAAAACCGTGGAAGAAATGCTGGCTTTGATTCACCTCGAACAAAAAGGAAATAGTTTTCCCCACCAGTTATCCGGCGGGCAGCAGCAGCGCGTTGCCCTGGCGCGCGCCCTGGCAAACCATCCCCAGGTGCTTTTGCTGGATGAGCCCCTTTCGGCATTGGATGCCAAGATCCGGGTTTCGCTGCGAGCGGAGATCCGTGCCATCCAGCGCAAATTGGGTATCACCGCCATCTATGTCACCCACGATCAGGAAGAGGCCCTGTCCATCTCTGATCGCATCGTCGTCATGTTCGAAGGCAAGATAGAGCAGGTTGGCACGCCATTCGAGATCTACAACTTCCCCCAGACCGCTTTTGTTGCCAGCTTTGTCGGAACACTGAATACCACCACTGCAGAAGTGGTTGATCCGGTCAAGCAACTACTGCAGATGGAAGGTATCCAGCTGGAGACCGCTGAGGGGTTGGATGGCAAACAAAAAGGCGACAAGGTTTCGATTGCGATCCGCCCTGAGCGTTTCAATTTTATTGCGCAGGAAAGGAAAGCTAATATCCTGGATTGCAAGATCGAGAATATCACCTTTCTTGGTTCGGTCGTCCGCATCCAGGTATTGATTGGCACCACCCGTTTTAATATGGATACATTTAACAATCCATTCCTCGAGCTCCCTAAAATTGGTGACAAAGCCCAGATTACCTGCTCGCGCGAGGCAGTCCTGGTATTAAAGAATTGATCTTTCAGCGATAAACGAAGAGATAAAAACTTGAGTAAAGTCATCCTCGTGCTTTCCGACGGTCTGCGCTATGATATTGCAGTCGCCGGAATGGGGTACCTTGGCCATTTGGTGGAAATAAAACTCGCCAGTCTTTATAAAGTGACTGGCGAGTTGCCTTCCATGTCGCGGCCCATGTACGAGACGGTCCATACCGGCTTGCCCGTCAAAGCCCATGGGATTGTTTCCAACCTGGTCGTGCGCGGTTCGACGAAACCTAATCTGTTCCGGTCCGCGCGGGAGGCCGGGAAGACCACTGCTGCCGCAGCTTACTACTGGTTTTCCGAGTTGTATAACCGTTCTCCATTCGACCGGATCGAAGACCGTGAGGTTGACGACGAGTCCCTCCCCATCCAACATGGGCGGTTTTATACCCAGGATGAATATCCGGATATAGAGCTCTTCGCCACAGCCGGGATGCTCGTCCGCAGGTTCAACCCCGATTATCTTTTGGTTCACCCAATGGGCATGGATTCCGCCGGCGAGAAATACGGAGCCAATTCCGCTGAATATCGTAACCATGCCATCCGGCAGGATATGTGGCTGGCAACTTACCTGACTGAATGGATGGAGTGTGGTTACAATATCCTGGTCACCGGCGATCATGGCATGAATGCCGATGGACTCCACGGAGGTACCACACCCGAGGTCCTTGAGGTTCCGCTGTATTTAATCAGACCAAATATTGCCGGGAAAGGCGATACGCACGAAGTAATCTCGCAGCTCCAGATCGCCCCCACCATCTGCAAGCTGCTTGAGATTGAAATTCCTAAAACAATGAAAGCATCTTCGCTGGTTTAATTGGTGATCGACCGGGCTCTGGCAGAACCTTGAATTCATCATGGTATTGCTAATCCAATCAGGTTTAACCAAACACAGCGATCAATACAATTCCCGCGAAAATTACCGCCGCCCCCAGGACGCGTATCTTCCCCAATTTCTCCCCTAAAAATTGCCAGCCGGCGAAAGCTCCTATCACCACACTGACCTCCCGGATGGCTTCAGAATAATTCACGGGGGCCATGGAATAGGCAAAAAGAGCGAAAAGATAAGCGATAACCCCCAGAAAACCGACCAAAACGAGGCGGGCTGGTTGTCTCTGCCAGGCTTCCATAAAGTGATCCCGCCCATAATGGCCCACAATGACTGGCGTGGTTAAAAGCGGCACCATCGTGAACATACTCAGGCCATAGGCCAGAACCGGACCATGTTTGACTGCGAAACCATCGATCAGGGTATAAACGGAGATGACCAGGGCGATCGACAGTGCAATGGCTATACCTTTGAACTTTGGTTTTCCCTCATGAGGCTGGAAGAAACTGGTTGCGCCGATGATGACCAATCCGCATATGATTGTTGCGATTCCAATGAACCCTCCCATGCTTGGGATCTCGCGCAGAAACACGAAGGACCAAAGGACGACCAATGCAGGAGCAGCTCCCCGCGCTATCGGGTATACAAGCGAAAAATCATGATCACTATAAGCGAATGAAAGCAGGACGAAATAAATTGCTTCCAAGGTCATGCTGATCAAAGCAAATAACCACATGGAACGCGGCGGCAGACCGCTGAAAAACAATACAAAAACCGATATGATGCCGCTGATGATTACCTGCCAACCCATGGCAACATATTTTTCTGAGGATTGTTTTAGTAAAAGATTCCAAAGGGCATGCAGAACCGCAGAAGCGAGAAGCAACACGATGGCTAAGATTGGCATGGCGGGTTTAAATTTACCACATTGCATTCTTGCAGACTAGGTTGGGTGGAATATTTCCGTCCGCCTGGTCATTTTGAGATTTGCATATCGAGCCTGCGCCGAAATTTGAAAGTTCCCCGGTAGCCCAAACGAAGGTTGGAATGGAAGAATATTTAGTTCTCTTGGGGAATGATCTTGATAAGCAATTCACCCTTTGCGATCTGGGTTTTGGGCTGAACATTGACTGAGTCCACGACACCGGCACAAGCTGAACGCATTTCCATTTGCATTTTCATTGATTCCAACACCACCAGTACCTGCCCGGTCTCAACGGTGGCACCCTGGGCAACGTGTACGCTGATTACAATGCCAGAGATGGGTGCCATTAAACTGCCGTTGCCGGCCGTTTTGGCTTTACCCCCCCGTCGGCTGATGCTCCGTTCCACTTTTGCAATTGCATTCCGCCGGTCCGCGTTAAGAGTATACAGGCTGTTTCCCATCGACTCGATATAGATTTCTGTCTTGCGCGCGACACCGTCCAAAAGGTATTTTCCGCGTTCTGTCATGGCCACCAGGGCGGCCTGTACAAGCTCGCCATTTATTTTATATTGTTTACCGTTTATCTCAACCCGGTATTCTTTATTCCCAACCGTAACATAGTAGATGGTCATAGTTGCTCCTGCATTCAATCCCGCATTTGCTCATGCCAGGCCTGCATCCGCCAATGGTCTGACCCGTCTTGCACAGATTTGGTGGTTTGGCTGGCACGCGCCTGGTGTTCCATAAACGCTGCCGTGAGTGCCATGTCACGCTCTAATTCCTCGTCGTTTTCCGTATATACTGGCAAAAAGGTTTCCAGATAAGTGGTATTAGCGCTGGCCTGAATAAAACTGTCGGAGTCGATGATCTGGATTAGGAAACCGATGTCGGTGCAGACTCCGCCAATTTGAAACTCACCCAGTGCCCGGCGAAGCCTGCGGATCGCGGTCTGTCGGTCTTCTCCCCAGCCAATCACTTTTGCGATTAGCGAGTCGTAGTCAGAGGTGACCGGCATGCCCGGGTACAATGCCGAATCGGTGCGTACCCCAGGCCCGCCCGCCTCCTTAAGGAGGGTTATCTCCCCGGTCGCAGGCATGAAACCGTTATCAGGGTCCTCGGCGATGACCCGCGCCTCAATGGCCGAGCCGCGCATTTTTATGTCTTCCTGCGCATATTTGAACGGTTGTCCTTCTGCCAACCTGAGCTGTGTGCCCACCAGGTCTATCCCCGTGACCATTTCGGTGACCGGGTGTTCCACCTGGATGCGCGGGTTTACTTCGATAAAATAGCAAGCGCCATCTTCACCGATCAGGAATTCAACCGTTCCCAGACTGCGATAGTTCAGTGCATGTCCCAGGTTGTGAGCCATTTCGTAAAGTTGATGACGCATATCGGGGCTGAGGCTGGGGGCAGGAGATTCCTCGATAATTTTTTGCCGCCGCCGCTGGATCGAACACTCGCGTTCCCCTAGGCACAAGATCCTCCCGAACCCATCCCCGATGATCTGGATTTCGATATGTCTGGCCTGCGGTACCAGTGGCTCGAAATAGACAGTCCCATCTCCGAATGCGGCCTGGGCTTCCTGCCGGGCTGCTGTCACCATTTGCTCCAATTCGCCGCGCCTGCGCGCCAGCCGGATGCCGCGCCCACCGCCGCCGGCTACGGCTTTGATCAAGACTGGAAATTTGATCTGCTCGAGCAGGCTTTCCGGGATTTCGTCGGCCACGGGTTCATCTGGTCCAGGCAGGACAGGCAGGTTTGCTTCGCGTGCCACGCGCCGCGCCACCAATTTATCTCCCGTGTAAGAAATTGTCTCGGGGCGCGGCCCGATAAAGATCAAACCGGCATCTTCCACTGCCTGGGCGAATGTTGCATTCTCGGATAAGAATCCATATCCCGGGTGGATCGCGTCTGCACCGGACTCTTTCGCCGCAGCCAATACGCGTTCGATATTCAAGTAGCTTTCAGCTGCTGGCGTTGGGCCAATGAATACACATTCGTCTGCATAACGGGTATGCAAAGCCTGCTCGTCCGCTTCCGAATAAACCGCCACACTTGGGAAGCCCAATTCTCGGCAGGCGCGCAGGATGCGCACAGCGATTTCACCCCGGTTGGCAACTAATACTTTCATCTATATGACTCCTAGAGCGGGATGTTCCCGTGTTTGCGCCTGGGCGTTTCCTGACGTTTTTCGCGCAGGCTTTCCAGCGCAGTGATCAGGCGCATACGACTTTCAGCCGGAGGGATGATATCGTCCAGGTAGCCGCGCGAGGCAGCCAGGTATGGATTGGAAATTTCCGACCGGTACTTGCGCATGTATTCGTCCATGATGGCTGCCGGGTCGCTGGCAGCGTTTATCTCTTTTCGGAAAACAATTTTTACCGCGCCCTCCGGTCCCATCACCGCAATCTCGGCTTGCGGCCAGGCCATGTTATAGTCGCAGCGCAGGTGTTTGGAACTCATCACAATATAGGCCCCCCCGTAGGCTTTCCGCAGGATCACGGCTACCTTCGGGACGGTAGCCTCGGAATAGGCGTATATCAATTTAGCTCCGTGCCGGATGATGCCATCATGTTCCTGTTCGCTGCCAGGCAGGAATCCTGGAGTATCTACCAGTGTGACCAGCGGGAAGTGGAACGCATCGCAAAAGCGGATGAAACGGGCCGCCTTGTCGGAAGCATTGATGTCCAGCACACCCGCCAGGTATCCGGGCTGGTTAGCCACGATTCCAACCGGGTAACCATCCAGGCGGGCAAACCCCACAATAATGTTTTCAGCATACTCCGGTTGGATCTCCAGGAATTCGCCGCTATCCACAATCACCTCGATGACCGCGTGCATATCATAGGGGCGCTGCGGGTCGAGCGGGACAATCTTTTCCAGGTCAGTGAGCAGCCTCCGCGGGTCATCCGAGGGTGGCTGGTAAGGTGGCGGCGTTAGGTTGTTGGACGGAAGGTAAGAGAGTAACCACCGCAGTTGTCCTAGCAAAGCCTCCTCGTCAGAGGCGGTGATGTGGGCCACCCCGCTTTTCTTCCCGTGGACTTCCGCACCACCTAGCGAGTCAAAATCAACCTCTTCATGTGTCACAGCCTTCACCACTTCAGGGCCGGTAATGAACATATAGGCGTTCTGGTTGACCATCAGGATGAAGTCGTTAATCCCCGGCGAATAAACCGCCCCCCCTGCGCAGGGCCCCATGATAACGGAAATTTGCGGGATGACACCGGAGGCGCGTGTATTGCGATAGAAAATTTCCCCGTAAGATGCTAATGAGTCTACACCCTCTTGGATGCGCGCCCCCCCCGAGTCGTTTATACCGATGACCGGCGCACCGTTTTGGTAAGCCAGGTCCATCAATTGGGCGATCTTCCGTCCATGGGCTTCGCCGAGAGAACCGCCCAAAATGGTGAAATCTTGGGCGAACACGTAGACCACCCTTTCATCCACTTTACCCCATCCGGTCACCACACCATCGGTTGCCAGATGGCTGTTTTCCATGCCAAAACCAATTGCGCGGTGGGAAACGAACATGCCGGTTTCAGTAAAAGTGCCGGGGTCCAGGAACATTTCGATCCGCTCTCGAGCAGTCTTCTTTCCCTTGGCGTGCTGTTTTTCGATCTGGGACGCGCCGCCGCCCAAAATCGCAGCAGAGCGCAATTCATCCAGTTTCGCCTCAAATTCATTTTTCATGGTTTTTTCCTTGGATAATGGTTACAAACAAGCCAGCGCTCCCTTGAAGCCTTCCGCGGGGTTGAACAAAGTTAATTTCTTGTTTTTGAAAACCACATTTTGTCCATCCACATATGGACCGGGTTCGCGAAACGTCGCAAAAATATCTCTATCCGGGCTGGAAAACCCAACCCCGGTGGCTTTCAGGATGGCTTCTTTAGATGTCCACAAGGTAAAGAAGCATTCCAGTTTCCTGCCAGCGGGAAATGCATTGAATTCAGCAAGTTCACCAGGCGAAAGGAAAATGGATGCAGTAGCTTCCAGGTCACTCACTGGGTGGATTTCTTCGATATCCACGCCCACTTCAAACCCGTTGGCAATGGCAAAAACTGCAAGGCCTCCGGAGTGAGACACATTGAACGACAAATGCTCCTGCAACCCATCTGCCAGCTCCGGTTTCCCGTGAGAGCCATACGAGAAAACCAATCGTTCTGGTCTGGATGATTGGTAACGTCCCAGGATGGCTCGCAGGATCCCGCGCCCCACGCTAAACCGGACCGCGTACTTAGGGTCGCGTAAACGTTCGGCCCGAAGCCTTTCATCTTTGGAAAGGATATTCCGGAAGGACAATGGGTCTTCTTTATCCAGCCAGGCCAGCCAGAGTTGGCATTCGCCGTGGACTAAGCCTGGTTTTTCCGGTAAATTTCTCCAGTGGTTGGCTATCATCACAGAAGCGGTTCCACCGGGTAGTACTGTTCGAGTTCGGGTGGGACCTGAAGACCCTGCAACTTTAGTGCTTGCAGCCGGTACTGGCAGGCCGCGCCGGTCAGGATTTGTAGCGCCACGTCAACCACGCGGCGATTTTCTGGTTTGGCCAAATACGTGCCGCGCACCCAATCGTTGAAACTTCCCATGGAAGGGCCGCACCAGATTTGGTAGTCCATCTCGCGGCCGCTTTCGCCGCTATTGGACCAGCGCGATGCCAGTCCCAGGTACCAGCGGAAAACCAATGCCATCTTGCGTTTGGAATTGTTCTGTGCGCGTTCGATTTGGGAGGGATCGCGCTCGCTGAAGAACTTGACCGTATCTTTCCAGATGGATTCGAAATCTCTTTTGAAAACCTGCTTTTCCAATTTTTCGCGTTCGTCTGCTGGAATCTGTTCTAGTGAGTCGTAGCGCGAATAGAGGTCGTAAAGTTTTTGAGCGCGCATTGGGAAGAGTGTGCCGTGTTTCAATACCTGGACTTTAACTCCCATTTCAAACATATCCGCTGAGGGAGCCATCGCCACATCGGCCATGCCAGCCTGTGCCAGTTTTTGGCGGGTGTGTTCGGAAGCGCCGGCTTCAACACAGGACTGGTTGACTGAGCCGGTGACGACATAGGCAGCGCCCATCATGAACGCTGCCAGGGCCGAGCCAGGGGTGCTGATGCCTCCGGCCGCCCCGACCCGCACTGGGACCGGGTAGTTGTATTTTGCCTGGATTTCATCCCGCAAGGCCAGCATCGCGGGCAGCAAACACACCAGCGGACGATTGTCAGTGTGACCGCCCGAATCTGCCTCAACGGTAATATCGTCAGCCATCGGGACCTGTTTGGCGAATCCGGCTTGTTGCGGCGTGATCTTCCCTTCGCTCACCAGCTGGTTGAGGAAGTTTTCCGGGGCTGGTTGCATGAACTTCGTGGCAACTTCGCGCCGGGACAATTTGGCTATGACATGGTTGGCGATTTGGACCTCGCCGTCGCTGGATAGACTCAATCCTGCAGCCCGGTAATATACAATGCTGGGTGTAAGGTCAATAAACGCCGAGGCCTCCACCACGTGGACTCCCTTCTGGAGATACACTTCAACAGTGTTTCTTTCCAACGCCTCCTCGCTCGGGCTGTGGATGAGATTGGCCGCATACGGGCCGTCTGGCAGGGCCGCCTGGATTCTCTGGATGGCAGATTCCAACACGCTGCGGACCAGCCCGGCTGCCCCAAAAGAACCCAGCAAACCAGCTTTGCCCAATGCGACTACCATTTCTACAGAGGCAATCCCATTCGCCATGGACCCGGCATAATAGGCGCAGCGCACCTGGTAGGTTTTCTTAAACCCTGCCTCTCCCAGGTCTTCGATGGGCAGGGCTGGGACACTGGTGACATATCGCTCGCCAGCCTGCATGCGAAAAGTCTGCTCATCGCAATCTGCTGCGATCAGGCCAATTTTTCCCTCCTGCTCTATCACAAAAAGTGGGCGGTTGATGGTCAGCAAATATGCTTCAGCAGCCTGCGGTTCGTAGGCAGCCTGGCTTAAATCCAAAACACCGGCCGCCGGGAATTTTTTGTTGTTTGCAATAAATTGCATTGCAGATCTCTTTGTAAGGTTATTACTCATCGTCAATCCTGTTTATCCTCAACAGCGAGGCACAAGTTCCGCAATTCATATATTCTGGAATCGTCTGCCCACAGGCTCGCATCCCCTATAAATATCTTTTTTAGTCCGATCTGCTGCGTTTTGTGGAAATGAACCTCCACCTGCATTTGCCGGTTATGCTGTAGAACCTGGCCCCGGTAGCTCCAGTTCATCTTCTGCCCGGTGACAAAGTCTGCACCCGCATCGCTGTTTATCTTTTGTTGAGAAAAAACTTTCATCGCCTGCACAATCGCTTCTATTCCCAATGATCCGGGCATTACCGGGTCTTCAAGGAAATGGCAGGCGTAAAACCAGTCTTGGGGGGTATTTCGTCGGTTGGCATATACAGTGCCTTCCTGCATGTTGCCAGCATTATTATTAATTGCCACTCCGTCCAACAGGCGGAGTTTTCCATGTGGCAAACCTTTTCCTAGAATTGTTCCTTCTAAGGGAACAATTTGGCCTTCCAACCCGGCCTGCTTCAACCAGGGCAGAACAGTTTTCCCCCCGTCCAGCCCGGCTTGGCCTGCCATGGCCTCGGCGGAGAAATATCCAAAGGAGGATTTTCCCTCGAAGAAAATCTTCCCGTCGCAAAGCAATTCAAAGGAGAAATGCTGGATGATGGTGGATCCATAAAAAATGGTCTTGAGCAGTACTGC
>DASVKG010000211.1:0-3078 GCA_036385495.1 Anaerolineales bacterium | reverse complement strand
AACCAGACACCGGTGGCATCGTGGAGGGCTGCTGCAATCGCCGGGGCAAGCGGAAGGAATGGTAATTCGCCCAGGCCGCGCGCCCCGAAGGGACCATTCGGTTCTGCCACCTCGAGGATGACCGACTCGACCTCATCCGGGATGTCGAGCACGGTGGGTATTAGGTAGGTGCTAAGCTGATCGGTGAGAATGCGACCGTTTTGAGTGATGAAATTCTCTGTCAGGGCGTAGCCCTCGGCCTGGACCACCGCGCCTTCAATCTGCCCTTGAACCAGCGCCGGGTTGATGGCCTGCCCCACATCATCTGCGGAGACGACGCGCAGGATTTTGATGAAGCCGGTTTCCAGGTCAACTTCAAGCTCGACCGCCTGCGCCACATAGGCATAGGAAAGGTTGGGTGTTGAGTAACCGGTTTCTTTATCAAAGGGTGTCGTCTTCGGAGCAAGGTAGGTATATTCGGCGATGGCGGGGCGTTCCTCGATTTTCCATTTTGCCAGGGCGGCTTCCGCTGCGCCCCGGATGGCGTTGCCCGACATGAAGGTCAGGCGCGAGGCCGAGGCACTGCCAGGGTTGCCCATCGTGGCAGAATCCGATGTGACCACTGTCACCTTCTCATATGGAACGCCTACCGTCCCGGCAGCGAACTGCGCCATGACTGTGTGTGCGCCCTGCCCGACCTCCGCACCGGCATGCCAAACGACAACATGCTCGATCTCGGTTTTGCCGTGCAGTTCGACATGTGCCCAGGAGTTTTCCTGGTAACCGAATGAGAAGCCGACATTTTTGAAGCCGCAGGCAAAACCACGTCCATGAGCCAGCGGTGATAGCTGACCCGTTGTAACGGGACGTTTTTCTGACCAACCAAAGCGGTCGCGTGCCGCTTCGATGCACTGTACGATACTTACTTTTCCGGGGGCTGGAGTACCCACATTGAGGGTGTCACCATCCCGAAGCGCGTTGCGGTGACGGAACTCGACCGGATCCAGACCCAGCTTTTCAGCAAGTTTATCCATCTGGAGTTCGGCCATCCACAACGCCTGCGGCGCGCCAAAACCACGGAACGCAGCCGTAGGTACATTGTTGGTATAGACGCCGTATACGTCCTCTTTGACATTGGGGATAAAATACGGTCCGGTGGCGGTAATCGTGCAATTGCCGAGTACCTTATTGGTTGTATACATGTAAGCCCCGGCGTCGGCAATAACTGTCGTCTCGGCGGCGAGCAGTTTGCCATCCTTGGTGGCAGCCCATTTAGTTTTGAGGGTCATCGGGTGGCGCTTGCCGTGCCCGATAATGGATTCTTTCCGGCTCCAGACAATCTTGACCGGGCGCTTGAGTTTCACCACAGCCAGGGCCAACACTGCCTGGACGGATAGATCTTCCCGCCCGCCAAACGCGCCACCGATGGCGGGGTAGATCACGCGCACCTTTTCTTCTGGAAGACCAAGGGCGTGGGAAATGCTTTCCCGGTCGGCATGCGTCCACTGACCGGCGCACTCCACTGTTATGCGACCTGCCTCGTCGAGATAAGCCAGACCGGCCTCCGGCTGGAGGTAAGCATGCTCCTGGTAAGGTGTGTGGTATTCTTCCTCGACGATCACATCCGCCATGGCAAATGCAGATTGCACGTCGCCCTTGCGGATCTTGTCAAGCACGCAAATGTTGGAATCGCCAATTTCCGGATGGATGCGCGGTGCACCGGGTTTCATTGCCTCGGCCGCATCGAATACGGCGGGCAGGTCCTCGTATTCAACTTTGATCAACTCACGAGCCCGGTCGGCAATGGCTTCCGTTTCGGCAACAATGACTGCCACCTGGTCGCCCTCACAGCGGACAATGTCTCCCCGTACCCCCGGTCCTGGGCTCTGATGCAGAGGAGATGGACCACAGAGAACCGGTTGATCTTTCTTCTGCAAGCCGTATTCATTGACAGGCACGTCCCTGGCGGTATAAACTGCTGCCACACCGGGCAGGGTCTCGGCGGCAGAGGTGTCTATGCTGACCACCCGGGCGTGCGGATGCCCGGCAAACAGGATTTTCATATGCAGCATATCCGGTCTGACGAGATCGCCGGAATACAGGGCGGCGCCGGTGACTTTGTCACGTGCATCAAGCCGGGAGACGGATTGGCCGATGGAATTATTCATAATCGTCTCAACACGAAAAATGTAAACATTTATTTTCGCTGGCTACCTTTTGTAGACCTTTACTTTATGTTTTGAAGGAGGGGCATCCAAGGCAGAGTAGCGCGCCGGGCCTACCAGCGAGTAGATCACCGAGTAAAGAAGTGAAGCGACCGTGGTCAGGATCAGCACCATCACGAAGAAGATGATTATATTCAACCAGAGGTTATTAATTCCGCCGATAAAGACGGCGATATCGGTTCCGATTCGTACTTTAAAGATCCAATCAGGGAAGTGGACGTATCCGAGCAGTTGATACGGGACTTTCCCGGTCGCGATGATCGGCGGGACGAAAAGAACCGTTAGCCCGTAGGCCAGCAGCGGAACGATAATAATCAAGATACAGCCGATGCCACGCCAGATCGGATTCATCCCTTTCTTTTCAGGCGACTTACGTTGAAATTTGGAATATTTTGCCATGTAGAATCTCCATTTAGGCAGAAACCCTCTGCGGGGACGATGTCCTCAAAAAGATGTTCCGCGATTGTCTGATCCTATGAATTGGATGCGTCTTCAATCGCCTGGACTATCTTATAATAACCGGTACAACGGCATAAGTTACCTGAAATTGCCTGGGTAATTTGGTCCCGGCTCGGATGGGGGCATTCCTCGAGCAATTTCGCAGACGACATGATGAACCCAGGTGTGCAATAACCACATTGGACTGCGCCATCCTTGATAAAAGTGCGCTGGACAGAATGCAAATCATCGTCCTGCCCATCGCCCTTATTCTTCGCCGACAGCCCTTCCACGGTGACGATCTCAGCCCCATCAGCACGCGGCGCGGGGACGAGACAAGCCATCACCGCCTTGCCGTCCAGGAAAACAGTGCAAGCTCCGCACTCGCCCTCCGCGCACCCTTCTTTCGTACCTATTAAACCAGCCTCCTCCCGCA
>DASVKG010000210.1:0-18161 GCA_036385495.1 Anaerolineales bacterium | reverse complement strand
TCACCGGGTGGAGCACGGGACGGGTGGACGCGGCCTCGCTAAGAGACCGGCCGTTTACTCTCTACTGCTTACGCAGCGAGGGGCATAGCGGCATAGGAAGTGCGGTTGGCACTTGATTTTTTGCGCTGAGTTTACGAGGTCGGCGCCTCTCGGCTCGCATTCCGGGACCAGCCTCTTCCGTCGAAGCCTGTCATCCCCATAAAATAAAAAAGGATACTTCCCCAGAGAACGAGGACGTTCTCTATAAGTGGGGGTAGGCTTTCCTTGAGAACAGGAATACGTCCCAAGAGTAGAAATTATAACATGTTATACTCGGTCTGAAACTTCTGAATCCCGGCGGGGTTATGTATTGAAGACCCTTCCGGTAAGGTGAGTAGAGTGCCGGAGTCTGAAGAACAAGATATTTTATTACGTGCCTCGCAAGGTGACCTGGAATCTTTTGGTGTTCTGTACGGGAAGTATGTAGAGCGAATTTTCAACTACGTTTACTACCGTACAGGAAATGTCCATGATGCCGAAGACCTGACCGCGCGTGTATTTTTCCGTGCCCTGCATCACATCCATACATATACCGATCGGGGCGTGCCTTTCTCAGCATGGTTATACCGGATCGCACACAACCTGGTTGCCAACTGGCACCGCGACCGCAGCCGTCACCAGGAGATCCCGCTTTCCGACGCTCCGACCATTCACTACAAAGGTGAGCCGCCCGAGGTGGCTCTAATGCAGACCCAAGAGCGGGATGCACTACTGCGCCTGATCCGTCACCAACCCTCGGAACGACAGCATTTGCTCATTTTGAAATTTGTTGAGCATATGTCAAATGCCGAAATTGGGGAGACCATGGGCCGCAGCGAAGGCGCAGTAAAGAGTCTTTATCACCGCACCTTATTAGCGCTGAGAGATGAATTGGAAGGTTCTGAATTGGTTGAATAGATCAGGCAACCGGACTCGTACGGTTGAATAAAGCGGATTTTTGCAGGAGTAGACGATGAATACGAAAATGAGGAAATTTGCCGATGCGTCCATGGAGAGAATTACTGCCCTGGAAAACCGGCTATCAGGAGTACTCATGCCGATCAAGCCGCGCACGGAATTTGTCCATGGTGTTGCACAGCGGATTCGGACAAATACCCAGGCGGACTTTGTAGATCGCATTGCCAATTGGCGATTGTTGGCAATGCTGATCGCGGGTTTTTTGTCTTTCGGGATTTTCCTGGCGGTCGTGGGGCGGGTCTTGCAGTCGTTGTTGCGGAAAAAGCGCACTGCCTGAGTCTGACTGAGAGAGAAAATGCGGCCCGGAGAATAATCTCCGGGCTATTTTTATTCTGAGAAGACCTACAGGGGAGAGGAGTGGCAAAAAATAAAATTAAAGACTCACGCCCAGTTTTTTTGCCAGCTCACCTTCGGTTGGTTCCGTCAACTGCGAGCCGTCCGGCCAGACAATCGTGGGAACACTGCGATGGCCCCTGTTCAACCTCTCGACGAGTTTTCCTGCATTGTCATCCTGGTCAATATCGACCCATTGATATGGAATCCCAAACCGATCCAGCAGAAGCCGGCAACGACGGGACCCACCGCACCAGGTAGTACCGTATAAAACGATTTTATCAATTTCGCTCATTTTAATCCTCCGATGAGCTTATGGGCTTCATCGATCAGGTCGATTCCCCGGGGGAGTTGGAATTCCGTCGTGACACGCATGGTCAAATGGACTATGGACTGCTTCAAGTGGGGAGCAAGACCTGGGAAGGTTGCCAGCGTTTTGAGTACTTCGTACGCGCTATTGGTGGGAATCCCACCTTGAATTGCGTTGTCATGTGCAATCTGATGGCGATTCAAAAAATCACGGGCAGCCATCCCCGCCGCCCGGCGCGCGCAAACGCGTGCCCGGCCCTCGTTCCCAGCAGAGCGGGCAGCATCTGCCAATTCCAGTTCGGCGCGAATTTCAGAAGCAAGGCTCATTTGTATAAGAATTGTATCCGGCTTTTCCAGTCGTATATATTGAGAGAACGTCTCCGACTCAGATCATTTCAGGTTGGTCGATAATCAGAATGTTATCCCCTTATGGGGGATGTTTCTCTGTTCTAAGGAGACCAAGAAATGAAACAGAGTGCCTCAGGCCGGCCTATAAGCCGCATTTTGTCCGGCGGAGGAATGTCGGTTTACGCTCCGAAGAGTTTCATCCCGACGCTCTACCTGGACGGTCATCTCTCTATGCAGCCTACCCGGAACTCGAAAGACGCGAGCAGCGTCTCGTCCCTGCGTGGCCTTGCTCCCGGCGGGGGTTACCTGGCCGCCCACATTGCTGCAGACGCCGGTGGTCTCTTACACCGCCTTTTCACCATGACCGCCTTGCAGCGGCTGTCTGTTTCTGTGGCCCTATCCGACAAGTTACCTCGCCCCGGGGTTTCCCCGGTGCCGTGCTCTGCGGAGTGCGGACTTTCCTCGACTCTGCGCCAAAGCGCAAAACCGCGACCGTCCAGCCGACCTGAAGCATTTTTATCATACCTGTTCTTAGAACAAGCGTCAATCATCTGAAGGGGGACAATTGGGTATAATCAGGGAAGATAAGCCCCGCTACTAATTAATAAAAGGAGAATCCCATGTCGAAATCCATTGATAATTTGAAGACAGCATTTGCCGGAGAGTCACAGGCCAACCGAAGATACCTGGCATTCGCTAAAAAAGCTGACCAGGAAGGCTTTCCCCAAATCGCGAAACTATTCCGGGCAGCAGCCGCGGCTGAGACCGTCCACGCCCTCAATCATCTAAGAGCCATGGATGGTGTCAAGTCCACAGCAGATAACCTGGATGTTGCAATAGCTGGTGAGAACTACGAGGTTGTCACGATGTACCCGACGATGCTGGCTGAAGCCGAGGCAGAGGACGATAAGCGCGCAGAAAAATCGTTCGGATATGCTCTGGCAACGGAAAAAGTTCACGAAGCACTCTACCGTCGGGCAAAAGAAATGGTGGGTAAAGGCAAGGATGACCAGGAGACGACTTACTATGTTTGCCCGGTGTGCGGCTATACCCACGAAGGCCCGGTGGACGGAAAATGCCCGGTTTGCAGCACACCCGCCGAGAAATTTGAAAAAATCGCGTAATGGTTTATAGACTCCCCTGCGATATTTCATGAGAAGGTACGAATACAAATAATTTCGTACCTTCTTAATTTAATCTCCTGGCGAGGTGAATCGGGGAAAATTATTGTATCCGGGGAAAACCCTACATGGCCAATTATGGAATAGAGAACGACTTCCGGTGGATCTCACACCGCCTCAACTTCTTTATGGCATCCTGGTGAAGGCGTGTACCGTATCCTTTGTGATGAAAAAAACCATATCCCGGGTATTGAACATCCAACTCTCGCATCAGTGCATCTCGGGCGGTCTTAGCCAGTACGGAAGCCGCGGCCACGCTGAGAGAACGCTGGTCGCCCTTAACCAGTGCCGTCTGGGGCAGGTCAATTTCGCGGAAAACCAGGTAATCGGTGATCAAGTAGTCAGGGAGCAGGTTTTCGAGCGCACGGGTGGCGGCCAGCTTCGTAGCCGGGAGGATGCCCAGCTTGTCAATTTCTTCTGCCGACGCAAAACCCACCCCCCAACCCAACGAGGAATTCTTAATCTGCGGAGCCCAGGTTTCACGAGCCAGCGGGGTCATCAGTTTGGAATCGCGCACCCGACACAGGACGCGGGTGAGAGAAGGATTGGCAGGCAGGATGACTGCGGCTGCCGCCACCGGCCCGGCCCATGCGCCGCGCCCGGCTTCATCCAGCCCGGCAATACGGGTGAAGCCGGCATTCCATAAATTCATTTCAAATTCCAGTGTGGGGGTTGGGCGTAAATTACCTGTGCGAGTCATAAACTCCCCGCCTGGCGTTGCGGCGGATGGTCAACAGGTCGAAGAACATACGCCAGGAATCGTGCATGACGTTGACTTTGCTGTCTGGGTTGTAATACCAGGGTATGCCTATCTCGGTGATGGTGTAGCCGCGCCGGCGGGCTAGAAATAGTAATTCAACATCGAACGACCAGCCAGTAAGAGTCTGGTCACGGAAGACGTCTTCAGCGACGGCGGCTCGGAAGCATTTGAAGCCACATTGGGTATCTTGCAATCCGGGTAGGACAAGCGAGCGGATCAAAAAATTATAAACGCGCCCGGTCAGATGACGATAGGCAGGTTCATTATAGCGAATTGCACCAGGAGCTTCGCGTGAGGCGATGGCAATGTCACTGGAACAAGCAGGCGGCAGGAAGCAATTGATTTCCTCCACTGGCATGGAGAAATCCGCGTCAGCGATGAAGCGATACTCCCCGCGTGCCTCCAATACCCCCCGGCGCACAGCACGTCCCTTGCCAGGCAGATCCTCATGCAAGACAATCAGGCCGGGCAGGTTCCCGATCAATTCCTTTGCTGCGTCATAGGTGTGGTCGGAGCTGGCATTTTCGACGACTACTACTTCGGAAGCAAAGTCTTGTTTTTTCAGAAATTCAAAGGCCTGTCCCAAGGCGCGGGGCAGGCGGGTTTCTTCGTTGTGAGCAGGAATAACAATTGACAGGAACGGGGACGTCAAGGCAATTGGCCTGAGAGAAGGGACCCTTGGTCTTTGATGACAATAAAAATGAATACACTGATAATAATGAGCCAGATAACAAACAGAACAATAATCAAAGCCCGCTGGTTTTTGTTCAGCCTTATCCCCCTGGAAGTACCGGGGAGGTCCTGAGTCTCTTCACTTGGCGGTGGAATTAGATCGTCGCTCCACGCTGGAGTCTGGGATGGGTCCTGAGGCTCTGCACTTGGAGGGTAGGGCAGATCGTTGCTCCACGTCGGAGCCTGGGGGTGATCTTGAGATCCTGCACTTGGAGGGTAGGGCAGATCGTTACTCCACGCCGGAGCCTGCGAGGAGTCCTGAGGTCCTGCACTTGAAGGAGGAATCAGATCGTTACTCCATGCCGGACCCTGCGAGGAACCTTGGGGTCCTGCACTTGGAGAGGAAGTCAGGTCGTTAATCCATGCCAAATCCTGGGAGTGGTCCTGCGTTTCAACCGTGCCTAGAGGATCAGGTTCGATTTCTAATTCGGGATTCTGTAATTCGGGGAAAGCGGAAACTGGAACATCAATTTCTGCCACTTTAGGAAAAGCGGTTTCATCAGGGATCGCGGTTGCCAGGTCTTCTTCTGGTGGGGGAGGCTTGGGTGGATTCAGGATACGCCCGATAATATCCTGGACTGCTTCAGGACTGAGCGTCACACGTGCCTGCGAGATAGATATGGCAAATCGTTCCAGCGCGTCGCGCATGACCACGCGGATAATGGGGCGAATGCTGTCCACGTTCACCGACAAATCTGAACAGAGCAGGATTGCCTCCACGCTCGTTATATCCAAATAACCCTGACGCTGCAGAAATACCTGGATGGCGCGCGCCATCCGTTCGGTACGCGTCAACAGATTCGGTTTTTCAACCTTGAAGGCATTCCCGGAAATGGAACCCCACTGGTCCCCTTTGGCGCGGAACAAGCCGGTCAGAGGGGTAACGTACATGACGAACACCCCCGTCGGCCCGACCAAGATGAATGGAAAACTGGCTTCCAACCCGGGGGGCGTTACATTGCTCAGGAGGGTATAGCTCCTATCCAACACCTTGCTCAGCACGGTGATTATCTCTTTCTGAGCTTCAACTTCTTTGATCCAGGCGGAACCGTATTTCATCATTGCCCGGGCGCGGTCGAGGAAATTGATCTTTCCGGTCTCGTTATCAAAGTATGGGGTATGGTCTATGATTTTCATGGGAATGCCTTCCTGGAAACACGACTAGAAAACAGGTACTCCGTTCAGAAGATCGCGCGCGCTTGTCTGCCCTTCAGTAACAATATTTTCTTTTATCTGACGGACTGCCAACCCAGTTATAAAAACGCTGCCAAGATAGTTTTTACGTTCCCCGACCGCAAAACATTTCCCCTGCCTGAGTCGTTCAGACAGTTCCTGTCGATCAAGTAATACATGATCGGACCACACGACGCCACGGCGTTCATAAGCGCGGACAACGGCAATTCTGCCACCCTGTGCATAACGGACAGCTTCGATGACGCCATCCAATTTTATTCGGGCCATGATTGTATTCCTCAGTGCTATTGTAGCATATGATGCTTATCCATAATTCTGCTTTACAAATTGTTGTGGTGCAGAAACAAGACCACCGAGGACCAGGGCGGTCTCGGCGGTCAGTCGGGGTGGGCGGATTCGAACCGCCGACCCCCGCGTCCCAAACGCGGTGCGCTACCAGCTGCGCTACACCCCGAACCGCGTGAGTATAATGCGTATCGTGCGTGCCCGTCAAGCAGGAGAGTACGATATAATTTTCCCATTGGAGAACCTATGAATATCTTTGTTACCGGCGGGGCGGGATACATCGGCTCGGTTACTGCACAGGCACTGCTCGAGGCAGGACATACCGTCACTGTCTACGACTCGCTTGTGAGCGGATACCGGGCTGCCATCCCCGAGACAGCGCGCTTTATTCAAAACGACCTTGGTGATGCCGCGGCTCTAACAGCTGGTCTTTCCTCGGAAAAGTACGACGCCGTGATGCACTTCGCAGCCTTCATAGAGGCAGGCGATTCAATGAAAGATCCCGGAAAATTTTTTAAAAACAACCTGGCAAATTCACTGCAATTGATTGAAACCGCGACACACGCCGGCGTGAAACATTTCGTGCTCTCATCTACTGCGGCAGTCTATGCCTCCGAGGATTCACCGCTTACTGAAGATTCCGGCATTGATCCGGCTAACGTGTATGGTTTCACCAAACTTGCAATCGAGCAGGCTTTGGAATGGTATCGAAAGATCCACAGGCTGCACTTTGCCGCCCTGCGCTATTTCAACGCCTGTGGTGCGCTTCCGGGAAGAGGCGAGGCTCATCAGCCTGAATCGCATCTCATACCACTGGTTTTAAAAGTTGCTTTAGGCCAGCGTGATGCTGCCTCCATCTACGGGACAGATTACCCGACACCCGACGGAACCTGCATTCGTGATTATATCCATATTGCCGACCTGGTCTCCGCCCATCTGTTGGCGTTGGAAGCGTTGGGTAGCCATGACCGACTGGTCTATAACCTCGGCAACGGGAGCGGGTACTCGGTCCGGGAAGTGATCGAGACCGCCCGTCAAGTGACCGGTCACTCGATCCCGGTTCTCGAATCCCCGCGCCGTCCAGGAGATGCGCCACGTCTGGTGGCATCGTCCGAAAAAATCCGCCGCGAGTTGGGATGGACACCACGGCATTCGGAATTGACTGACATTATTGCCAGCGCTTGGGAGTGGCACCGTACTCATCCGCTTGGGTATAAGGAAAGCTAATGGAAAAAGCGACCACCTTCATTGTAGTTATCGTCGGCTGGATTTTTTCGCTGTGCTTGCACGAATTCTCACATGCGGTGGTGGCGTATTACGGTGGAGACACCAGCGTCAAGGACAAGGGCTACCTGACATTCAACCCGCTCAAATATACACACCCGGTTTATTCGATTGTCCTACCGGTGGTTTTCTTACTGCTGGGTGGGATCGGCCTGCCAGGCGGAGCAGTCTACATCGAGACCTGGAGGCTGCGCAGCAGACGCTGGGAAGCTGCCGTCTCACTGGCGGGACCGACGGCAAACCTGATATTGGCAATTTTGCTGGGGATCGTTCTGAATATCCTGCCGGTCAGTTCCAGCGGAATATGGCCAGGGCTGGCGTTCCTGGCGCTGATGCAAATCTCGGCGTTGGTGCTGAATTTGATCCCCGTGCCGCCGTTTGATGGGTATCGTGCCCTGGCACCGTTCCTTAACCGGCAAGTGCGGTTTAATATTGACCAGTACAGTAATATCATTATGATGACCGTGTTTGTGGTCCTTTGGTATGTCCCATTCGTAAACAACTTATTCTGGCAGGCGGTGGGTTGGATTTCGCTCCGAATGCAGATCCCGCTCTCACTGGCGTTGTTGGGTCTGAGCCAGTTCCAGTTCTGGCGGTAAAAACCCTTATGGTGGGGGTTTTCCTGGTGGATATGGCGCTCCAAAATTCTAACACCCCTCTTATTGACGCCCATTGAATGGACATGGTATCATTATTAATCTTCAATTAGCACTCTCAAGAAGAGAGTGCTAAAACTGCTAATATGAATCCTTCAAATAAACAATGAATGACCTCACCGAACGCCAGCGGTTGATTCTTTCCCTGGTTGTGCGTTACTATACCGAAACTGCACAGCCTGTTGGTTCAGCGCGGCTGGTGGAGCGTTACAAACTTGAACTCAGTACTGCGACCGTCCGCAACGAAATGGCTGCCTTGACCGAATATGGTTACCTGCGACAGCCGCATATTTCGGCCGGACGTGTCCCAACTGAAGAAGGTTATCGCTATTTTGTCACCCAGGTGGTTTACCCGTCCGACCTTCCTGAACCGGCGCGCGACACCATTTCTCACCAGTTTTACCAGGCTCGGCAGGACGTGGAACAGTGGATGCCTCTGGCAGCGTCCATCCTGGCGCAGCATTCACGCGCGGCATCCATCGTCACTGCGCCACACTCCGAACGTTCTCACTTCAAACATGTTGAGCTCATTTCGACACAGGGAAGGCAAGTGCTGATGGTGTTGGTGATGACCGGCGGAGAAGTAAGCCAGCAAATCCTGACCCTGGCAGAACCAGTGATGCAGGAACGTCTGTCTGCCGCCGCCGACCGACTCAATCAGGTTTGCCTGGGCAAGACCACCGAAGAAATCGCAGCCTTACCTGCGCGTGCTGATTCCCTTGAAAAGGATATCCTGACCCTCGTGCTCCAGGATATGACCCGCGGCGAACAGCGCGTATCTGGAGAAATCTATCTGGACGGTTTGACCAATGTTCTCTCCGAACCAGAATTTCTTGAATCCGGTGATGCCCGCCGGGCTGTGCACCTGTTCGAGGAACGTTCGTTGCTGCAAGACCTGTTGGCGCGGACTACAAACAATGCCACGGTGGGGGGTGTGCAGGTGTTGATCGGCGGTGAGGGCAAGTGGGAAGAATTGAAACAATGCTCGGTTGTCCTGGCACGCTATGGCATTCCCGGGCTTGTCACTGGCACGCTGGGAGTTTTCGGACCGATGCGCATGCCTTACGCTCGCACCATCCCCACCGTCCGCTTTATGGCCGATTTGTTAAGCGGCCTGGTATCTGAAACTATGGCAGGAGAAGAAAATGAGTAAGAAAGAAAAGCTTCATCAAATTGAACCCGAGGCGAAGGGTGTACCCGGGGCTGCAACCGCGCCGGAAGAAGGTCTCGAATCCGACGCGTTGCGGGACAAATCCATTAATCTTGCCGAACTTGAAAAACAACTCGCCGACGCCCAGGCCCAGGCCGATGAATACAAGGATGGCTGGCAACGTTCCGTGGCAGACTTCCAAAACTACCGGAGGAGAGTTGACGCTGAAAAGGCTGAAACCTACCAAAATGCGGTCGGCAGCATCATTAAACGGTATTTACCAATCCTGGACGACCTTGAACGAGCATTGTCAGCGCGTCCTGTTGACCAGGCCTGGGTGGACGGAATCGAATTGATTTACCGTAAAGTGCAATCCATTCTGGAGGCGGAGGGCCTGAAGCGCATCGAGGCGGAAGGGCAGATGTTCGACCCAAACTTCCACGAGGCCATCATGCAGGAACCCAGCGAAGCCTACGAAAGCGGTCAGGTTATTGCAGTGGTGCAAAACGGCTATACCTTGGGAGATCGGGTTATCCGTCCCGCGCAGGTGAGGGTGGCGGAATAATTTGTTGGTGCGCGCAAGCCCCATTGGGGATGCAATGTTCTATCAAGGCGGGGGCAAGCCTCGCCCCAATGCAAGTCTTTTTGTGGAGATATCATTATGTCAAAAATTATAGGAATCGACTTGGGTACAACTAATTCAGTGGGAGCGGTGATGATGGGAGCAGAACCGGTTGTCATCTCATCATCTGAAGGGGAGCGCCTGGTCCCGTCGGTGGTGGCGATCAACAAAAATCACGAACGGCTGGTGGGGAGGGTGGCTCGCAACCAGGCAATCGTTAATTCCCAGAATACGATATTTTCCATCAAGCGTTTCATGGGTCGCAAGTATGAAGATCCTGAAGTTCAGCGCACTTTGCCGCGTGTCCCATATACAGCTCTTCCGGCAGAAAACGGAGATGTGCGCGTCAAGATGGATGATAAAGAATTTTCTCCTCCGGAAATTTCGGCAATGATCCTAGCCAAAATTAAACGCGATGCCGAGGCCTATCTTGGTGAACCGGTCACACAGGCGGTGATTACCGTTCCGGCGTATTTTAATGATGCCCAGCGAAATGCAACAAAGGACGCCGGGAAGATTGCCGGTCTTGACGTACTGCGCATCATCAACGAGCCGACTGCATCATCGCTGGCATATGGCCTGGATAAGAAAACCAATGAAATCATCGCGGTCTATGATTTGGGCGGTGGGACATTTGATATTTCCATTCTAGATGTAGGCGAAGGTGTATTTCAGGTTAGATCCACCAATGGCAATACATTTTTAGGTGGTGACGACTTTGACCAACGCATCATAGACTATTTCACCCAGGAATTTCAGAAAGAAAGCGGTATTGATCTTCGCCAGGATCGACAGTCACTCCAACGCCTGCGGGAGGCGGCTGAAAAGGCCAAGATCGAACTCTCAACGATGATGCAAACCGAGGTCAATCTGCCTTATCTCACCGCCGATGCATCTGGTCCGAAACATTTGGTTATGACGATGACTCGCTCTAAACTGGAGCAGCTTACTGCTGACCTGGTGGAAAGCACGCTCACTCCGCTCAAACAGGCTCTGGCTGACGCCAATCTTTCATTATCCGATATAAATGAGGTTGTCATGGTAGGCGGCATGACCCGCATGCCCGCGGTGCAGGAAGCTGTCCGGCATTTCTTTGGCAAGGAACCTCATAAGGGTGTCAACCCTGACGAGGTGGTGGCTATTGGTGCGGCTATTCAGGCGGGGGTGTTGGGCGGCGAAGTGAAAGATATCCTCCTGCTCGATGTCACCCCGTTATCGCTTTCAATTGAAACCCTGGGCGGTGTCGCCACGCCGCAGATTGAGCGCAACACCACCATCCCAACCCGCAAGAGCCAGGTTTTCTCGACCGCCAGTGACAGCCAGACACAGGTGGAAATCCACATCCTGCAGGGGGAACGTCCCATGGCTGTGGATAACAAGTCGCTGGGTAAATTCATCCTGGACGGCATCCCGCCTGCCCCGCGCGGGATTCCTCAGATTGAAGTAACCTTTGACATTGATGTCAACGGCATCCTGAAAGTTACGGCACAGGACAAAGCCAGTGGGCGAAGCCAGCACATCACCATCACGGCCTCTTCAGGGCTGGCGAAGGATGAAGTGGAACGCATGCGCAAGGAAGCTGAAGTGCATGCGGCAGAAGACAAGCAGCGGCGTGATTTGATCGACGCCAAGAATACCGCTGATAATTCAGTTTACGGCGCTGAGAAGGTTTTAAACGAACTCGGCGATAAGGTTCCGGCGGAGGTCAAGACCGAAGTCCAGGCAGCCATGGACGAAGTCAAGAAAGTGAAAGATGGCGAAGACGAGCCGGCCATACGCAAGGCAGTGGAGGCTCTCAGCCAGGCAGTCCAAAAAGTCGGCACGGCAGCTTACCAGCAACCCCAGCCAAAGCCTGAAGAAAGTCCAAAAAACCCCGAGGGTGAGACCACAGTTGAAAGTGAAGAAAAAGGAAGTGAATAGGATATTGTGAATGGCCAGCCCATTCTCAAATTTCGATTCCCCATAACCTATGACTAATCGCGACTATTACGAAATTTTGGGCATTCCCCGGAATGCTTCCACGGATGACATCAAAACTGCCTTCCGAAAACTGGCGCGCCAGTATCATCCTGACGTGAGCAAGGAATCGGACGCCGAGGAAAAATTCAAGGAAATTAATGAGGCTTACGGCGTCTTATCAGACCCGCAGAAACGCACGCGCTATGACCAGTACGGTCGGGCCGGTCTGGGAGAAATGGGGGGTATGCCGGATTATGCCACGATGGATTTCTCGGATATCTTCGAGCAGTTCTTCGGAATTAATATGGGCGGTGGAGGCAGATCGCGCCGCCCGCGGCGGGGACGCGATCTGCAAGTACGCATTGACTTGTCATTCGAGGAAGCAGTTTTCGGCGTCGATAAGACTGTGGAAGTGACGCGCAACGAAACCTGCGGGACTTGCCACGGGTCCGGAGCTGAACCGGGTACCAATCCACAGCGCTGTGGTACCTGTGGCGGGCGCGGTGAAGTTCGCCAGGTACGCCAGACTATTTTTGGCTCAATGATGCAGTCCGGACCATGCCCCACCTGCGGCGGGCGTGGAGAGGTTATTTCCTCGCCTTGTCATACTTGCCGGGGATCAGGGCTGGAACGAAAAACGGTCAAGAAGACCGTCCAGGTCCCGGCGGGCGTGGACAATGGCACACAGATCCGCCTGGCAGGGGAGGGCGAGCCAGGAACGCTTGGCGGGCCCCAGGGGAGTTTGTATCTTCTGTTGGCCGTCCAACCACATAAGTTCTTCAAACGACGCGAAAACGATATTCTGCTCAACCTGGATATCAACATAGCGCAAGCCGTGCTCGGAGCAGAGGTGGAAGTCCCGACAGTGGACGGCACCTCAAAACTCAAAATCCCCGCCGGGACGCAGCCAGGCAAGGTGTTTACGATCAAGGCGCGCGGCGTACCCTATTTGCACAAGAGCGGACGAGGTAACCAGATGGTGGTAATAAATGTGGACATCCCATCCAAGCTGACTAAGGAACAACGTGAAATATTCGAGAAACTGGCCGCTACTCTCGGCACGACGGTCAAACCGAAGGAAAAAGGATTTTTAGATTGGCTGAACGAAGCGATAGGGGGTTAGCTGGAGGAGAAGTTTAGATAAACAAGCAATCCGTCTCATCAGGAGACGGGTTTGTTACCATATGATATGATTTCCGCGCATGATCCTGCATAGGTGGCAATTAAAAGCATGAAGAGATTCCTCCTCAAAATCTGGGGCATCCTGCCATTCTGGATGCAGAGCATTGCGGCTGCCATCATTCGCCCGCGGTACCAGGTGGCGGTCGGGGCTATAATCTTTAATGCAAAGGGGCAACTCTTGCTGTGCGAGCACACCTATCTCCGCCTGCATCCCTGGGGGCTGCCAGGTGGTGATTTGAAATTCGGCGAAGACCCAGCGAAAGGAATCAAGCGGGAAATTTTGGAGGAGACCGGACTGACGGTGCAGGAAGCATGCCTCCTGCTAGTTGAAAATTCCACCGAAATCCACCATATTTCCATAACCTATCATTGTACGGGCGTCAAAGGTGACTTCGTCCCGAACGAGGAAGTTTCCAGCATCCGGTATTTTGAATCCAACGCGCTACCCGATTTTTTCCCGGATCATCGCGCTACGATTGAGAAATGCCTGGCGATCCTTAATTCCGAGAAATGAGATGGTTTTATGAATTGGCTCGAAGTATCCCTGACCGTCAACGGTGAATTGGCAGAGGCCGTGGCGGATGTTCTAGCTCGTTTTGCACCCAACGGAGTAACCACAGAGCAGGCGGTGGATTTTGTCAATGATGAAGACGAAGGCACACCGGTTGGACCGATCACCGTGCGCGCATACCTTGGTGCAGATGAAAAACTCGAGGAAACGCGTCGGAAGCTGGAAGAATCGCTTTATTATTTGGGCATGATCCAGCCGCTACCCGCGCCGGTCTTCACCTCTGTGGAGGACCAGAATTGGATGGAAGCCTGGAAGGTGCATTATCAGCCGATCCCAGTTGGCAAGCGGCTCATCATCGTCCCCTCATGGCTCGAATCGCCAGATGCCAACCGGGTTACCATCAAAATCGACCCTGGCATGGCTTTTGGAACGGGGACACACCCAACCACGCAGTTGTGCCTCGAACTGATTGAAGAGTACTTTGACCATGGACTGGGAACCATCGAACGTGAATCACCGGCTTTTGCCCATCGTCCATCGTCTGTCATCGATGTTGGCTGCGGATCCGGAATTCTATCGATTGCAGCGCTAAAACTTGGCGCAGATTTTGCCCTTGGGGTAGATATTGACGAAGCATCGGTCAAAGCCAGCCGCGAGAACGGTAGCGCCAATGGTATCCTTGCTAATCAGTTTGAAATTGGTCAGGGTTCGGTGACTGAGGTTTTATCCACCTGTTTCCAGATCCGGAATGCCCAACTGGTGCTGGCGAATATCCTTGCCCCGATCATCATTAGATTATTTAACATGGGGCTTGCAGAACTGGTGACGCCGGGCGGGGTGCTCATCCTCTCGGGTATACTGGCCGACCAGGCTGAAGGAGTGATTTCGTCGGCTGAAGCTCATGGATTAAAATTAGCGGAGAAGCGCCAGATAGGGGATTGGGTTGCGCTGCTGGTGTGGTAATTACTCCCGGGAAGGATGATTATGCCTGGCTGGGGTGGCCTTGGGGGCATTTACCGGAATAAGTCCAACCCCAAGGTTATGCTGCGAATTACTCATTTGCCTTCCTTGTGCTGATGGTTTAAGCCTACCCTTCGGCATTTTTGTGCTATCATACTGGCACGATGACCCGTCGTCGCATGGTACTCTACCTCCTGCTGAATGCCCTGGTTTCGGTCCTTGTTTCGGGGACAGTCCTGTTCTTTTATGACCGCGCCAATCATAAAACGGACTGCAGCACAAGTGTGACGATCCCCACCATCGCTCCCGGCAGCGTAAATGTAGACATCGTCAGCGTTGCCGGAACTGGGGCACTTGAAAGTGAGTCTGTTTTCCTCCAGAACAACGGTGGCGCGGCGATCCCGCTGACCGGTTGGACACTCAAAGACGGCCTGGGCAGCACTTATACTTTTCCTCAGTTGACGCTCTATCCCGGAGGTGTTGTGCAGGTCCATTCGGGACCCGGGATCGACACCGCGGCGGACCTTTACTGGGAACGCTCTGCTCCAGTTTGGAAATCCGGCGAACTGGTTGCTCTTTACGATACAAAGAACATTGCGCGTGCCTTTTATCGTGTTCCTTGACGAATTGATGGAAATAGCTCATGACCCAGGCTCTTTATAATAAATGGCGTCCCCAGAAATGGGATGAAATAGTTGGACAGCAGCATGTCGTCCAAACACTGCGCAATGCTGTCACCGGCAACCGCGTCGTCCACGCCTACCTTTTCGCGGGTCCTCGCGGCACAGGCAAGACCACCGCTGCCAGGTTGCTGGCGAAAGCTGTCAACTGCCTAAACGAAGACCCGGCAGCCCGCCCATGTAACGAGTGCATTCACTGTGTGGCGGTCAACGAGAACCGGTTTCTCGACCTCATCGAAATTGATGCGGCTTCCCAAAACGGGGTGGACGAGGTTCGTGACCTGCGCGATAAAGTCAACTTTTCCCCCAATCAGGGCCGATACAAAATTTATATTATTGATGAAGTGCACATGTTCTCCAACAGTGCCTTTAATGCATTGCTTAAAACACTTGAAGAACCGCCTGCGCATGCCATCTTCATTCTAGCCACAACCGAGATGAACAAAATCCCAGCGACGGTGCTCTCCCGCTGCCAGCGTTACGAGTTCCGGCGTGTCCCGATAGACGGAATAGTGGGACAATTGCAGAACATCGCCACCCACGAAAAACTGACAACCGAACCCGAAGCGCTGATGCTAATCGCCCGGCAGTCTGCGGGAGGAATGCGAGATGCAATCTCCCTGCTAGACCAGATGGCTTCCACGGGAAAGGAAATCACTCTTGCCCTGACTCAAACTGTGCTTGGCACAGCCACCAACCAGACCGTCATTGACCTGGTTGGAGCGGTATATGACCGGACACCGGCAGCTGGCATGGATGCGATTCATTCCGCTCTGGATTCCGGCACTGACCCGCGCCTGCTGGCACGTCAGGTGGTAGACTATTTGCGAGCGCTGCTGCTCATCCAAATGGGCAATGCTGCTCAGGTGGACCTCGCAGCCGACACGCGTACCCAGGCAGAAAGGTATGCCACGGCCTTTTCCTCTGCAGATGTACTGGGAATGATCAAAGCTTTCAACAACGCAGCTGTTGAACAGCGTAGTGGTTGGCAACCTTCCCTGCCATTGGAACTGGCTCTGGCAGAAGTTATGGACCTTCCCCAAACGGATACGCTGCCCCGCTCCCTGAACATTGCGAAACCCCCGGATGAAACCAAAAAAGAGAAACCGGTAAGCAGGCCTGCGAAGAAAGACGAAAAGTCCACCAAAGATGCTGGCAATGTCATGCTTTATCAGACGGCAAACGCTAAGAAGCCCGCTGAAGAACCTGGCAATGTCACCCTTGATCGGGTGACAAAGGCCTGGAAACAAATCCGGGCGTTGATCAAACCGCAGAGTCCGTCGCTGGATGGCTTGCTCAATTCCTGCAGGCTGCTGGGAGTAAAAAATGGCGAATTGGTGATTGGATTTCAAAGTGAAATCCTTCGGTCAAAGGTGGACACGACGGAGCAGATGGATATTACCCGTAATGCAATCGCGAAAATATGCGGTGGTGAACTCTCGGTAAAATGCGTGGTTACACTTGCCAAGCAGTCACCACCAGCGGATGTCAAAGCAGATGGTATGGTGGCAGCGGCGCTCAAAGCCGGTGGTGAAATCGTAGATATTCAGGAGTGATCATGGCTAAAGGATTTAATCGTCCTGCCGGGGGTGGGGGGCAACCCGGAATGATGCAACAACTTCAACGCCTGCAACAGCAGATGGCTGAGGCCCAAGAACATCTGGGACAGGAAACCGTAATGGCGACGGCGGGCGGGGGCGCGATCAAGGTTACAATGACCGGCGATCAGAAATGCAAATCGGTAGAGATTGACCCGGCGCTGCTTAAGGAGGCGGATGCTGAAATGCTGCAGGATCTGATGCTGACAGCCGTCAACCTGGCGCTGGAGAAGTCACGGGAACTTCAGGAGCAGGTCATGGGCCCACTTGCGGGTGGGTTACCCTTTTAAGAGTTGGTAGGAGGCGCCGGCTGGCATCTCCTACGGGATTACAGGCATGCTACCCGAACCCATTCAGAACCTTGTTGTTGCCCTCGAACGGCTCCCGGGCATCGGCCCGAAAACTGCCTCCCGGCTGGCTTTCTTCCTCCTGCGCGCCTCGCCGGACGTTTCCGGCCAACTGGCTGAAGCATTGGCTGACTTTAAAAGTAAAATCGCCTTTTGCCAGGAGTGTTTCAATATCACTTCCGCCGGGCGTGAGCGCTGCGAGATTTGCGATAGCAGCCAGCGCGACTCAGCGATGATCTGTGTGGTGGAAGAACCGCTGGATGTGTTGGCTCTGGAACGCGTCGGTGCTTTTAAAGGCAAGTACCACGTTTTGCAGGGGGTCCTTTCGCCCATTGAGGGCATCGGCCCGGATGACTTGAAGATCAAGCCATTACTGGAACGCATCCAACGGGGAGGCGTACAGGAAGTCATCCTGGCAACCAACCCCTCCATGGAGGGGGAGGCAACAGCGCAATACCTGCACCCGCGTCTTCAGTCCCTGGGCGTGCGTGTGACAAGGCTGGCGCGCGGCCTGCCGGTTGGCGGCGACCTGGAATATGCAGACCAAAATACAATCCTGCGAGCCCTTTCCGGGCGGCAGGAGATGTAGCAACCTTAAAGAATCCAAATTGGGGGTGTAAATTCCTTGACAACTTAGTTCGAATGCGTATAATAGGCAAGCACATTGACCCCCACGCAGATCTCGTCCTCATGGACAGATCGTTGACAACACAGCAACGTCTCACGTCAGAGACACGCAGCAGCAGGTCTTGCAGTCTGACGAGCCGATGTCAAATCGAAAACATCGGCGATTTCGTCTCTCTGAACTTGACAGTGGTGGGTGTTGCGGGTAAAATGCAGCCCGCTTTGTATACCGGACCTTAACAACTGAAAAGTGATAGGAAGTAAGCCTGTCGTTCTATTCCGTAACTTACACCCGTAAGGGTGATTATATTGCGGAGAGTTTGATCCTGGCTCAGGATGAACGCTGGCGGCGTGCTTAATACATGCAAGTCGAACGAAGAGCTTTTGTAGCAATACAGAGGTTTCTTAGTGGCGAACGGGTGCGTAACGCGTTGGTGACCTGCCCCGAAG
>DASVKG010000209.1:0-3636 GCA_036385495.1 Anaerolineales bacterium | reverse complement strand
ACGGTCACGATGTTCGGAGTGGAACCGCTCTTCGTCGAGTCGCGCTCCGGTCAGACGCGCGTGCGCGTTGGCAAGATCGCGTCGCTGGCAGACGACCTGGCCCTGGCTTTGGCCGCGCCGCGCATCCGCATCCAGGCTCCCGTGCCCGGGCACGGCTACGTGGGCATCGAAGTCCCGAATGAAGAGATGGCGCTGGTTGCGCTGCGCGAAGTGGTGGAGAGCGAGGTGTTCACCCGCAGCAAGGCCCCGCTGCGCTTTGCACTTGGCAAGGATGTGGCAGGGCACCCCAAGACCACCAGCCTGGAATCCATGCCTCACCTGCTCATTGCTGGGACGACCGGCTCCGGCAAGTCGGTGTGCGTCAACGCCATCCTGAGTTGTCTCCTTCTGAACAACACCCCCGACGACCTGCGCCTGATCCTGGTGGACCCCAAGCGGGTCGAATTGACAGGATACAACGGCATCCCGCACCTGCTGGCTCCGGTGGTGGTGGAGATAGAACGGGTGGTCGGCGCGCTGCAATGGATGACACGCGAGATGGATAACCGCTACCATAAGTTCGCTGAGATCGGTGCGCGCAACATCGCCGATTACAACATCCGCTTGGCTTCACAGGGCGGCAAGAAACTCCCCTACCTGCTGGTGGTGATCGACGAACTGGCCGACCTGATGATGATCGCCCCCGACGAGACCGAGCGCACCATCACCCGGCTCGCCCAACTGGCGCGTGCCACCGGCATCCACATGATCATCGCCACCCAGCGTCCCTCGGTGGACGTGGTGACCGGTCTCATCAAGGCCAACTTCCCAGCCCGCATTGCGTTCGCCGTGGCGTCCAACACCGACAGTCGCGTCATCCTCGACCAACCCGGTGCAGAACGGCTGCTCGGTCGCGGCGACATGCTCTTCCAGGCTCCCGACTCTCCCGCGCCAGTGCGCTTGCAGGGTGTCTTTGTCTCGGACATGGAAATCACCCGACTGGTGGACTACTGGAAACAGCAAGCGGGCGCTTCCAGCCCGTACGGTGCCGCAGCCGGGACCCCGGGAGGAACAGCCGTGATTCTTCCGCCGGGTGCACCGCTCGTTTCCTCGAATCTGGGTGGGAAGCAGGTGCCCATGTTCGAAGATATCACTGCCCTCCAGGGGGACCCACTCCTGAATGACGCCATAGACACGGTCCGGCGCGAGGGGCGTGCCTCTGTCTCGATGCTACAGCGCAGGATGCGCATCGGCTACACCCGCGCGGCGCGCCTGGTGGATACGATGGAAGAAAAGGGGATTGTCGGTCCGCCCGAATCGGGCACCGGAGTGCGCGAGGTGCTGGATTACGGTCCCGCCGCGCCCCCCAAAGAGGATTAATTTTATAGCAGGGGCGAATGGCGCATTGGTGGGATCGGTTCGTTCGCCATTGCAATGATAGAAATATTTGCAAGGAGGGTTTACCAGATATCCCCTCCCATATAATATGACGTAAAGGATCTTTTCAAACAGCCATCCTTAGGAGGTGACCTATGAGTAAGGCGATTGCTGATCTAATGAATGAACATGAAGCGATTCTATCTGCCATTCAGATCTTGGGAAGTATGGTTGCCACCATGGAAAAAACCACATCTGTGGATACAAAGGATATTTATAATTTCATCGGGTTCCTGAAAGAGTTTGCAGACAAGTGCCATCATGGGAAAGAGGAGGGACTTTTATTTCCGGCGATGATCGCGGCAGGCGTTCTGGACAAGGGGGGACCTATTAGTGTAATGCTAGTTGAACATGCCCAGGGCAGGAAGTTAATCCGGGACATGGAAGAATCAATCTCAACCAATGTGGACCGGATGAAGCTTGCGCAAGCGGCCAAAGAATACGCAAACCTTTTAAGGAATCACATACAGAAGGAGAACATGGTATTGTTTCCCATGGCTGAAAATGTTTTAACAGAAACACAATTGGAAAAGCTTTACCAAGGGTTTGAAGAGCACGAAGAAAAGGTGATTGGGCAGGGGCGGCATGAGGAACTGCATGCCATGCTTAAAAGCCTCCAGGAAAAATACCCGGTGTAATAAAGGGGATCGTTGATCCACCCGTTCATGCTATCGGCATGCGCGAGGTGCTGGATTACGGTCCCGCCGACCCACCGAAAGAGGATTGACTTGTAGCAGGGGCGACCCATTCCCCCACAGAGGAGAACCTGGTCGCTCCTGCTTTTTATCCTTCCATAGAACCAGTTAAAGCAGGCGCGGAACGTCATCCTGCTATGGGGCAATAAAACGGAAAAAGATATTGCCTTCAGAGGCGAGCTGGAGCAAATGACCGCGGCAATGCCTTCCCTGCGTGTCATCCACGTGCTTTCGAACCAGCCTGAATGGCCTGGTGAAAAGGGGACCATGGATGTGGACCTCTTGCACAAGTACCTGGACGGTTTCGAGAACCCCCAGGTTTTCGTCTGCGGGCCGCCTGCGATGATGACCAAAGTGGTGCGGGATCTTCAGCAGTGCAGTGTGCCAAAGACACGGATTCACTTCGAGCGGTTTGCGCTCCGGTAGGTCCGCTCTTCGACATCCCCGTTCATGCTTGTGGTTTCATTCCACCCACACCCCGCGGTGGATTCCATCCAATCGGCAAAACATTCCCCGGCAAGCGGGATGTTAAGCTTATTTGATTATGGAAAGTCGGATGCCTGTAGTGTTGATCAACGGGGCCAGTTTGTACTCCCACGATTCGAATAATAAACGGCTTTATGGTATGATTTCCGCACCAAGAAGGTTTATATGGATGACAAAATCACAATTATCGAAGGCCCACCCCCCATATTCGAACCCGTCCAGGACGGCTGGGCGCTCAGTGTCGGTGAAGGCCCTTACCTGCCGCTGACCCTGCTCACCCGCCTGCGGACGTTTAATGGCCCGGCGCTAGTGGAACGTTGTTACCGCCGCTGGCGCAACAACCAACCCATCCACCTGCAATATCGTAACGATCTTGGGTTGGAAGAGGAAGCCCCCATCGTTGCGGCGCGCACTATCAAGTCCGAGGACGGGCATGTGCTCCTGCTCTGGATCCAGCTTGATCCGCAAAAGGTCCGGGTGGAGCTCGATTCCGGGGAAGACGAAGATGCGGGGGATGAGGAATAGCAGGTCGGGAGACCGGGGTGAAATGGTCGGTCCAGTTCCGATCCGGTTTTTGTTGTTCCCCGGAAATCGCAAGCTTGATTGGGTAAATAATGGCTATTGGGCGGTTTATGCCGGCCCAACTCTGCCATAGATTTCCCGAAAGCACAGGAAATTCCGAGGGGTCGGTTATTATTTGTGTCAAAAATCACGAATATAATCACACGCGTGCATGGTTTTCGTCATATTGACGTAGGATTGATAATCGAGTACCTTTAAGAGGAACGATATTTCTTGGTGGAAATGTTTATGCTGGAATGGTCACACATATCATAGAGTAGAGCGGGCCTCCCGTCCGGGGTGCCCGCTTATATTTTCACCGCATTTCAATCTTTATTAAGGAGATTAATATGGCAGGACAGATTAATGCTTTCGAAATGGCGCAGAAGCAGTTTGATAGTGTTGCCAAGATGCTCAAACTCGACCCGCAGGTGGCCGAGGTTCTAAGATGGCCGATGCGCGAATTCACCTTCCGCAT
>DASVKG010000208.1:0-4925 GCA_036385495.1 Anaerolineales bacterium | reverse complement strand
AGGTTAATAAGCTCATTGCGGAAGGATGGAAGCCTATTGGAGGAGTAGGAGTAGGTAACAGTTTCTATCAAGCTATGGTAAAGGGTGAATAAGCTAAAATACCATAATACTGGTACACCATAAGGCTGGAAAAACAAAAAGCCGGGTACTTCTCCATACCGTTTACGATTGTTCCAACCCGGGGATAGGATACAAACGGGGAACGCCCAGAAAAATGTTTGAAAATGCCGCAGAATCCCCAGCGTGCATTGGACGCTGTGTTGGGCGGTTTAATTTTTTATCACGCCTTTTGTAGCTCGGCGCACGATGGTGCGCGTTCTCGTCACGCGGGAACGCCTCGTCCCGACCGACGATCCGGCTCAGGGCGGGGGCCAGTGGCGGGATCAGTCCTCAGCTCACCGCTTTCTTCACGAGCGCGCCGATCTTTGCCTCTTCGGCGGCGGTCAACTCCTTCAGCGCGAAAGCGACCGGCCACAGGGCGTCTTCGTCGAGGTTCGCCGCGTCGCTGAAGCCGAACGTCGCGTACCTCGTTTTGAACTTCTGCGCGCCTTGGAAGAAGCAGACGACCTTGCCGTCCTTGGCATACGCGGGCATCCCGTACCAGGTTTTCGGCGAGAGGGCTGGCGCGCTGGCTTTGATGATCGCATGGAGCCGCTTGGCCATGGCGCGATCCGGTTCCTGCATCGCGGCGATCGCCGCGAGCACGGCGCTTTCCCCTTCCGCTTTGTCCTTGTTCGCGCGCGCCTCCGCCTTCAGCTCTTGGGCGCGAGCCTTCATCGCGGCTCGTTCCTCGTCCGTGAATCCCTTGGATTTCTTGTTAATCGTGGTGCTCTCCCTGGCACCGCCCGCCAGGGCAGGTGTGGCGGACTTTTGCGTATCCTTCCTGGTGGTGCTCTTACCCTGGTTCATGAGAAGCTCCTTCCATTTGTTTGAATTAGTGTGCCGCAAGACACCCCAGCAGAAATTACAGCACACCTGTTCTTAAATTTCAGAAACTTTGATAATAATTGCCCAGCGCCCAACGATTTGCGTACCTGGCAGGTGGGTGGGCGTGGACTCTGTTCGGGAGCAGGAAAAACTCAAAGCCAGAAAAATGCTTGAAAATGCGGCAGAATCCCCAGCGTCCAGTGCACGCTTTGTTAGGCGCTTTTTGGAATGGCTTGCTGGCTTGAAATTGTTTCAAGCCAAAATTCATTAAACCTGCTTCCATTAATTTTGGTTACAACCTTTATTGGTTTTCCAGCATTATCAATTTCTTCGTGAAGCCAGTCATCTTTTAAATTCAATTTTAGCGGTATTTCGCTAATTTCTACTCCGTCATTCCAGCCAACTGCAATTGCACATGCCAATGAATCATGTTGAAAATTTATGATGTCTGTAGGCAATCCTTCGCAAGTCTCTCCAAATCTTTTCTCCATATTTTCATCTACTGCAAATTCTTCAGATTGCTTTGCAATCAATTGCCCTAAGTCTCTAGACTTTTTCAAAATTCCCAAATAGGTTCTTCGTAAAGCCGTTTCTACGGATACAGTAAGTGGAACAAGGACGGGATTTGAGTTTTCGATTACATGTTTTGCTGATTTTACATCCACTTGGATATTCCAATCAGAGTCGTTTCCCCAATTGGGAAAGCCATGTCGTATGGGATAAACGTACCCGCCCATAAGAAATAAATTTGCCTGTTTGAGAATACCAGGGTACTTAATGTCAAGCAAATATAGGTTTGTAAAAGGTCCAATGCAAATGATTGTTGCCCCTTGTTCAATGCTTTGCTTTAAAAGTTGAATTGCTTCATCCGATGTGCTAGGCAAAGGTGCAATTTTTTCTGACCAATACCGCTCTTCGGAAGGATAATCTAATTCTGCGTAACGATAATATCCCTGTGATACGTCTGCGCCTGCCGCAACTGGGATTTTGTTTTTTCCTTCAAGTCCCAAAATATAGCGAACATAACCCGCTCTTCTACCTTTTGCTTCTGCAACAGTCGTAATGCCAGTAAAGTGAACATCTCCACGCCATCGAAGCAACATAGCAAGCGCACAGAGGTCATCAATATCACCACCTAAATCTGTGTCGAGATGTATTTTCAATGTGTTTACCTTTCGTGAACGATTCACGCCAGCGCCTAACTCGCGACTATGCGGACTGCAACCCACTGCGTGGCAGCATGTAACAGCTTATAGGCGGTCCGTATAAAATCCCAATCGCTCAGGAGGTTATACGTCTGTTATCTCCTGTCAGATGATGCTTCAGAATTGACTATGAGTCTGCAGAACGCGGCACAAGTTTGATGGTCGCGGAGCGCGCCGTGGGGCTGTTGATGTGGTCGACGCTCGAGGGGTCGCGGGGGTATTTTGCGCGATAGGCGGCGTCGATCTGCTTGTTGATCCCGGGACCGGCCTCCTCTACGAAGGTAACATCTTTCTCCACGCCGCCCGCGCGAATGTGTCCTTCGTGGCGCGTTTGAACACCGCGGAACCAAACGGATGTTCGTCCATTAACGGATCGGACATACAATTCATCGCCGATGCGGACAACCCAGATGATCACCAGCTTTCGCAGCGTTCCGTCGAGCCGGAGTGAGGCGATTTGCAACTCTTCTGCTGTTCCAATCTTGGTGAGCTCGTCGCTCGTCCACGTTGTCATCGAAGTACCTCCATTTATTCGGTCCATAATGCGGTCAGGTAATGTTCATCGCTGACCTATTCCATCCAGTCGGCGGACCTGCCGTCAAGCTTTTCCACAAGGGCGATGTGCGACCAGGCAGTTGTTTTTTTGGCGTTTGTAGATTTCTGCGGAGACCGAAATGAAACCAAAGAACACATTTTCTTCGCTCAGCGACCGGTTTGTTTCTCCAGTTCTTTGGGATACCGATCCCCTTGGACCGTGATCTTTGAAATGGCACTTTCGATCTCGCGCAGATCGTCGGGCTTGAGTTCGACGGCAAGTGCGCCGATGTTCTCATCCAGGCGCTCGAGCTTCCGGCTGCCCGGGATGGGAACAATCCACGGCTTCTGAGCGAGCAGCCAGGCGAGCGCAATCTGAGCCGGAGTCGCTCCCTTCTGTTCTCCGATCCTGGCAAGCAGATCAATTACCACCCGGTTTGCTTTGCGTGCCTCCGGTGTATAGCGAGGGCTCTTGCTGCGGAGATCAGAGTTGGCGAAGATCGTGTTTTCGTCGATCTTTCCCGTGAGGAAGCCCCTGCCCAGTGGGCTGAACGGCACGAAGCCGATGCCGAGTTCTTCGCATGCAGGCAGCACTTCCTCTTCAGGGGTTCTCCACCACAGCGAGTATTCGCTCTGGATCGCCGTGACTGGCTGGACCGCGTGGGCGCGCCGAATCGTCTGTGCTCCTGCTTCAGAAAGGCCGAAGTGCTTCACCTTGCCCTCCTGAATCAATTCCTTGACCGCTCCTGCCACGTCTTCGATAGGCACGTCCGGGTCAACGCGGTGTTGATAGAACAGATCGATGGCATCAACCTTGAGTCGTTTAAGCGAGGCCTCGGCGACCTGCTTGACGTGCTCTGGCCGGCTATTCAGACCTGTCCAGCCGGGGCTTCCATCAGCATGGAGGTTGTGCCCGAACTTGGTAGCGATCACCACCTGCCCGCGAAATGGAGAAAGCGCTTCGCCAAGAAGTTCTTCGTTGGTGAATGGACCATAGACTTCAGCCGTATCAAAGAAGGTGATGCCACGGTCAACCGCCGAGTGAAGAAAAGAGATCATCTCCTGCCTGTCGCCAACCGGGGTGTCGCCAAAGCTCATTCGCATGCAACCGAGCCCAAGGGCCGAGACTTCCAGGTTGCTGTGTCCAAGTTTTCGTTTTTGCATTTTCCAAACTCCTCTCTTTTTGTTAATCGGATTATTTCCAGGAATTGACTTTCAACCAAACTATTTTATCTTCATCCCTTTCAGTCCTCTCCTGGAATCATTTCTTGCTCTTTTTTCAAAACAGCGCTTTCATACACCCCGATTTTGTGGTCCAGGATGCCCAGCGTTATTTGCATTTCTTTCATCCTGGCGGCAAGCAGCTCCCGCTGCTCTTTCAAGATTTCTTTCCTGGCTTCAATGGTCCGGTCGCCCTGCTGAACCAGTCCAACATACTCAATCAGCACTTCAATTGGAAGCCCCGCGCTCCTCATGCACTTAATGAATTCAACCCGCCTCATATCAACTTCAACGTAATCTCTAATTCCACTACCATTTCGATTTACGGGCTGAATGAGCCCAATACGTTCATAGTAACGCAGCGTATCCGACGAAATACCATATCGTTCACTTACCTCCGCGATTTTCATAATATCACCTCTTGAATAGAGTGTATCACCTGGAGTCGACTCCAAGTCAAGGGTTTTCTGTGAAAATATTAGGAAGAAATCCTGGCGGTGAGACCGGAAACTTTACCGTGCGTTTCAATCCCGAAACCAAGCTGTTTCGTTGCAGAGGCTGGGAGACAAAAAGGGGATAAAAACAAATGTGCACTTTCTTGACCAGGATGAACTTGCGAAAGGAAAGCACAAGTCCCCCACTAACCAGGCGGGGGTTTCGCGATGCCTTGTAGAATCACGATACTTTAAAATGACGTCTGTTCCATATGCCACAAAGACAGCACCCGGATGATATATCCTTACAGTACCAAATGGGGGGTTGTTTTTAGGGGAGATTGTGGAATAATAGTCATTAGGAGGAGATGTGAAAAAATGCCCGTATTGCGCGGAATTGAACCAGGATGAGGCAGTTATCTGCCACTATTGCTGGCGTGAAATCCCTCAATCAATCAATCCCTCTCCTTCCGGTAAGACAAAACAATCTGTCTGGGTAACCGGTGCAAGTTGGGCAGCCATTTTTACCGCTCTGGCAGCAATTGGAGCAGCAATCAGATATTACAATTCTCCTGATGAGTTATTACGTAGTTTGGCAATTGGA
>DASVKG010000207.1:0-16337 GCA_036385495.1 Anaerolineales bacterium | reverse complement strand
CATCCCACGGCAGTTGAGTGAGCTGATTATAACCTTGCCGTTTAATAATCCGGACGGTTTGGAGAAAGTACTGAAATCCAGAGGCGAGCAGGTGGCGGCCATCATTGTCGAACCTTGCATGGGAAACTGCGGCGCCATCCTGCCGCAAAATAACTTCCTGCAATTCATCCGCAAGCAGTGTGACAAGTATGGGATTGTCATGATCCTTGACGAGGTCAAGACGGGCTTTCGTATCGCCAATGGCGGCGCGCAGGAGTACTATCGCATCACACCGGACCTGGCGACCTATGCCAAAGCTTTTGCCAATGGCTACCCATTGGCGGCTTTCGGTGGGAAGAAAGAAATTATGTCCATTATTGGGCACGGTGTTGCCCAAGGCGGAACGTTCACTAATAACAAACCTGGTGTCGCGGCTGCATGGGCAACCCTAAATATACTCGAGCGTGAACCAGTAATAAAAACCATTGCGAACCTTGGCAAGCGTCTAATGGAGGGAATTGGTGATATTTTCGCAGAAGCTGGTATTCCGATCTGCATGAGCGGCTACCCCGCAATGTTTTCATTCGCGATTGGAGTTGAAAAGGTTGCAGATCAGCGCACATGGGACCAAAGCGAGAAGGGTTACTATTTGGCCCTGATCGAAGAAATGATTGAACGAGGCGTAATGCCCGATCACGATGCGCGCGAACCCTGGTTCCTGTGCTATTCCCATAGCGAAGCGGATATTAATACCACTCTGGAAGTTGTGCGAGAGTCTGTCAAAGTGGTAAAAAGATGAGTATTACATATTGGCAGATCAAATTTAACGTTTGACGTACTTATGGAGGCTCCTTTGTCGAAATTAACTGCGCAAGAAATAGTGCAAATGAATCGGGAATATACCTTTTTCTCCTGGTCGGTCCAAGGGCAGACCAACCCCATCCCCGTGTCAAAAGCTGAAGGGATTTATTTCTGGGATACGGATGGAAAACGATATCTCGACTTTTCATCGCAGTTAATGAATACAAACATTGGTCACCAGCACCCAAAGGTAGTAAAGGCCATCCAAGACCAGGCAGCAAAACTGTGTTTCGTACATCCAGGAAACGCCACCGAACCACGCGGACTACTAGGCAAAAAACTAGCCGAGGTCACCCCAGGAAATCTCAAAAAAACATTTTTTACCCTGGGCGGCGCGGAAGCAAATGAAAATGCGATCAAAATTGCCCGTTTTTACACCGGAAGGCACAAAATCCTGGCTCGCTACCGATCCTATCACGGTGCTACTCATGGCTCAATTGCGTTAACCGGAGATTATCGCCGTCTCGCAGTTGAACCAACCATGCCAGGAGCTGTACATTTCCTGGACCCTTTCTGCTACCGCTGTCCCTTCGGACAAGTAAAAGAATCCTGCAAACGGGAGTGTATTTCCCACCTTGAAGAAGTTATGGGTTATGAAGGTCCGGATAAAATTGCGGCTGTTATCATGGAGGGCGTGGTTGGCTCGAATGGGGTGATCATTCCACCGGACGATTACTGGCCGCGCGTGCGCGAAATTTGTAACAAGTACGACATTCTGCTCATTTCTGATGAAGTCATGAGCGGCTGGGGCCGGACCGGAAAGTGGTTCGCAGTTGACAACTGGGATGTCACACCCGACATGATTACCACTGCCAAGGGTATCACCAGCGGGTACTTACCGCTCGGAGCAGTCGTCGTTTCGGAGCCAATATCCAATTTCTTCGATGACAAGTACTTATATGCCGGTCTGACCTACAGTGGTCACGCCCTGGCCTGTGCTGCGGCAGTAGCGACCATTGCGGTTTATGAAGAAGACCACCTAATAGAAAACGCAGTTGAAGTTGGGAGGTACCTTGGGCAAGCTCTCGAAGGTATTAAAGCCCGGCATCGCTCGGTTGGTGATGTACGCTATATCGGCCTTTTCTCGGCGATTGAACTGGTCGCCAATCGTGAAACCAAGGAAAGCCTTACTCCCTCTATGATGGCTGATGTGGGCAAGGTGCTACGGCAAAATGGACTGTTTACTTTCATTATGGCTAACACCATGGGGAGTCTGGTATTTGTTGTACCACCATTATGTATCACTAAAGAGCAACTTGATGAAGGGTTGGCGATAATCGAAAAGTCACTGGAAGTAGCCGACAGGGCGACTGCATGATAAATATCTTGAACTATATCAATGGTGAATGGATTAATCCTGGTGTTCCAGAATCCATTGATGTTATCAACCCTGCGACCGGTGAATTGCTCGCCCAGACTCCTATTTGTGGGCCCGACGACGTGAAGATGGCTGTACATGCTGCTGCTGAGGCTCTGTCATCCTGGCGCCGCACCCCTGCACAAGAACGCGTCCAGTACCTTTTTAAGCTCCGCGACCTGATGAAGTCAAACCTCGACGAGATCTCCCGAACGATCACCAATGAATGCGGGAAAACCTACGAGGAATCTAAAGCAGAAATGGTACGCGCCATCGAGAATGTCGAGATAGCCTGTGGAATCCCGATGATGGCAAAGGGCGAATTCTCGGAGGATATCGCCCCTGGTATTGATGAAGTGATGATGCGCCAACCAGTGGGTGTATGCGCCACGATCTGCCCGTTCAATTTCCCCGGAATGATCCCGTTCTGGTACTTGCCATATGCGATTGCTTGCGGGAACACATACATCATCAAACCCTCCGAAAAAGTACCGATGACAATGCAGTTAATCTTTAGACTCATTGAGCAAATTGGTTTGCCGAAAGGCGTAATCAATATGATCAATGGATCGAAAGCAGTTGTTGATTCCATTTTGGACGATCCAATCATCCGTGCCATCACTTTCGTTGGCTCATCACCTGTGGCCCGGTATGTCTACTTACGGTCTGCACAAAATGGAAAACGTGTCCAAGCCCAAGGAGGAGCGAAAAACCCCGTGGTCATCCTGCCTGACGCAGATATGGAGATGGCGGTCAAGATCGTGGCTGATTCAGCTTTCGGTTGTGCCGGACAGCGCTGCCTGGCGGTTTCATGCGCTGTGATTGTTGGTGAGGCGCAAAATATTTTTACCGAGATGATCTGCGATTCTGCCCAGTCGCGCGTGGTTGGTTATGGGCTGGACGAAGGAGTCCAGATGGGACCGGTCATCAGCCAGATATCCCGCCAGCGGGTCGAAGGTCTGATTAGTCTGGGAGCGAATGAAGGAGCAACGGTATGCGTGGACGGACGAAACACTATCATTAGTAACTACCAAAAGGGGGCTTTTATCCGCCCGACCATTCTGTCGGATGTCCTGCCGGGCAGCGAGATCACCCGAACAGAGATTTTTGGTCCGGTGCTCAGCCTGATGCAGGTTAACACTTTGGATGAGGCACTAGAGTTAGTTAATGGGGGGAAATACGGAAATCAAGCTAGTATATTCACGTCAAGCGGCGCTGCCGCTCACAAGTTTCAATATGAGGCGGAGGCTGGAAATATCGGCATTAATATTGGCGTGGCTGCACCGATGGCTTTCTTCCCCTTCAGCGGGTGGAAGGAATCGTTCTTTGGTGACCTTCACGGTCAGGGGATGGACGCGGTCGAATTCTTCACGCAGAAGAAAATCGTAGTGGAGCGTTGGCCGAAAGAATGGTCCCGAAAGTTTTAGGCAAAGGCGGATAAGTCAAAAGTCTCTGAATCATCTAATGGAGAGGACGCGATGCCACAATCTTTGAACAAAGCCAAGGTATATAGTCAGCGTTGGCTGGAAATCATCCAGAAAACTGAAGTGACTGAAGCCGAGGGCAAGCAGATTATTGAAGAATCCAAATACAATTTTGCGGAACATTTCAATAAGAACTGGCTGGAATACCGCAAGTCTGTCACCGAGGCCGGAGACTGGGCCTCTGTTGAATGGAGCGGTTCCGGTGCGGTCTTCCGGGATATTCTTGGCCGTGAGTACCTGGATTGCCTGGGGGGATATGGCATGATGGATCATGGATGGAGCCACCCTGACGTAGTTGCAGCGGTTAAGGCGCAATTAGGGCGTACCCCCATGCCCAGTCAGGAACTGATAGATCCTCTGAGGGGTGTATTGGCACGTCTGATGTCAGAGATTACACCCGGCGATATTAAGTATAGTTTTTTTGCCGCTAGCGGCACAGAATGCATCGAAGGGGCAATTAAACTTGCCAAGATGTACACCCAGAAGCCGGCTTTCATTGTGGCAGTAAATGCTTTCCATGGGAAGACCATGGGATCGCTTTCGATGATCGGCAAATCTGATTACCGAAAACCTGCTGGTGTCCTATATGGCGGGCCTGTATATCACGTTCCATTTGGCGATGCCGAAGCCGTGGAAAAACAACTCGATATTTGTGAAAAAATAGGCGTAGGCGTGGCTGGGGTATTGATGGAACCAATCCAGGGTGAAGCAGGCGCGCTGGTCCCGCCAGATGATTTCTGGCCGCGAATCCGCGCGGCCACGAAACACTATGGGACTTTACTCATCGCCGACGAAGTCCAGACCGGACTTGGCCGCACTGGAAAATTGTGGGGCGTGGATCATTGGAACGTAGTCCCGGACATTCTGGCGGCTGCAAAGTCTCTGGGCGGGGGTGTCATGCCGGTCAGCGCGTTTTGCTCAACCGAGGAAATCTGGCAATGCATGATGTACCCGAACCCGTTCATTCACACTACTACCACAGGCGGAGGCGCGCTTGCCTGTTCAGCCGCGATTGCATCCATTAATGTAATATTGCGGGACGATTTTCCGAAGCAAGCGGCCGAGAAAGGGGCATACTTCATCCAGAAACTTCAAGTGTTGGCGGAAAAGTATCCACAAATTTATAAAGGGATTACAGGTAGAGGTTTGCTTATCGGCCAACACTTCCTTACTCCAGAAATCGGGTATAAAGTAGCGGCCGGTCTGTTCAAGCGCGGGGTTCTTGTAGCCGGGACACTAACCAGTGCCCACACCATCCGTATTGAGCCGCCCATAGTAATTACTCACGAACAAATCGATGCCGTCCTGGACCGTCTGGAGGACACCTTGAAATTCGTTTGTAAAAACATGTCGGTCAGTACCATGGCAGGTTCTCATTGAACCTACTGTTCGAAAGGAGATGCGGCAGGCTCTGCATAGATACTGAAGACTGGGTCTGCTCGTAAACTTATGAATAGCGATATTGCAGTTGAATTTCACGATATCGTCAAGATATTCCCAACCCCGGAAGGCGGAACAGTAACCGCCGTCGACCATGTCTCCCTGGAGATCAAACACGGGGAATTTTTCTCCTTTTTGGGACCCTCCGGCTGCGGGAAGACGACCTCGCTGCGAATGATGGCTGGTTTCGAATGGCCGACCTATGGGGAGGTCATTATTAATGGGAGGTCGATGGGTCACACCCCGCCCTATATGAGGCCGGTAAACACTGTCTTCCAGAACTATGCCCTATTCCAGCATATGACCGTTTCTCAGAATGTTGCCTTTGGGCTCGAGATGGAAAAAGTGCCAAGAACGGAGATCGACCAGCGTGTGGGTGAGGCGCTTGAGATGGTCAAGTTGGGTGGTATGGGACGCCGCAAGCCCAAACAGCTTTCCGGTGGTCAGCAGCAACGGGTCGCGCTGGCGCGTGCCTTAGTAAAACGACCTGAGGTGCTCCTACTCGACGAACCGCTCGGTGCGCTCGATCTAAAGTTACGCAAAGAAATGCAGTTGGAACTCAAGGCACTTCAGGAACATGTGGGGATCACCTTTATCTACGTCACCCATGACCAGGAAGAAGCCCTGACCATGTCTAACCGGATCGCGGTGATGAATAAGGGAAAGGCGTTGCAGATCGGCGGAGCGGTTGAGATCTACGAGCGCCCGAACTGTCGTTTTGTGGCTGACTTTATTGGTGAGACCAACTTCTTGACCGGGACCATCAAGACACTGACTAACGATCGGGTCATAGTTCTGCTGAATTCCTTGAATCAAGAAATTACCGGGATCTGGCAGGGTGATCTCTCTCTCAGGCAGGCAGTTGTTGTCTCAATCCGACCAGAAAAAGTGAGACTAGTGGATGACGATAAGAAGGAAATCAGGGATCTACCCCGCAATGAGAATCTGCTGCGCGGGAAGGTCGTGACCACCGCCTACATTGGTTCGGATACTCGCGTGGTTCTAGACATTGGAGCCGGTCTGCGTATGCGAGCCTGGGAGCAGAACGCCATCTCTACGCTTGACCCGGATGCCTATTATTCTTCTGGAGACGCGGTGCGGATGTACATCCCTATAGAGAATACTCTGGTGCTCCCAGAGGATGCGTCATGACGAACGCACCAGCACACACAAGCAAGGGGAAAAAATTCTCGTTGGTTCGAGCGCTGCGTGAGAATCGGGTCGCGCAGGGCTTGTTCCTGATTTTCCCGGCTAATTTCTATTTATTCTTGCTGATCGTCCTCCCACTGCTCTTGGTGACGGGGTTGAGTTTCCTGTCGCGCGGTGAGTACGGTCAGATTCTTTTTAAATTCAACCTGGCAAACTATGCCCGCCTGTTTAATGCTCTTTATGGGAAGATCATGCTATTCTCGCTCGCCGTTGGAATAGGGACAACTGTATTATGCCTTTTGATCGGTTACCCAATGGCATATTACCTGGCTCACGCTTCAGAACGCACGAGATCCCTGTTGCTCTTCCTGATCCTGCTGCCATTTTGGACGAATTTTATCATCCGTATCTATGCATGGATGATGATCCTACGCTCCGGAGGTTTCCTAGATTCGATCTTGCTATGGGCTCATCTCACAAAGGCTTCCTTGAACCTTCTATATTCGTCAACAGCAGTAATGATCGGAATGGTCTACGAATTTTTACCATTTACGGTGCTGCCTTTGTACACCTCGCTGGAAAAGATTGATAATTCCCTACTGGAAGCTGCTGCCGATCTGGGCGCGCCTCCATGGAAAGCTTTTCTGCGGATTACCCTGCCGTTGAGTTTCCCGGGAATGATTGCAGGGACGATTTTGACCTTCATCCCGGCCATGGGTATGTTCGTGGTTTCGGATCTGCTGGGAGGTGCCAAAACGATCTTGATTGGCAACGTCATCCGCAACCAGTTCCTGACTGCCCGTGACTGGCCTTTCGGTGCGGCAGCCTCGATGATCCTGATGCTACTGACTATGATATTCACTCTGTACTACACGCGTAAGGCTGGTTTCGGAGAGGAGCTGCTCGTATGAGTGAGAAAAAGACAGCTCTATGGTTACGGATATACACATTCTTAGCGTACCTATTTATTTATATTCCAATTCTGGTGCTAATCATATTCTCTTTCAATACGCAGAAGTTGAACATTCGCTGGGAAGGTTTCACCCTGTCTTGGTATAACGTCCTGTTCCACGATCAGCAGATTTTGCTGGCTACTCGGAACACCCTGATGATCGCTTTTGTTTCGACCCTGGTTGCCACTGTGATCGGGACGATGGCAGCCCTGGCCATGCAGCGTTACCATTTCCCGCTATACAGTACCTCAGAAACCTTGATGTATATTCCGATTGTCATTCCTGAAGTCGTTATGGGAATTTCTCTGTTGGTGTTTTTTGTGCTGATCAAGTTCACTTTGGGGTTGGTCACGATCACCCTGTCCCACATCGCGTTCAACATCCCCTTTGTGGCATTGGTTGTCCGGGCGCGCTTGCATGGATATGATAATGCGATCGATGAGGCCGCCATGGATCTGGGAGCCAATGAGCTGACGACCTTTTGGCGGGTGACTCTCCCAACGATTATGCCGGGAGTCTTGTCTGGGGCGATGTTGGCTTTGACCCTGTCGCTAGACGATTATATAATCACCTATTTTACTGCTGGCCCCGGATCTACCACTCTCCCGCTGAGAGTATATTCGATGGTACGGTTTGTAGTCACTCCCGAGATCAATGCGCTATCAACCTTGTGGGTGTTGCTCGTGTTCGTTATCTTGGCCTTAGGCCAGATTGCCCAGAGTCGGAGGGCATAAAGCCAAATCAGAAAAAGGAGAAAAATATGAAACTCTATCGTATGATCACAATCTTAATCCTACTGGTAATGATTTTACCAGCCTGCGGTGCATCGAATTCCAAGTCCACTGTGGTGAATCTGTACGGTTGGTCTGATTATGTTCCTCAACAATTGCTGGACAACTTCACAGCGAAATATGGGATCAAGGTTAATTACGACACCTATTCCTCCAACGAAGAGATGCTGGCGAAATTGCAGGCAGGAGCCTCCGGTTATGATTTGGTCATCCCCAGCGACTATACGGTCACGATCATGATCAAACAGGGGATGCTTGAGACATTGGACTTGAGCCAAATCTCCAACTTCAGCAACCTGGACACACGGTTCATCAACCGTGATTATGACCCAGGAAATAAATATACGGTTCCCTATCAATGGGGGACTACCGCCCTGGTTTATGATAAAACCACAGTGCCCTTTGAACCTAAGAGCTACGCCGACCTCTGGGATCCCAGGTTTAAGAGTCGGTTGGTCTTGCTCGACGACGAGCGCGAGGTCATGGGTATGGTCCTGATGGTGTTGGGATACGACCGAAACTCAACCGATCCCAACCAGTTGCAGCAGGCTGAGCAGAAACTAATCGAGCTGAAACCGAACATCCTAAAATTCGACAGCGATACTCCGGAAAATTCGATTATCACTGGGGAAGCTTGGGCGGGGTTGGTCTACAATGGGAACGCCTCCCTAGCATTTGCCTCGGACTCGAATGTAGTCTACATTTGCCCATCAGAGGGCTGCGTAATCTGGTTCGACAATCTAGGGATCCCGAAAGGTGCTCCCCACAAGGACGCCGCTCTGGAGTTCATTAATTTTATCCTGGACCCTCAACAGAGCAGCCTGATCTCCAAGGAATTCCCATATTCCAACCCGAACGCCGCGGCACTCGATTATTTGAAAACTTCCGACCCAACATTCTATGCTTCATATGTAGCTTTCCCGGGTACAAACCCCTCCGATGCTTTCCTGACGAATGCGAAACCGATCATCGATGTGGGGGCCGCGACCACCTTGTACGACAGCTTGTGGACAGATTTTAAGGCGAAATAAGCGTTTCCAATCGATTACCGGAACTGGGTATGTCAGCCATTGCGGATTCCGATTAGGCCAATCAGATCCGGATGAAAAACAAAATATGATCACGAACGCCGGAGATCCGGGTTCCCTTTGAGTAAATTGATCATGGGGAGGAGTGTATCGTGAGTCAATGCATAAGGACTATGTAAAAAGGAGAGAAATCATGAAAATTCTTCTGGTCGGAGTGGGGGGGGTGGGGGAAGCCATCGCTCGAATTGCCGAGTCGCAGGAGTGGGTCAAACAGATCGTCCTGGCAGACTATAATCTGGAGCGTGCCAAGGAGGTCCAGGGGAGGCTGAGAGATACCAAACGTTTTCCTGTAGAGTTTGTTGATGCCAGCAAACAGGAGCTGATTGAAAAGCTAGCGAAGAAATACACGGTGGACTTGGTCATGAATGCTTGCGACCCGAGCTTCAACATCCCGATATTCGAGGCAGCCTACCGGGTCGGATGCAATTATATGGATATGGCGATGACACTTTCGGCGCCTCACCCCGAGAAACCATTTAAAAAGTGCGGCGTTAAACTGGGGGATTACCAGTTCGAACGCGCCAAGCAATGGGAGGTAAAGGGCATCCTTTGCTTGGTAGGGCTTGGGGTGGAACCTGGTATGGCAGATGTATTTGCACGCTATGCTCAGGACCACCTGTTCGATGAGATCGAAGAGATCGGCATCCGAGACGGTGCCAACATCGAGGTGAAAGGCTATGAGTTCGCACCGAACTTCTCGATCTGGACCACAATCGAGGAATGTTTGAACCCTCCCGTGATCTGGGAAAAGAACAAAGGCTGGTTCACCACAACACCCTTCTCCGAGCCGGAGATATTCGAGTTTCCTGAAGGGATCGGCAAGGTGGAGGTCGTCAATGTCGAGCACGAAGAGGTCATTCTCATCCCTCGCTGGGTCAAGACGAAACGCGTCACTTTCAAATACGGACTGGGTGACCAGTTTATCGGTGTCCTGAAGACCTTACACATGCTTGGGCTGGACAATAAGGAGCCGATCAAGGTAAAAGGCGTACAGGTAGCACCCCGCGATCTAGTGGCCGCATGCTTGCCTGATCCAGCCCACCTGGGTGACCGAATGTACGGGAAGACCAGTGCCGGGACCTGGGTCAAGGGTGTTAAAGACGGCAAGCCCCGCCAAGTCTACATTTACCAGGTGGCCGATAATACTGAGTGCATGAAGAAGTGGGGCTGTCAAGCCGTCGTGGCCCAGACGGCGTTCAACGCGGTCATCGGCTGGGATCTGTTGGAACATGGCCAGTGGAAAGGGACGGGCGTCCTTGGGCCAGAGGCATTTGACCCAATCCCCTTTATGAACAAGATGGCCGAGTACGGATTTCCTTACGGCATCAGGGAAATGTAGGTGTTAATAAAATAACCTGGAGCTGGAACGGGTATCCAATCGGGATTCGGAACAGAAATGCTCAATAATTATTTCATTCAACCCATCATTTGTTATTAGTCAAGGAGGTTCCAATGCCATTTGGTTATCATGAAAAAATCCTGCATGTCAACCTGACCACCGGTAAAATGGAAGTCGAAACTCCACCCGAGTCTTTTTATCGCAAATACATGGGCGGCGGGGCGATGGGAACTTATTACATCCTGCGGGAGGTTCCGAAAGGATCGGATCCACTTGGACCGGAGAACCTACTTACTGTTTTCCCAAGCGTGGTCACCGGGGCGCCAATTGCCGGGCAGAGCCGCATTAACGTAAATGCCAAATCTCCGATGAGCGACGCGATTGGAGATTCACAAGCCGGGGGATTCTTCCCGGCCGAGTTTAAGTTTGCCGGTTACGATGGAGTAATATTTCGCGGCCAGTCAGAGCGATGGGTTTATCTTGCCATCATTGATGGCAATGCCGAACTACATGTCGCGGAACACCTGATTGGCAAAATGACAGCCGAGGTGGACTTGTTACTAAAACAGGAAGTCGGAGACGAGAAAGCTGAGGTGATGCAAATTGGTCCGGCGGCCGAGAAGGGTGTTCGTTTTTCTGGTATTGTCAACATGGCGAACCGGCTGAACGGCCGGACCGGCATGGGCCTTGTCATGGCGAGCAAGAAACTCAAGGCGATAGTAGTACGCGGCCATTTAAAACCGAAAATCGCCGACCCAAAAGCACTGTCTGCCTTAAATAAAATGGGAGCTCAGTTGATTCCCACTAACCCTGATGTGGAAAGCTTGGGACGGTTGGGTACCGCCAGCGTGGTTATGCCACAAAACTCTTTTGGAACCTTGCCAACTCGCAACTACAACGAAGGGCAGTTTGAAGGAGCAGAAGCGATCAGTGGTGAAAAGATGGCGGCAACGATCTTAAAAAAACGTGATACCTGTTACGCCTGTACAGTTCGCTGCAAACGAGTAGTCGAGATTACCGAAGGAAAATACAAGGTTAATCCAATATACGGCGGCGCGGAATACGAAACCATAGGTACATTTGGTTCATATTGCGGCATTGACGATTTGGGAGCCATCTCTATGGCTCACCAGATATGCGACATGCATGGCGTGGATACCATCTCCTGTGGTGCGACAATAGCATTTGCTATGGAATGCTACGAAAAGGGCCTCATCGATAAAGATGATACGGGGGGCATTGATTTACGTTTTGGGAATGCAGATGCCATGCTTGAAGTCCTGAACCAGATTGTAACCAAAAACGGCAAACTTGGCATAATCCTCGCTGAAGGTTCAGCTCGCGCCGCCCAAGTTTGGGGTAAGGGCACCGACGAGTGCTTGGTAACTTGTAAAAACGAAGAGTCTCCTGCGCACATGCCCCAGGCCAAGCGATCCCTCGCACTCATCTACGCAGTCAATCCCTTTGGTGCAGATCACCAGTCCAGCGAGCACGATTGGATGTATGAGAAAGGCTTGGCCTCTGACCTATATCTGACCCGCCTGGCAGCAATGGGTCTCACTGAGAGCCAGGAACCGATGTCGCTTGGAGAAGGAAAGGTCAGGTTTGCTTACCTCGGTCAGGCCTTCTACAGCATGATGGACACGCTCGATCTATGCCAGTTTGTCTACGGGCCGGCATGGTCTTTATTTGGACCAGTCGAGACTGCCGCGATGGTGAAGGCTGTTACTGGTTGGGACGTGACTATCGAGGAACTCATTCAGGTTGGCATTCGACGCATAAACCTGATGCGCACATATAATGCTCGGGAAGGTTTCACCCGCAAGGATGACATCCTGCCAGAGAAGTTCTTCAAACCTCTTGGTGGAACTGGTCCGACTGCCGGGATTGCTGTTGGACGTGAGGAGTTTGAAGCTGCTCTCACTATGTACTACCAAATGCACGGCTGGACCATGGAAGGCGTCCCAACATATGATGCACTCAAAAAATCTGGTATCGAATGGGCGGCGGAATATCTTCCCGTATAAATATTCAAGGGGAAGGAGAAATTCCCCCCTATTATCCTTGTAAATAAGGTGAATATAATGGCTGAACTTTTTGATGATAACTATCCCCATATGTCTCCCGTTTGGTCTCGCATTTTTCCCATTCGAGCAGATCGCGCCGAGGGATGTTATATATTTGCCGAAGACGGCAAGAAATACCTCGATTTCACCTGTGGGATTGGTGTGACAAATACCGGTCACTGTCATCCTAAGGTGGTTGCAGCTATTCGGGAGCAGGCCGGGTTGTTCCTGCACGCCCAAGTGAATATTGTTGTCCACAAGCCGATGATGGAACTAATCGAAGAACTAAGGAAGGTGGTTCCTTCGTCTATTGACGGGTTTTTCTTCAGCAACTCCGGTGCGGAAGCCGTGGAAGGCGCAGTCAAACTGGCGCGGGCAGCGACAGGGAAGCCCAATATCATTGTTTTTTCAGGCAGCTTCCATGGCCGCACCGCCGGAGCGATGGCTCTTACTACGTCAAAAACAATATACCGCTCCGGGTACCAGCCCCTGCCGTCAGGCGTTTTTGTTGCTCCGTACCCGTATGCTTACAAATTGGGCATGACCGACGGCAAGACTTCTGAATACTGCCTGAGAGCGTTGGAAGAACTATTGCTCTCGCAGACCTCTCCTTCCGAGACTGCTGCCATCCTGATTGAACCGGAATTGGGGGAGGGCGGATATGTAGTCCCCCCCGCGGCGTTTATGATGGGATTGCGCGAAATTTGTAACAGAACCGGTATCCTGCTGATTTTTGATGAAGTTCAATCAGGATTTGGCCGGACTGGGAAATGGTTTGCCCAGGAACATTTCGGGGTCATACCTGATATTATGACGGTTGCCAAAGGCATCGCCTCTGGCCTGCCTTTGTCGGGCGTATTTAGCCGCCTTGACCTTATGAAAAAATGGCAGACCGGTTCGCATGGTGGGACATTTGGAGGCAACCCAGTGGCATGTGCGGCGGGCGTGGCCACGATCCGTGCAATGAGGGACGAGGATATGCCTGGGAACGCGGCAAAGCGTGGAATTCAATTGATGACCGGATTACGTAAACTTCAGGAGGAATATCCCTTTATTGATGATGTGCGAGGATTAGGATTGATGATCGGCACCGAGTTCACGGTAAAAGGGAAACCAGCGGATAAATCCGTCACCAAGGCTGTTATCCACACATGTGAGGAACACGGACTGCTTTTACTCTCTTGCGGCACCTACGATAATGTTATTCGCTGGATTCCGCCATTGGTGGTTAGCGATACGCAAATCAACGACGCCTTGGGAATTTTCGCCAAGGCCTTGAAGGAAAATAATATATAATCATTCCGAAATATTACACTTATTGCCGCCGACAAGTCTGAAACAGAAGTGGATTACCGTACCAAAGGATTCCGCGAAGCCGCGGAGATATTATTCGGTTATTTATTTCTTTATTTGTTGCTGATATAGGGTATAACGTCGGCCTGCAGGGAACCATCCGCAATTTGGTCAATACCCGCCTCTCCGAGTGGATACGTGAGAGGTTCCAATCCCTCAATGCCGTCTTTGTATGCCATCAGAGGAAATTATTAAAATATATGACTGTTAAGCAATTTGAATAATCTCCTCCCTCAATTGAATTAATGGGGAGGAGATTTAAGGGGTTGAGCCGCCAAAGAGAGTTGAACTCTTGACCTGGCGTTTACGAAACGTCTGCTCTACCAACTGAGCTATGGCGGCATTTCATAGCGGCGGGATTATACTATAGCTGCCCGTCACTTTCAAGGTGACGGGTGCATGTTATACTAAAGTTGTGAATATTGCCATGCTTTCCTACCATACATGTCCGCTGGCCACCCTTGGCGGCAAGGACACAGGTGGGATGAACGTATATGTACGTGACTTGACTCGCGAACTAGGACGTATGGGTATTCACGTGGATGTTTTCACTAGATCTCAAAATGAGCATGTCCCTCATGTTCTGCATGACCTCGGGTTTGGAAACCGCGTTGTCCACGTGCCTGCCGGACCTGAAATACCATTCCCGAAAAGCGAACTGGCAGGGTATATTCCACAGTTTGTCGACGGCATCCGTCTTTTTGCAAAGGAAAAGGGGGTCAAGTACGACCTGATTCACAGTCATTATTGGATGTCAGGTCTGGCGGCTGAAGCATTATCGGATCGATGGGAGGGGATACCGATCCTTCATATGTTTCACACCCTTGGGGAGATGAAAAACCGCGTGGCCCGGAGCGAGGCGGAAAGGGAAGGCGCTTATAGGCTGGACGGGGAGCGTCAGGTAGTCGCTAGGGCCGACCGTATCATCGCTGCTACCCCAGCGGAGCAAGCCCAGCTCGAGTGGCTCTACAAAGCAGATTCCCGCAAAGTAACTGTCATCCCGCCTGGTGTGGATACCAGCCACTTCTACCCAATACCTGCAGATGAAGCCCGCCAATTTATTGGTTTGGCCTCAGATGCCCGCATGATATTATTTGTCGGACGAATAGAACCGCTAAAGGGGGTGGCAACGCTCATTCAAGCGGTCGCTTGCCTGCGACTTAAGAATTTGAAAGAGCCAGTGCACCTGGCCGTAATCGGTGGCGATCCAGAAGCAGGGGCAGATGATATTAGTGAAGAGATGATTAGGTTGCAGAAATTATGCGATGATTTGACGGTTGGTAAGATGGTTGTCTTCCTTGGCAAACGGGGGCAGGATACCTTACCATATTATTACTCAGCGGCAGAAGTGGTGGTGATGCCTTCTTATTATGAATCGTTTGGCATGGTGGCTTTGGAAGCGATGGCCTGTGGAACACCAGTCATTGCCTCTCAAGTAGGTGGGTTGGCATTCCTTGTTCAGGATGGCGTAACAGGCTACACAGTCCCTACAGAGGATCATATCGCGCTCTGTGAACGGCTTACATCATTACTTGGGGATGAGACACTACGCCGAAAAATGGGCAACAACGCTGTTGAGAATGCTCAGAACTATATTTGGGAGAAAATTGCCAGTCAAATTGTGCAGGTATATAACGAGTTGATCGAAAAATGATTATTTGATTCGAGTGTCATGGAATTTTGGGTCACATAATTCTCGCAGCCGGAGAAATCGCAACACAAGGGAGAGGATCCCAAAAATCACTAAAGCTGATAAATATCCCCTAAACAAATAATTACGGGGATTAATCTCGCGCGAACTATTCCTTCATCTTTACAAAAAACAATGTTGACCCGTCAATCTCCTGTGTTCGCATCTGGAATAAATCCTTGTAACTGGCAATCATCCGAGAAAGCTGACGATGGCCATATGTGCGCGGGTCAAAGCCGGGGTCTAATTGGTACAACGCGTTACCCATGTGATCGAGTCTTGCCCATCCGTCCTCTTGCTGTGCGATTTCGTAGGCCTGACGGATTATAGGCATTGGGTCGTTTTCGTTGTCTGATTCGGTGATAAGCGGAAGAATCGCAACCGGAGGAGGAGAGGAAGTTGGAATGGAGGAGGTTCCAGATGAGGTGGCTGGCTTTTTTCGGCGTTGGCTTTGTCTCGGCGCGGCGGTGCGAGCGGCTTTGTGCTCGGTTATCAGGTTGGAAGTATATACAAAAACATCGCATGCGTTAACAAAAGGTTTGGGAGTCTTTTTCTCGCCGATGCCCATCACAAAAACTCCGCTTTCGCGAATCCGGGTCGCAAGACGAGTGTAGTCGCTGTCGCTGGAAACTAGGCAGAAACCGTCCACTACACCGGAGTGAAGGAGATCCATGGCGTCAATGATCATTGCACTGTCGGTGGCGTTTTTACCGATGGTGTAACGAAACTGTTGGATTGGTTGGACAGCGTGAAAGTTCAGCACATCTTTCCAGGAGTTCATGCTGGA
>DASVKG010000206.1:0-3510 GCA_036385495.1 Anaerolineales bacterium | reverse complement strand
GAAGAATGCCTGAACTTCGGCGTCACCGGTCCGATGCTGCGCGCCAGTGGCGTCAAGTGGGATCTGCGCAAGTCCCGGCCCTATTCCGGGTACGAACAATACGATTTCGAAGTCCCCACCCGCACCGAAGGTGATGTATATGCCCGCTACCTGGTTCGCCTGGAGGAGATGCGCCAGTCGCTGCGCATCGTCGGGCAGGCCCTGGATAAGCTGCCGATCGGCCCGGTGCGCTCCAATAACTACAAATTCGTCCCGCCGCCGCGTTCCGAGATCGGCGTCAGCATGGAGGCGCTTATTCACCACTTCAAGCTGTGGACCGAGGGGTTCGATGCTCCGAAAGGAGCAATCTATTCTGCGGTTGAGTCACCCCGCGGTGAATTGGGCGTTTATTTGGAATCGGATGGGGGGCCCAAGCCGTACCGTGTTCACTGGCGTACGCCCTCTTTCGATAACTTGCAATCCCTGCCCTTGATGTCCGGGGGCGTGTTGGTTGCCGACCTGGTCGCCATCATCGGCTCGGTTGACATTGTTCTGGGAGATGTGGACCGCTAGGTTTTCCGAGTTAAGTGTCCCCTGTCAGGTGTGAGGTTTTATGCTTGCTGATAAATATCCTGAGGAAATAAAAAAGATTTTTGCGAAATATCCCCCGGAGCAGAGACGCTCGGCGGTTATGCCGCTGTTGTATCTTGCGCAGCGTGACGAGGGTTTCATCACCAAGACCGCACTGGAAGACATCGCCCAAATCCTCGATATCACCTCCACTGATGTGGCCGAGATTGTCGGCTTTTACACCCTTTACCATGACAAGCAAGCCGGGAAGTACCGCATGCAGGTCTGCACTGACTTGCCTTGCGCCCTGCGCGGAGCCGATAAATTCCTTGAGGAGCTGTGCGGTAATCTGGGCGTCAAGGTTGGTGAGACCACTTCCGATGGCATGATCACAGTCGAAGCGGTCACATGCCTGGCTGGGTGCGACAAAGCGCCCATGTTCCAGGTGCAGAGCGGCGAGGGGATCGATTACCACGAGAATATGACCGTGGATAAAACCATGGAACTCGTCGCAACTTTGCGCAAGTTGGGCAGGGAGGTGAAGTAATGGCTCACCTTCTGCTCCGTCACCGTGATATACCCGATATCGCCAATCTGGATGTTTATAAAAAGAAGGCTGGCTTTGAAGCTTTCAGGAAAGCCGTCACCGGCATGAAGCCGCAGGAAGTGACCGATGTCATCAAGGCCTCCGGCCTGCGCGGCCGCGGCGGTGCCGGTTTCCCCACCGGCGTCAAATGGAGCTTCATTCCCAACACTATCTGGCCGCACTACGTGGTGGCCAACGCAGATGAGTCCGAGCCTGGTACCTTCAAGGATCGCGAGATTATGGAGGGCAACCCCTTCCAGTTCCTGGAAGGCGTGGCAATTGCGGCTTATGCCACCGGGGCGAACGCAGCCTATGTTTACCTGCGCGGGGAGTTCTGGACGATTGCCGCTTTTCTCGACGATAAGATTGCCGAACTGGAAAAAGCCGGCTTCCTGGGCGACAAGCTCTTCGGCTCGGATTATTCCCTGCGCATCTACACCCACCTCGGTGCGGGCGCCTACATTTGTGGGGAGGAAACAGCCCTGCTCGAGTCCATCGAAGGCAAACGCGGGCAGCCGCGCATCCGCCCGCCTTTCCCGGCGGTCTATGGGTTGTACGGCAAACCTACCGTCGTCAATAATGTCGAGACGCTTACCAATGTCCCGCTCATCATTGAAAAAGGCGCCGACTGGTTCAAATCCCTGGGCACGCCCGACAGTCCGGGGGTCAAGATATTCTCCCTTTCAGGCCGCGTCAACCGGCCCGGCAACTACGAACTGCCTTTCGGGATCACCTTCCGCCAGCTGATTTACCAGTATGGCGGCGGCGTGCCGGACGACCGCCCGGTCAAGGCGATCATGGCGGCAGGTGCCTCTTCGACGATGATCGTTGCAGATGACAAGGCTCTCGATACACCGATGGATTACGCCTCTGTTCGGACGCTTGGCGCAGACCTGGGGTCGGCGTCCGTGATCGTGATCGATGACTCCATCAGCCTGGAGTGGGTCATCAGTAAAACCATCCATTTCTTCACCCACGAGTCATGCGGCAAATGCACACCCTGCCGGGAAGGCACCTTCTGGATGCAGCACCTGATCGAACATATCGAGCATGGCGAGGCGACCAAAGAAAACGTTGAACTCCTTCACTCGGTAGCGAAGCAGATGCAGAATAAATGCCTATGCCCGCTGGGCGAGTTCGCCACCATGGCAGTGACAACTGCCATCGAGCGCTTCCCGGCTGATTTCACACCCTCCGCGGCGGGAGGCATGCATGGCTAATATGGTATCCCTGACGATTGATGGGCAGCTAATCACTGTCCCGGCTGGTACGCTGCTCGTAAACGCTGCCAAAAAGATTGGCATTGATATCCCGGTCTTCTGTTACCACCCCAAGATGGAGCCGGTTGGCATGTGCCGCCAGTGCCTGGTCGAAGTTGGCCGCCCGGTCGTGGACCGTGCCACCGGCAAACAGGTGATGGAAAACGGCAAGCCCAAGATCTCCTTCGGCCCCAAACTGGAAACCGCCTGCACCACCCCGGTCTCCGAAGGCATGCTGGTGCTGACCCAGTCTGACAAGGCCAAAGCCTCGCAGAAGGAAATCCTCGAATTCCTGCTCACCTCGCACCCGCTCGACTGTCCGGTCTGCGATAAGGGCGGTGAATGTCCGCTCCAGAACCTGACCATGGCGCACGCCTCCCCGCAGAGCCGCTACATCTACGACGAGAAATCTCACGCCGGAAAGCATGTCCCCCTGGGCGATCTCATCTGGCTGGACCGCGAACGCTGCATCCAATGTGCACGCTGCATCCGCTTCCAGGAGGAGATTGCCGGGGAGCCGGTGCTGGCTTTCTACCAGCGCGCCCGTGCCACCGACATCATCACCAACTCCGAGCCGGGCTTCGACTCTGTTTTCTCCGGCAACACCTCCGATATCTGCCCGGTCGGTGCTCTCACCACTGCGGACTTCCGCTTCGGGGCGCGCCCCTGGGAAATGAAAGCCGCTGCGTCCATCTGTGCGCAATGCCCGGTGGGTTGTAATGTGACCCTTAACACCCGCCGTGAGGCCAAGTCGGATGGCAAAGTTGCCATCAAGCGCGTCATGCCTCGTCAGAACGAAGCTGTCAACGAGATCTGGATGTGCGACAAGGGCCGCTTCGCTTATCACTATACGGAAGATGAAAATCGACTGGCAAAACCGCTGATCAGGAAAAATGGCAGCCTGGCCCCCGCTTCCTGGACCGAGAGTCTGCAAACTGTTACGCAGGCTTTATCCGCTGCGCGGAAAGACTCCCTCATCCTCGCCAGTGGGCGGCTCTCCAACGAAGACCTGTTCAACCTTAAACAATTGGCAGACGGTTTGGGCGGAGAAGCGCTGCTCTACACCCACATGGGCGGCGGCGAACTGACCACTTCCTATGGTGTTTCTGCCGGCAC
>DASVKG010000205.1:0-4708 GCA_036385495.1 Anaerolineales bacterium | reverse complement strand
AGGGCCGTCAGGGCGGCAGAATGGGAGGCCGTGATCCGCAACCAACCCAGCAGAACCGCACCCATGAACAGGGTGGCGAGCGCGGCGGCACCCGCACCTTTCACCAAGGCCCCGGCGTGGATACCCTTGATCCGTTTGCGGAGCAGGAAGAACATGACGGTTGTCTCGATGGCGGTTTCCAGGGTGATCGCAAATGCCAACCCACCGAGCGGCATCCAACCCATTTTTTGGAACCAAAACGGGAAGGTGATGCTGAAGATGATGTTCAGTCCCATGGCCCCGGCGCTGATGAGGGCAGGGGTCTTGGTATCGTGCAGGGCGAAGAAGGCGCGCACCAGGATCTCCAGCACGCAGTGCGCAACCAGTCCGACGGTGTACCACAAGAGTGCCCAGGAGACCATCTGGGTGGACTCGGCAGAAAAATTCCCGCGCTGGAACAGGAACGTGATCAGGGGACCACGCAGCAGGATCAACCCGATGGTGGCTGGAATGGACAGGAAGAGCACCCCCCGCAGCGATGCGGTGAGCGAACTGCGCATGTCATCCAGTTGGCCGCGGGCGAATTGAGCGGAGAAGGTGGGCAGGGTGGCAAAGCCGATGCCCGAGCCAATCACCACCAACGGCATGGTCATGATCGGGAAGGCATACTTGATGGCCGAGAGGGAACCGGTGGGCAGGCTGCTGGCGATGATGCCGGTGACCACCATATTAAGCTGCAGGACTGCCACGCTGATAAGACGCGGCCCCATGAGCAGGGCGACCTCCCGAACTGACGGATTGTTCAAGCCCAGAGTGGGGGTGTAATGCCGGGTGGGGAGGCGGAACAGGTCGGGCAGTTGGATGCACAGATGCAGGATTGAACCCAGCACCGCCCCCCAGGCCAACCCAAAGATGCCCATGGATGGCACGAAGAAAATCAGACCGATGATAATCCCGGTCCAGTAGACGGCGGATGCCAGGGCTGGCAGCAGGAAACGCTGGTGGGAATTAATGATGCCCGACAGAATCCCGCTGAGGCCGAAAACGGTGGAGGTGATCAGCAGGACTCTGAGCAAATGGGCGGTGAGGACCTGCTGTGCGGGAGAATAATCGGGGGCCAGCAGGTGCGCGATCTGGGTGGCAAAGAGCGACGAGACCAGGCTGATGGCCGCCAGGAGCAGCACCGCCAGGTTGGTTATGGAGGACGCCAATTTCCAGGCAGAAGGGTGCTCATTTCTGGTAAGAAAAGCGGTGAAAGTTGGAACAAAAGCGGAAGCCAGCGCGCCACCTGCCAGCAGGTTGAAGAGCAGATCCGGAAAGATATTGGCAGTATTGAAGGCATCCATGACGGTGCCCGTACCAAAAGCGCGTGTCGCCAGGATCTGCCTCACCAGGCCAGCCACCTGACTCAGGAGGAAAGCCAGCATCACAACCCCAGCAGCGCGGGCGATCTGGCGGTTGGCTTGACCGGAGGATTCATTCACGAGTGAGGATTATACCCCAGCGAGGAACAGGCCGAAGCGGAGGGCAGCCAGTAAGCGGATGTCCGGACCAGGAGCGGCCCCAACTCCAACCTGCGAAGATGGAACTTGTGTGCTAGTTTTTTCCAGGAGGCTGTATAATGAGGCCAATCCAAGGTTATATGGGAAGTGAATGAAGCCTCACAATAATGCGCGTAGCCAATCTACTCTGCTCCTGCTGATAGTGACGTTGAGTTTATCTGCCTGCATTCCCTCGACTCCTGACCGGACCACGACAGCCCCGACCATGCCTGAACCCAGTTCGATTTCCACCTGGCTGGAAATCCTCTTTACCAACCCGGAGGCGCCCCAGTCGACGAACTACGAGGGAGGCCCGGACGAAGCCCTGGCAGCTGCCATTGACAAGGCGCGCCTATCAGTGGAAATGGGCGCCAACAGTCTCAATTTGGGGAGCATTCGGGATGCCTTGCTGCATGCTCATCAACGCGGGGTGGTGGTGCGCATGGTGATGGAAAGCGACAACATGGGCAACCAGGAGGTCCAGCAGATCCTGGAGGCCGGGATCCCCATTACCGGTGACCAGCCCGAAGGGTTGATGCTCAATAATTTTGTTGTTATTGACAGGTATGAAGTTTGGACAGGCTCGATGAAATTCACCGCTGAAGGTGCATACTCGGATAACAACAACCTGCTGCGTATCCGTTCCAAGGTGATCGCTGAAGACTACCTGGTCGAATTCAACGGCATGTTCGACATAACCCTCTCAGACCCGGACGCGGGCACAGCCACACCCAACCCAGCGGTTAGCATGGAAGGAACTAATCTGGAAGTGTCCTTCTTACCGGAGGATGCATTGGCGGCGCGCATCAAGGAATTGGTCATGGGCGCTACTCAAAGCATAAACTACCTGAGTCCCGAATTCTTCGGGGCAGAACTCGGCGGGGCAATTGCGGAGGCCGGGCAGCAAGTAAAAGTGGCGGGAGTTGTGGATGCTTCCATGGCGGAATTTGGAGTCCCGGTACCGGGAAGCGATGTAAGGGCGGATGGAAATAAAAACGGCTCGATGCACGAAAGCGTCATGATCATCGACCAGAAAATCGTTATTATTGGAGCTTACAACTTTACCAGCGAGGCGAACGAGGCCTTTCATGGCACCAATTCTTCCCTTAACCATTCCAATGTGATGATCCTATTCAACCCGGAAGTCGCAACCGTTTTCGCCAGCGAATTCCGGAGAATTTATATCCACGCCCAAGTAAAATGGTCTTCGCCAGGTCTGTCGTCAACACCATTACCCGGTGAGACAATCCCGCCACCCGGTGAGATTCCCCCACCACCTGAGCCATGAGGAGGGAAATGCAGTATTCCCAACCTATGCACGATAATCAAAGCAGAGAAAATAGCATGGGCATCCGAACAAAAACGCGCGGCCATAAGATCATCCCTGTATTCGTACTGCTCTTCCTGCTAACGGCCTGTTCCACCGAGGCGCAGCCTGCCCTTCCGACCTGGACGACTGCGCCAGGCTCCACTACCCCCGACGAATCAAATAGCTGGCTGGAGGTCTATTTTACCAACCCAACCGTGCCCCTGGCAGCGGATTATGAGGGCGGTCCGGACGAAACCCTGGCGGCTGCCATTGATAAAGCACGGATTTCGGTAGATATGGCCGCCTATAGCTTAAACCTGTGGAGCATCCGTGATGCCCTTATCCATGCACATCAACGCGGGGTGGTAGTGCGCATGGTGATGGAAAGCGATAACATGAATGCCCGGGAAGTTCAACAGATCCTGGAGGCCGGGATCCCCGTCACCGGTGACCAGCAGGAAGGCCTGATGCACAATAAATTCGTGGTGATAGACCAATCGGAGGTCTGGACCGGTTCTATGAATTACACGACCAGCGGCGCATATAAGGACAATAACAATCTTATCCGCATCCGCTCGACACAGGCGGCGGAAGATTACACCACCGAATTCAATGAAATGTTCGTTGAAAACCTGTTTGGTCCAGATACGCGTGCGTCAACCCCCAATCCCAGCTTGACGATCAACGGCACACAGGTTGAAATTTATTTCTCTCCGGATGACGGGGTTGCAGCGAGACTACTGGATCTCCTTCAGGGAGCAAGAGAGAGCATTTATTTTTTGGCTTATTCCTTAACAGCCAACGACCTCGGCGAGGCTCTCATTCAAAGGGCTGCAGATGGCCTGACCGTGGCAGGGGTGATGGACGACGACCAGATCAATTCCAACCTGGGCACAATGTACGACCCGTTCATGCAAGCCGGAATGGATGTGCGGCGGGACGGCAATGCCGGGCAGATGCACCATAAGGTGATCATCATCGACCGAACCATCGTGATCACCGGCTCGTATAATTTCAGCGCGAGCGCCGAAGAGCGCAACGACGAGAATGTGGTCATACTCCATAACGCGGAATTTGCGGCGCAAATTTTAGGCGAGTTTCAGCGCGTCCATGACCAGGCGCAGCCCTGATTTGTTGAACATCAGCATTGTTTCATAGCCCCAAAAATATGGTTGTCAATTTTCACCAGTTAGAGTAAAGTATCCAGCATATCCCGGAGGTCTCCGATGAGCGAGAAATTCTATCTTGGCCGTCTGTATGATTCTACAAACGTCAAAGTAACCGACCAACCGCTGCTATATGATCCCGCCGACCTGACCACGCATGGCGTGGTAACCGGCATGACCGGCTCGGGGAAGACCGGGTTGTGCATCGCCTTGTTGGAGGAAGCCGCCCTGCAAGGGATCCCCGCCATCCTGATCGACCCGAAAGGCGACCTGACCAACCTGCTGCTGCACTTCCCCGACCTGGCTCCCCAGGACTTCCAGCCCTGGCTCGACCCTGAACTGGCTCGCCGCGCCGGGAGATCCGTCGAGCAGGCCTCCACCGACGCCGCCCTAGCCTGGCGCAACGGGCTGGCCGAGTGGGGGATACCCCATGAGCGCATGGTGGCGCTCAAGAACGCGGCTGAGTTTGCCATCTACACTCCCGGTTCAGACGCGGGCATCCCAGTCAGTGTGTTGTCGTCGCTGGCCGCACCGGGCCTGGACTGGGCGACCAACCGCGAGATCCTGACCGAGCGCATTTCCAGCACGGTAACAGCAATATTAGGTTTGGTCGGTTTCGACGATATTGATCCGATCCGCTCGCGCGAACACATCCTGCTCTCCAATATCTTCCAGTCTGCCTGGAGCCAGAACAAATCCCTGGATCTGAACGA
>DASVKG010000204.1:0-2365 GCA_036385495.1 Anaerolineales bacterium | reverse complement strand
GCGGGCGAACATCAAGTATCGTCCCGCCGACGGTGGCAAGACGCGCTTCGTCCACACGCTGAACGGTTCGGGTCTGGGAATGCCGCGGACGCTGATCGCCGTTCTCGAAAATTACCAGCAGGCCGACGGGTCTGTGAAAGTTCCGGAAGCTCTGCTGCCGTGGATGGGCGGAGTGGAAATTATCCGTTCATAGAACATCCTGGAGTAATTGATGCAAATTGGTCCCTACTACATCGAGATTGAACAGGCCGCCAGGGGAATTGCCATTGTAATGATGGCGGTGGGCTTGCTGGTAATCCCGATCCTGCCGGGATTGGTGATCATCTGGGTATCGGCGCTGGGATACGGGATTACAGCCGGGTTTGGGATGCTCGGCTGGGTTATGTTCGCGCTTATCACGGTGTTGATGCTGGTCGGGTCCATCCTGGATAACGTGCTGATGGGCGCCCGGGCGCACCAGGAAGGCGCTCCCTGGTGGGTTGTATTGATCGCGATGGTGTCGGCCATCATAGGGAATTTTGTCATCCCGATCCCAATTGTTGGCGGAATCCTGGCGGCATTGCTCGTACTGTTTCTGATCGAATGGATCCGCTTGAAGGATGCAAGAAAAGCCCTGAACTCTATGAAAGGAATGTTGATCGGTTGCGGCTGGGGGGCTGTATTTCGGGTTATAATTGGATTAGTCATGATTGGCCTATGGCTCATCTGGGCCTGGGCGTAACAGTTCATTCACTCAGAAAAGGAGCAACTAATGACAGCACTCGAAATCGTAAATCTAATACTTGTTCTGCTTTCCCAGCTCTTCCGTTTTGTAGGCCTGGCGGTCCTTGGATTGGGAATCGGCTGGCTTACCCTTGACCTGCTCAAGAAGATGCTAACCTGGCAAGGCCAAACCGCCATCTTCCTTGGGCTGGCTGGTTTGATCATCGCCATGGTTGCCTTCACTGGCGCGGGTGCACTGGGCGCCTTTGCCCTAGGCGTAGGTGTGGCCATTTTCATGTGGGGAATGCCGAAGAAACAAAAGAAGGAAGAAGAAAAAAATTAATCCGTATACCGGATAGCAGTTCCATGAAAAAAATCGGCGCACCCGAACAGGTGCGCCGATTTTTTTTTGAATGTGGTTCATAAATCCACTGGAGCGCTCAACAGGGCGACGAGGAGTTTGACGGAATTTCGCACGTCGCCGGTGTCCACCATTTCGGACGGACTGTGCACGTAGCGGGTTGGGACCGAGAGACAGCCCACCGGGACTCCGGCGCGTGCCACCTGGATGGCGCGTGCATCGGTGGTGCCGCCTTCGAGCACTTCGCGCTGATAGGGGATTTTCGCGCTCTCCGCGGTGTGTATCATCCATTTGACGATGCGCGGATCAGCCAGCATGCCTCCATCCTTGACCTTGACCGCTGGGCCTTTGCCCAGGGCAACTTCCATCATTGAACTTTTAGGCGTGTCGCCGGTACCGGTCACATCCACTGACAGGCCGAGGTCCGGGTCCACGCCGAAGGCGGAGGTAGTGGCTCCACGCAAACCCACTTCCTCCTGCGTGGTAAAGACGAAATAGAGATCGTGAGGGGAGGTCTTCAGGGTGCGCAAGGCTTCGATCATAACGGCGCAGCCGATACGGTCGTCCATGGACTTGGCAATCATCCGGTTTCCCAAGTCGAGGAATGGACGTTCGAAGGCGCACACATCGCCCACCTTGACCGGGCAATCCTTCCTGCTGGAAGCACCCACATCAATAAAGCACTGCTCGAGAGTGGGGGTCTTCGCCAGGTCGGTCAGCCGTTCTGAATTGATGACGCCAGGCGTGCCGTTCATGAAGCGGACGCGGCTGCCGGTCAGGGCTGCCGGGCGAATACCCCCGAGGCCGGTAAAGCGGATGAAACCATTGTCGTCAATGTGGGTGGCCATCAGGCCGATCTCGTCCATGTGGCCGGCCAGCATGATTCTCAGACCGCTTTTTGATTTGGAGCCTTTATGAACGATCAGGTTGCCCAACGCATCCACGCGGACATTGTCGGCGAGGGGCTTGATTTCCTTGCGGATAACCTTGCAGATGGCGCCTTCATAGCCGGAGGGGGAGAAGGTTTCGGTCAGATTTTGGATGAGGTTCTTCATAAAAACTCCTTGGGGAGAATAGCTACACTTGAAAAGGGATTGTTTCACCAGTGGAGTAGGATTTCACTTTCTCGCGCGTGATGACGCATACTTTGCCCGCGCCCAACACCCGCCACTGGCCGCCGAGTCTGCCAACCAAGGCAGTTTTCTCGTCAATGCCGAGGGAGAATTCGCCATCCTTCGAACGGGATTTCAGGAAGGGCATCAGCACGGAGTGCAGGATTTGCCAACGGTCAAAGTGCGGGAT